>JBPBQN010000011.1:0-20505 GCA_050954865.1 Janthinobacterium lividum | reverse complement strand
GCAAGCGTTATTCCAATAATGGCCGAAGTTCCTGTTGCCAAACCATCAATTCCATCCGTAATATTGGCTCCGTTGGAAACCGCTGTGATGATAAAAATCGTGAAAAGCATAAATACGATCAGCGCATAATGCTCATAACCAGGACCGATAAACTTAATTACTTTTGCGTAATCAAACTCGTTGTGCTTGTAAAATGGCACGTTGGTTTTGGTGGATTTGATATCCTGCGTGTAAACGTATTTGTTACCAATTTGATGAACTTCTACCGGAGCATCATTTTTTATCGGAAGCGTAACGGTTTGACGGACAACGATTTCCGGACTGAAATACATCGTCCAACCAATAATCACCGATAAACCAACCTGACCAACAATCTTAAAACGACCAGCCAGCCCTTCTTTATTTTTCTTGAAAACTTTGATATAATCATCCAAAAAACCAACTGCGCCCATCCAAATGGTGGTGATAATCATCAGGATAATGTAGATATTATCTAGTTTGGCCAGCAACAAAGTCGGGATTAAAATGCCCATCAAAATCATGATGCCGCCCATCGTTGGCGTTCCCTGTTTTTGCATCTGGCCTTCTAAACCTAAATTTCTAACGGTTTCGCCAACCTGCTTTTTCTGCAGGTATTTGATGATTTTTCCGCCAAAAACCGTCGTAATAATCAGCGATAAAATAACCGACATTGCCGTGCGGAACGAAATGTATTGAAACACACCAACGCCCGGAATATTATGATTTTTGTAGAGGTAAGTAAATAGATAATACAGCATCAGCTCATCAGTTTAAATTGTTCTGCCAAAATCTGTTTATCATCAAAAGCGTTTTTTACGCCTTTAATTTCCTGGTATTTTTCGTGTCCTTTTCCGGCCAGCAAAATAATATCTTCAGGCTGCGCCAGATGGCATGCTGCTTTTATCGCTTCTTTTCTATCCGCAATAGAAAATACTTTGCGTTGCTGATCTGGTGTGATGCCAGCTTCCATATCACGGATAATTTGCGCCGGATCTTCAGAACGCGGATTATCAGAAGTCAAGATTACTTTATCGCTCCACTCGCAGGCCACATTGGCCATGATCGGACGTTTTGTTTTGTCCCGATCGCCACCGCAACCGATTACCGTGATCACCTGTTCGCTGCCTTTACGAATATCTTTAATCGTGCTTAACACATTTTGTACTGCATCCGGCGTGTGTGCATAATCTACAATACCGATGATTTTGTTGGGAGAAATGAGATAATCAAACCGACCTTCTGCACCAGATAATCGGCTCAAAATGGTCAGCACTTTTTCCTGCTCCTGGCCTAACAACATGGCTGCTGCGTAAACCGAAAGCAAGTTGTAAGCATTAAAACTGCCAACCAATTTAAACCAAACTTCCTGCTGATCAATGTTCAGCAATATACCGCCGAATTGATTTTCGATGATTTTGGCTTTAAAATCAGCCATCGATTTTAAACCATAAGTTTTCTGCGAAGCTTTGGTATTTTGCAGCATCACGCGACCGTTGCGATCATCCAAATTTGTGAGGGCAAAAGCAGTATCGGGCAATTCATCAAAAAAAGTCTTTTTGGCTTTTAAATATTGATCGAATGTTTTGTGAAAATCCAGATGATCGTGTGTGATGTTAGAAAACATAGCACCGGTAAAATACAAACCGGTAATGCGATGCTGCACAATGGCGTGCGAACTCACTTCCATAAAAGCATAATCGCAGCCCAACTCTATCATTTCCTGCAGCAATTCATTTAGCGCGATCGGATCTGGCGTAGTATGCGTTGCCGTAATCACTTCATTATTAATCCGGTTTTCTACCGTTGAAAGCATACCGCATTTGTAACCCAATTCTCTAAAAAGATTAAACAACAATGTTACAACTGTCGTTTTGCCATTCGTTCCAGTAATTCCAACTAATTTTAGTTTTGTTGAAGGATGATCATAAAAATTGGCTGCAGCCAAACCCAAGGCAAATGATGCCGATGCTGTTTTTATCCAGGTAATTTCAGTAGGTTGATTTTCCGGAATTTCTTCACACACAATTGCAACCGCACCGGAAGCAATAGCCTGATTAATAAACTGGTGTCCATCAACCAAAGTTCCTCGAACGGCAAAAAATAAACAGCCCGGAACCACTTTCCGCGAATCAAAAACAAGCGCAGTAATTTCCTGCTCCGGTTTTTTTAAACCAGCTGCTCCGGGGATTCCTGCACATATTTCTCTTAGTAATTTCATTCCAATTCGAGTACAATTTTAGAACCTTTCGGGATCATGCTGCCCGCATCAACTGATTGACGGGTAACCGTTCCGCTGCCAATAACCGAAACTTTATAGCCCGAATTTCCCATGATAAACAAAGCATCGCGCAAACCCATTCCTATTGTAGATGGCACTGTGCCTTTTTTGGTAGCTGTTTCGCTTTCGATACCTTCGCTACTATCAATGGCAACTTCTTTATTTTTAGCGTAAACCGGTTTTAAACCAAATTTGCTGTAAACTTCCTGCACGGCTTTTTGCTGACCGCCTTTGGTTTTGGGTGATAATTGCGCATCAGCCAAATGAATATTTGCCGGAGTTTGGTTTAAATCCAGATCGCTTGAATAAACTTTATCTGCAATTTCCCGAAAAACCGGACCCGAAACCAAAGCACCATAATATGCGCCCTTGGGATTGTTTATGACCACAATCATAGAGTATTTGGGTTTCTCCGCAGGAAAATAACCACAAAAAGAAGCCTGATAAGAACGCTTTCCTTTATAGCCCAAAGCACCGTTTGCTACCTGCGCAGTGCCGGTTTTGCCAGCCACGCGATACAGTGGGTTGTGGATAATTTGATAGCCTGAACCATATTTTTTATCATCAACCACGCCTTCCATCATTTTTCTAACTTTACCCAAAGTAGCATCAGAACAAATTTTGGGATCGATTACTCTGGCTTGGTACTGCTCAATCGGATTGCCTAACCTTCTGATTTCGCGTACAAAAAGCGGCGCAATCATCTTACCGTTATTGGCAACCGCATTATACAAAGTGAGCATTTGCAGCGGCGTTAACTTAGATTCGTAGCCGTAAGCCATTTGCGGAAGTGTTAACCCACTCCAGCTTTTGCTCGTATTTGGATTTTTAATAAGCGGCGTGCCTTCGCCCGGAATTTGCAGATTTAGTTTTTCGTTTAAGTGCAGTTTATATAAGTTATCGGTAAACTCAGCCGGATCATCCTTATAATGCTGGTAAATCAACTTGGCAACGGCTACATTGGATGACTTTTCAAAAGCTTGTTTTACCGTGATTACACCTGTACCCAAATGCGAATCTTTGATGGTTTTTTTATAAACCGTAAACGCACCTCCCTGGCAATCCACCAAAGTATTAGTATCAATTTTATGCTGATCCAGAGCCGTCATGTAGGAAGCCAGCTTGAAAGTAGAACCCGGCTCGGCAGATTCGCTGATTGCATAATTTAATTTCTCTTCATAAATGCCATCACTCACTTTGGTGTAATTTGCAATGGCACGAATTTCTCCGGTGGCAACTTCCATCAAAACAACTGTTCCATGATCGGCATCACTGATAATCAATTGTTTACGTAAAGCATTTTGAGCAACATCCTGGAAGTTCACATCCAGTGTAGAAATAATATCTGCACCTTCTTTTGGGGCAATTTCGTAATCGTCGTTTACCGGTTTCCAAACGTTTCCAACAATGCGTTGCATCAACCGCTTGCCAGATTCTCCATTGATAAAAGAAGCATAGGCACCTTCTAATCCAACAGCGTTATGCACGTTTTCATTTTTGTAACCAATGGTACGCGCCGCCAGCGAACGGTACGGTAAAATCCGTTTATTTTTTTGGAGAACAATTAACCCGCCGCCATATTTGCCCAGATTAAAAATTGGGAACTTTTTAATCTGCTTTAAATCCTGAAAGGAAATTTTGCGCTTGATCAGCAAATAACGGGAACTATCACGACGGCCATTACGCAAATAGCGTGAATAATCGCGGGCAGATTTATCGCCAA
Source organism: Janthinobacterium lividum (assembly GCA_050954865.1). Taxonomy (GTDB): domain Bacteria; phylum Bacteroidota; class Bacteroidia; order Sphingobacteriales; family Sphingobacteriaceae; genus Mucilaginibacter_A. The sequence goes on along the minus strand of JBPBQN010000011.1, from coordinate 16,483 downwards.
AATAAGTCGACATTTTCATGCCTAACGAATCAACTTTGGCATAAAATATTTTATCATCTGCAATGGCACCGTCCATCATATCCATCCGCAACTCATATTCGGGCACAGAAGTGGCCAGCATGCTGCCATCCTGCGCAAAAATATTTCCGCGAACGGCTTCTACATTTACATAACGAATAGACAAACTATCCTGCATGGCTGCCCATTTTTTACCCTGTAAAAACTGCACGCGACATAGTTGCACCATTACTGCCGCAGCAAACAGTACAATCAGGCCGAAAGCCAGATATACACGCAGCAATATATTGGTTCTAATGCTCATCGTTAGTCACCATTAATTTCTGCGGAGGTTCTACAGAGGTTTTCAATCCTAAAGTATCGGTACGTTTTTCAACCTCGGTCAGCGTGCTTTTAAAGGCCAGTTCTGCTTTGGTGGTTTTATAATCCCAGCTTAATTCTTTAACTTGTTTAGATAATTTATCAATATCGCGCATGTTATTTTCGGCCATGTGCCGATTAGCGATATAAATCATCGCTAAAAAAGCCACGAAAAAAATAAAGGGCAGCATCTTGGTTGCAGCTTCGGTAGAAACCACACCTTTTTGAAAAAGCAGTGAAAAAAAATTATCCGGAATTTTGCCAACAGGCGGCTTTTCTTCCACAATCAGTTCTTTTTCAAACTCTTCTTCCAGAATTTCTGCCCGTAAACGATTCATCTTTTTACAGCTATTCTAAGTTTGGCACTACGTGCGCGGTTATTTGTTTTTATTTCTTCTTCGGAAGCGATGATGGCACCACGACTAACCGCATCAAACGGTTTCAGATCATTTCCGAAAAAATCTTTTTCTACTTCTCCGCGAAATTTCCCTTTGGCAATAAAATTTTTCACCAAGCGGTCTTCCAATGAATGGTACGACATCACCACTAATCTTCCACCCGGAGCCAAAATATCAGCAGTTTGCATTAAAAATTCCTGCAATGCTTCCAGTTCTTGATTTACTTCAATCCGCAACGCCTGGAAAACCTGCGCCAGGTATTTATTTTCTTTTCCTTTTGGGATCAGATTCTGAATCACAATTTTCAACTCAGAAATGGTATTGATCGGCTGGTTTAATCGCGCCGTGACTACTGTTTTTGCCAGTGATTTTGCGTTCTGTAATTCGCCGTACATTCCGAAAATGCGGTGCAAATCTTCTTCAGCATAAGTATTAATGATTTTTTGCGCCGTTAAATCACCGCTTTTGTTCATCCGCATATCAAGATCCGCATCAAACCGAACGGAAAAACCGCGTTCTGCCTCATCAAACTGATGCGATGAAACGCCCAGATCAGCCAGAATCCCGTTCACCGGCAAAGCATCATACATTCGGCAGGAGTTTTTCAGATACCTGAAATTCTGCTCCACAAAAGTGAAACGCTCATCATTAGGAACATTCCGTTTGGCATCTTCATCCTGATCAAAAGCCAGCAAACGACCATTTTGGCCCAATTCATCTAATATTTTTTTAGAGTGGCCGCCGCCGCCAAAAGTTACATCAACATAAATACCACCCGGCTTAATGGCCAGCGCATCGATGCATTCCTGCAACATTACGGGTGTGTGGTAGTTACTCGTTTGCACCATTTTTTTTGTTGCCCATTACTTCTTCCGCCAGCTTGGCAAAATTTTCCGGTTCGTTATCTAATTGTTCGTCGTAAGCATTTTGCGCCCAAACTTCCATTTTATTTAAATTTCCGATCAGCACTACTTCCGTTCCGATGCCTGCATAATCAAGCAAGTTTTTTGGAAAAAGTACTCTTCCGGCTGCATCCGGAACGATTTCTGTTGCCCCGCGGGTAAAATATCTTACAAAATCACGGTTCTTTTTTTCGTACTGATTAAGTTTCGACAGATCATCCAATATCAAATCCCACTCCTTCCGAGGATAAATTACCAAGTGCTTTTCAAAGCCACGATTAATCACAAGTCCCTCACGCTCAGCTTCTGGAAGCTGTTTCCTGAGGTTTGCAGGGATCATCATTCGCCCTTTTGCATCAAGCTTGCACTCAAATTCACCTAGAAAATGTGGCATTATCCCTTTTAGGGTAATATTTAATGAGTAAAAGTATAAATTTTACCACCTTTTACCACAATATCCCACTAAAAGTTTTCAACACGATTTTTTTACGATTTGTTGGCTGCCGATGCTGTTTTTATCGGCATAAAAAAAGCCCGGCAAAGCGGGCTTGTAGACATTGGAGAAATTAAAGTTGGAAATCGAAAATTGTGTTATAAAAGAAGCATGCTAAACGTGATTTTCAAGCTCTTGGATGAAAGCTGCTGCCTGATCTATATTGATCATTATTTTATCAGCCCTAACTGGTTGCCGGTAAATGCGATCGATATTAACCGGATGCTTGAAAGTGATGAGCACATTGGCAGAATTTTTCATTAAACCTCCTTTAAAACAGGTTTCATCGGCTACATAACTGTCTGTAATTTTCTCTGCCGAAGCAATATTATTGATGTTCACCATCGTTCGCCATTTAAAACCTACACGAAGTAAAATTTTATCCGATAAAAACAGTATCGGACTTTTGACAATGGCAGACAGATTTCCAATTAAAAACAACAAACCATACACACTTGCAAAACTAACCAATGTGGCCGCCAAATGACTGTAACGCATTAAGAGTAGATGAACAACCACCAGCTCAATCATGAGAATACCTAAAATCGCTCCGAAAAAGCTTGCATAACCAGACTCTTTATAAACTGAAAACTGTTTGATTTTTGAAGATACAGGCTTGAAATTTTTCCAGCAGCCTAAACCAAACCGTAAAATAATCATTTCCGAAGCCAGCATTTTCACAGGAAAACTATCGCCTAAAACAGAAATCAAGCTTTTGGTAAGGTTGTAACCAAAATCCTGGTAACCTGCTTGCTGTTGCTGATAAAAGCTGATAATAGTTTTGATTTTGCTGATGACATAAATTAGAAAACAGAGTTCTGCCAGTTCGCTTACTTTGCGCAGTTGCAGTACGTAATACTTTTGGTGCGGCGGTAAAATCAAATAAGCCACCAGTAAACACGCACTGATCACCAGCAACATGCGCCGCGGTTTAAGCCGATACGGACGAATGATCAGGAAATAATAAACCACCGGAAACGTGATGACAATATCAGCCAGAAAACCTGTGGCCAGCACATCTCGTTTTGGTAGCGGTGCGAAATGTAGAATTAGTAATCCACCAAATAGAATTAAGGCGGCTAAAAATGATGTCAGGTAAATATTTTTGTGGAAGTTGGGTTGAGAAATGGTCATTGAGAAAGTTTTATTTTAAAGCCTGTTTAAATTTCATTGAATTTATTTACTGTGCTTCTTTTATCTTATGAATACAGAATTTATAAGCATAAAAAAGCATCATGAGTTTTTCTGATCTAAGTTTAAACAGTTTCTCAATATAGGCTTTTATAAATGATATTTGCTATCACATCACCCTAACCTTCAGAAAACTTCCTTCGCCCGCACCTTCAAAAATTTTAACCGTTTCCTTTTTAAAATCTTCCGGCTTAGCTTTCATAATGTTCATAAATTGTTGCGGATTGCTGTCAATCAGCGGAAACCAGGTACTTTGAACTTGCACCATCAAACGGTGGCCTTTTTTAAAGGTGTGCAAAATATCCTGCAACTCAAAATTAACAGGGGTTGTTTTGCCGGGCACAAAAGGTTTGGGTTTGGAAATGCTGTTGCGGTATTTGCCGCGCATGGCTTCGCTCCTAACCATTTGTTCGTAGTGCGACAATTGCACATTTTGCCCGGTAAAAGAAGTATTGCGCGTAGAATCCGGATAAACATCAATCACTTTCACTACAAAATCTGCATCCGTGCCGCTAATGGCAACTTTCAAATTTGCCCAGATATTTCCGGCCAGCGTAACGTCATCTGTTAAAACATCGGTTTGATAAGTCAAAACATCTGGTCGCGCGGCGGCAAAACGCTGGTCAGCAGTCATGTATTCTCTGTCCATATCCATCGAAGTACCGTTGATAAAAGGCACTGGTTTAGCAGGATCAGAAATATAGGTGCTAAAAGAAGCATTGGTTTTGGGCGAATCGAAAGACAATTTTCCGTTGGGAAGGAAATATAAATTTTTCTCTTTAGCCTCTTTTGCCGGCCAGTTTTGATAGGTTTTCCACTGATTGCTGCCTGTTTCAAAAACATTTACCGGTGCAATATTCAGTTCCGTTCCTTTTAAATAATGGCTGAAAAACTTAAACTCGATATTTTCCCGGTAATATGGACCAGTTGGACCGCCAAAACCAACATCGCCCAAATGATCGCCGTTGCCGCGCGACCAGCCGCCGTGTACCCACGGCCCCATCGCAAAATAAACCGGTGTTTGCGGATTGTTTTTTACCAGCGTTTTATAAGTATTGATCGCGCCATACAAATCTTCCGCATCGTACCAGCCGCCGGTTACCAAAGTTGCCGTTTTGATGTTGGTGAGATGTGGCAGCACGTTGCGGTCTTTCCAATGTTGGTCATAATCCGGATGATCCAGCATTTCATTCCACAGTCGAATCGTATCCTTGTAATACATATCGTTTGTATTTTTCATGGTGGCCATTTTCAGGAAGAAATCATAACCGTCTTCCGTTCCAGCATCAAAACGTGCACCGCGTCGTTGCGTTGGTTTATCGTCCTGCCGATTGGTAAATCCCGGATAAAAACCAAAGTTGGCCACCAGCATAAATGCCCCGTTGTGCCAGCCATCATCTCGCCATAAATCTGCAATTGGTGCCTGCGGAGAAGCCGCAACCAGTGCCGGATGCCGGCTCAGCAAAGCCGTTGTGGTATAAAAACCGGGATAGGAAATTCCCCAAACGCCAACTTTGCCATTATTATTTGGAATATTTTTGAGCAACCAGTCAATGGTATCGTAAGTATCCGTGCCTTCATCTATGTCGTTTTTGGTGGGATGAACATCCTTTTCCGGTGTCATTTCTTCATAAATGCCTTCGCTCATCCAACGGCCGCGCACATCTTGATAGACAAAAATATATCCATCGTGCAAAAAAAATGGCGAAGGACCCAAACTGCCTTTATACAAATCTTTGCCGTAAGGCGCCACGCTATACGGCGTTCTGTCCATCATGAAAGGATATTTTTTAGACTGATCTTTCGGTACATAAACCGAAGTGAACAGCTTTTTACCATCGCGCATCGGAATCTGGTATTCGTATTTCTGGTAATTTTCCTTTACATAAGCCGCATCCGGGTTTTGGTTTTGTGCGGATGCGTGCCAAAAAAACAGGCATAAAAGAAGCATGGAGAGTATGTTTTTCATGAAGAATATTGTTGAACTTGAAAAAAGCAATTTTCTTATTTATTATTAAATTCATTGAAACTAGCAAATATTGAATCTGCAAGTCGAGTACCTGCATTGACTAATTTAGCCAAAACTTTTATCTGTTCTTGACATGCAATACTTTTGGTTTTATGTGGATAGTTGATTGTATGATCTATTTCTCCCCATATCTCTTCAAAAAGTGTTCGAACTTGTATTTCACATTTAACAAAACTTTCTTTATTAGGCTTTATAACATAATGAATACTTGTGTAATTCGAATCTTTAGTTTGAACGTTAATATTGAGATTTTTATAAATAGATTCTTTTTCTTTATCCCATATATATGCTTTTGGCGTTTCTACTAAAACCCATTCATGATACTTATCTATATTGTTGATTATTTCTTCATGTATAGCTGGGAATTGCTCTTGATGCATATGCAATACACGCACACCAGCCAAATCTGTTATGCCATTAAAAAAGGTGTCTTTATTAACATTATTACCCTTATCCCATTGCCTTCTTAATTTATCACGAAGATGATCAACATCTTTCACTCTACTTTTTAAAGAATGCAATATTGGTAAAGGGGACTTGTTTAAGTTCTCATTTTCAGTAAAAAAAATTTTGACTTGGTCAGAAAACATTTTAAACCTATGCCTTTCTGTATTATAAAGTTCTATACATTCATCAATTGCTTCTTCTCTTTCCATTTTATAAAGTAGAAACTCTGGTTATAAAATCTCTAGCAAATGCTAAATAATTATTTTTTGTTGCTTCGTAGCTTCCTCTATTACCTTTAATAGTATTGTCTTCGTGATCAAGTTCAAGAGAAGGTAGCACCCACATAGGTTTTTTATATTTTTGAGCCATTCCTGGAAGAGTATTGTGAGAATGGATTACTGAAGTACCACCAATGTTTTCTGAACATTGTAAGCCAGACAAATTGCTCCTTAAATCTGAAGGTATAAATTCACTTATTGTAGTTGGAATTGATTTTGCGTAATGATAATTAGATTGAGCAATATTTAAGGGATTGATGGAAGGAGTTTTTATTACACGTTTTGTATTATATAAAGCATATCCAATAAACTTAACAAAGGTTAACGGTAAAGTTTTCTTTTTTTCATCCGACAATAAACTTCGTAATACTTCAAACTGCTTTCTCCAGATTCCCAATGCACCTCCTATATTTCTAATACCATATAGCGAAAACATATCTGCATTACAGGGAATTAATAATCCATCTCCTGTTGATATAATTACCTTATTTAGAATACCAATACTTGGTGAAGTATCAACCAATACATAGTCAATATTATATTTTGCGCTATATTCAAGTGCTAATGTTCTTATTCTTGAAATAGTTTTTATAGCTAATGGATTTCCGACGTAAGCATCACTCCATCTTGAAGCAATCGCTTCTTCGTAACTGTGTAATGATAGCCTTCCTGGCAATAAGAAAACATTGTTTCCAATTTCTCGAAGAGGTGGTAATTCTACTATTTCTCCTGTTCCTTCCTCTGTTGGTTTTAAAAGAAAATGTAATGTCCTAGTTTCTTTTAATAAATTTTCAAAGTTAGGGTCATTAATTCGAGACTCTTCAAACCCTATTTTATCAATATAGTCTGTTTCTTTTTCCCAAATCGCATGTAAATCTTCAACTTCCATTCCATAAAGAGTAAGATTGCATTGAGGATCAGCATCAATTAACAAAATTCTATAACCAAGCTCACTTAAAGCATGTGCTAAATGAAAGGTAAGTGTGGATTTACCGACACCTCCTTTGTTATTAAATGTTGAAATTATTTTCATGTTAGTCGCAATATAATAATATTTAAGACTTAGCTCTACACAAAGAATAAGCAGTTTTAATTGTATTAAAAATTGAAAAAGCCTTTACCAACTGGCAAAGGCTTTTTAACACTTATTTTATACCGATAAAAATAGCACTATTCATTAATTGCTTTTACGCCCGGCAACTCTTTGCCTTCCATATATTCCAGCAATGCGCCGCCACCGGTAGAAACGTAACTCACGCGTTCTGTCAGATTAAATTTGGATACCGCAGCGGCAGAATCTCCGCCACCAATCAGTGAAAATGCACCGTTATCAGTTGCTTTTACAACCGCTTCGGCAATGGCTTTGGTACCTTTTAAAAAGCTTTCCATTTCGAAAACGCCCATTGGTCCGTTCCATAAAATAGTTTTAGAATTTTCGATTACTTCGCTAAACAATTTCACCGTTTCTGGTCCGATATCCAAACCCATCCAGTTATTTTCAATTTCGCCGGTTTTGGCAATTTTGGTTTGCGCATCGTTGGCAAATTTATCGGCAACCAAATTATCAACCGGTAAAAACAGCTTCACACCTTTTTCTTTTGCTTTTTGTTTTAAGCTGATGGCCAAATCCAGTTTATCCATTTCCACCAAAGACGTACCGATGTTGCCGCCATCAGCTTTAGCAAAAGTATAAGCCATGCCGCCGCCGATAATCAGGTTATCCACTTTATCCAGCAATTTTTCAATCAGTAAAATCTTGTCGGAAACTTTAGAACCTCCCATAATTGCCGTAAACGGTTTTGCCGCGCCATTCAGCACTTTTTCAGCATTTTCCAACTCCGAAGCCATTACATAGCCGAAATATTTAGCATCCGGAAAAAACTGCGCAATGATTGATGTGGAAGCGTGCGCGCGGTGTGCCGTACCAAAAGCATCGTTTACATAAACATTGGCTAAAGCAGCAAGTTTTTTGGCAAATTCCACATCGCCTTTTTCTTCTTCTTTGTAAAAACGCAGGTTTTCCAGCAGCAAAACTTCGCCTGGTTCCAGTTCTTTAGCTTTTTCGATGGCTTCCTTGCCGATGCAATCATTAGCAAACTGCACTTCCTGACCTAATAAATTTGATAAATGCGGAATCAGATGTTTCAGTGAATATTTTTCTGTCGGACCATCTTTCGGCCGGCCTAAATGCGACATCAAAATCACCGCGCCACCATCTGCCAAAATCTTTTTAATGGTTGGCAAAGCTGCCGTGATGCGGTTATCATCTGTAATTTTATAGTTTTCATCTAGCGGAACGTTAAAATCTACGCGGATCAAAACTTTTTTGCCGGCAAAGCTGGCCTGATCGATTGTTTTCATAGTGATAAAATTAAAGGCGGAAATTACAAAATTGCTGTTAACAGTACGTTTTTAAAACGTGTTTTTTGCGGATACTCTTTTTATCGGCATAAAAACAGCATCAGTAAATTTTAACATACATCACGTAATGCGGGCCGATGCCGGGCACATCAAACTCATCAGAAATCACTTCAAAACCTAAACCTGCATAAAAGTTTAATGCTTTCTTGCGCGCATTGCACCACAAATAATTAATTTTTTGTCCGCGCAAATAAACCACCGCAAAATTAACCAGCTGGTTGCCCTTTCCTTTTCCCTGAAAAACCGGCAACGTAGCCATGCCGCGCAGCTGATAACCGCTGCCGATATGTCCTTCCACAGTTTGTGGATGAAATGAGGCGATTGTGGTGAGCGTATTTTCCTCAAAATTCCCCAGATGGAATGCGCCTTCATTTTGGTCTGATGGAAAACGGCATTCATCCAAACTTAATTTTCCTTCGCGCAGCACTTCATTTCTGATCGGCAAGGTTTCTTCTACCGTGATAAATTTGATCATCTATTTTTTGTTTTTTTAAGATTTTGAAGCTGTTTGCTGATAAAAATGCTGTTTTTATCAGGTATTTTTAGTCTGATTATTTCTGGGAATCAAAAAGTAAAAGACGTTTCCGCATTCCTTCAACCTAAATTTTACCTGCTAAAAGAAGCATTCTGATTGATTTGGAAGTGATTTATTTTAATTGGCATTTTAATTGAATAACTGTTATCATCAACAACGATATTAAATTTTAAAGCTATGTTTTTCAACACCACTCCGCTCCGCGATAAAATCTTAAAAACCATTTTGAGTAATCCTGCTCCTTACCGCAACACCGATATCACCAATCCATATTTACTCTTCAGCATGACGTTATTTTTTAACAAGTTTAAAAATGTACTACTTAACGAATTGTATTACAAAGGTTTAATTGAATTACAGGGCGATGTGGATTTGCTTATCAAAGCAAAAAAAGCAGCTGATTTTAAACATCTCAATTTCACTATGTTGATTACGGATAAAGGCCTTGCTTATGCTAAAATGAATTTGAAAAATGATGATCAAACGCCTGCTTACGAGCCAAATATGGAGCCATTTCCGGTAGCGCCAAGAAGAAATAAAAAAGCTTTAATGATTGTAAGATAAAAACCAGTTCTAAACCAAAATCATTTTTTGCAGTGAGTTCAGAAGAGCGGCTTAGGCCGCTTTCTGTTTTTTAGTTAGTTAGGGCTCGTGCCGATGCTGTTTTTAGCACACAAATTTTTTGCACCAAATCTGCCAATCGGCTTGAATAACCCATTTCGTTATCGTACCAGCCCACCACTTTTACAAGGCTGCCCACAACAGAAGTAAGTTGCGCATCAAAAATACAGCTGTGCGGATTATCCAAAATATCTACCGAAACGATCGGATCTTCGGTGTATTCCAGCACGTTTTGCAGAAAACTTTCAGAAGCTTTTTTAAAGGCAGCATTGATGCTTTCTACTGTTGCCTTGTGTTTTAGCGTGCAGGTAAAATCTGTTAGCGAGCCATTTAGCACCGGAACGCGAATGCCGGCACCACCCAGTTTGCCTTCCAGATGCGGAAAAATATTAGTGATGGCTTTTGCCGCGCCGGTTGTTGTTGGAATGATAGAACTGGATGCGGCGCGTGCACGGCGCAAATCTTTATGCGGCGCATCGTGCAGGTTCTGGTCGCTCGTCATGGAGTGTATCGTGGTAATGTAGCCATCATTAATTCCCCAGTTATCATCTAAAACCTTAACCATTGCGGCCACATTGTTGGTGGTGCAGGAAGCGTTGGAAAGAATCGGTGCCGTTAAATCAATCAAATTATCATTCACACCTAAAACCACAGAAGGAATATTTTTATCGGGAGAAGGTGCCGAAATGATGACTTGTTTCGCCCCTGCTTTTAAATGCAGCGCCGCTTTTTCCTGCGTTACAAATTTTCCGGTAGATTCAATTACCAAATCAATTTCCAGTTGTTGCCACGGTAATTGCTGCGGATCTTTCTCTTTAAAAACGCGAATTGGTTTTTGGTTGATGATTAAATGTTCTCCATCAAAACTTACTTCGCCTTTAAAACCGCGGTGCACTGAATCATATTTGAATAAGTGCGCAAGCGTTTTGGTATCGGTAAGATCATTTATGGCGATCACTTCTACATTGGGCCGCAGCAATATATTTCTTAAAAAAATCCGGCCGATACGGCCAAATCCATTGATTGCAATTTTCATCTTCGTCATGATGAAGCAAAGTTACCAAAGAAATAATGTAAGGTAATTTAATTAAGCTGCAACCTGATAAGCTGACCTTGTTTTTACACGCACCAAGCCGTTAAGCAGCATTAAAATTGCGGCGAAAATTACCAGGGTAAAAGAAGTATTAACATTTTTCAGAAGCGAAGCTAAAGCAATAAAAAATAAATCGACTGTGCCCAAAATAACAGTAGTTTGCAAATGCGTTAAACCCAAACGCAGCATCCGGTGATGAATGTGGTTACGATCTGGTTTAAATGGTGATTTTTGGTGGAAAATGCGTGTGGCAATCACATTCAGCATATCAAAAGCCGGAATGATGAGCGTTGCTATTGCTAAAACTGGTGCATGTTGCATCGTGTTTATTGCTGATGCTTCTTTTATCGATATAAATTTGATGGCAAAAACGGCACAGATCATTCCTAAAAACATGGAACCGGCATCACCCATAAAAATTTTAGCCGGCGAAAAATTGTAATATAAAAATGCACTTACCGCACCAACAACTGCAAACGACAATGTGGCAAGCACCATTTGATTAATCAGCATAAAATGATAACCAAATGTGCAACAGGCAATTACGGAAAGTGTACCAGCTAAACCATCAATGCCGTCTATCAGGTTAAAGGCATTAATGGTAAACATAATGATCAACATCGAAAGCAAAATGCTTGAAACTGGATCAAGGTGGTGAATATTAAAAATGCCGTACAAATTTTCAATCCGGATATTGGCCGGAACAGTAATAACAAAAGCTGCAACTGCCTGAACAATTAATTTGGTGTGAAAATGCACGCCTGACAAATCATCTTTAATGCCCAGGCCAAATAAAATAATACTGGCTGCATATAGCTGATACATAGGCAAATCTGTTCCGAATTTTACAATAAACAGAGAGGTAAGTATGCTGCTGGCAAAAAATGCCACGCCACCTAAGCGCGGAATGCCGTAGCCATGATCTTTCCTGGATAAAGAATGATCATCAAATAAGCTGTTCTTTTGAGCGATGTGAATGACCGATGGCATAATGATCAGCACTAACAAAACGGAAACGCAGGTAACAATTAAAATGTAAATTTCGGGTAGTAGCATATCTTCTTTAATATTATTTAAAGATATAAAATTAACTTTAAATTAATAATAATTAAAAATATTGTATTAATTTTTGTAACGGCTTTAAAAAAACAGCGATAAAAGGAGCATGTAAATCATGCATTTTCATTGCTTTAAAATCGTTGATGTTTCCTGTTACGTGATTGAAAAAGCTTTTGTTACTTATACCGCCAGTTAACATTTTTACAAAAATTTTATCAACATAAACGGTTTTTATTTTATGGCGATAAAAAAACCTCAGTATCAGTTCATAATCTGCTGCTGTGGAGAAATCGAGGCGATAACTGCCGTACTTTAAAAAAGTATTTTTTTTGATGTAAACCGTTGGATGCGGCGGCATCCAGCCCAACTCCAGCAACAATCGACGACAGGTTTTTGATTTCCATTTTCGGGTTAATGTCCCTTTTTCAGTATAAAAATTCAGATTTCCATACACCGCATCAGCATTTGTAACTTCCAGTGTTTTAACAATTGTGCTGATGATGGCTGATGAAGCCAGGCAATCATTGGCGTGAAGTAAACCAATTACATCTCCCGTGGCCAGCGCAATGCCTTTATTCAGGGCATCATACATTCCGCGGTCTGGTTCAGAAACAAAATATGCAATCCGTGGCAAATGGTGCCTAATCACTTCTATCGTTCCATCTGTAGAGCCCCCATCTATAACCAAATACTCCAAATTTTCGTAATCCTGATTTAACAGTGAAAGAATAGAGGCTTCGATGGTGGAAACTGCGTTGTAACAAACCGTGATTACAGAAACTTTCATATAAACTTTATACGGGCGAAAATAAATTAATCCGTAAAATTTGCTATTATAAAATTTAACTAATAGTTTAACAAACTATTTATGAAAAAAATATATTTAAATAATACTTATCTGATACTTCTTTTAGCATTGTTTTTTTTAAGTGCCTGTTCCTACAAACAGCAACACGTTTTATTTAAAACCAATGTTGCTACGGCTCCTCCGGTTTATAATCAGAATACGGCCTCAACCGGAAATTCAGCTTATAAAATCGGTCCGGATGATTTACTTCAAATCCGGAATCTGCAAAACATCAGTTACATTGTTAATGAGCAAATGGCGGCAACCGGTTCGGCCGCGCAAGCTCCGGCTTATCAGGTAGAAGAAGATGGTACAGTTGCCTTACCTGTTATTGGACGGATAACGGTTTCTGGCTTAACAAGATACGAAGCTGCACGAAAAATTGAATCGCTGTACAAAGAGAAATTATTAAAAGATCCGATAATTGACCTGAAAATTATTAATCTAAAAGTAACCCTGCTTGGAGAAGTACGTACACAGGGAAATTACTTGTTGTTAAAAGATAAAACCAGTTTAGTGGATATTATTGGAGAAGCAGGCGGACTGACGGACAAAGCGAATGAAAAAAACATTCAGATTATTCGGGGTGATAAAGCTCATCCACAGATTATTATGGCTGATTTGAATGATATCCGAACGCTGGCTAATCCAGCATTAAACCTGCAGAATAATGACATTATTTACATCGCCCAAAATAATCGAACCGTACGGAATGATGCTACACAAAACCTATCCGGCATTATACAACCCGTTTTGGTTTTGCTAAACACTGCATTAGTCATCTTCACGCTCACCAGAAAATAATGCCTGAAAACGATTCTATCAATCTGCAAAAACCAACCGACCGGCTAAATTACGTTCGGTTGTTTAGGATGATTTTAAGCAGATGGTATTTGGTTGCGTTTTCGGTTTTAATTTGCTTCTCGCTGGCTAAACTGTATTTGTGGTACACGCCAAAAGTGTATGCTACCAATGCAATTATGAAGTTTGATGAAAAGAAGTCGGAAATTTCTGAACTGGTCAGCGTTATCAACAATGCCGAGCGCGCCACAGCCAAAGTTCAAAGCGAAAGTTTCGTGATCCGAAGTCGTAAATTGATCATCAGCGCTATTAAAGATCTGGATTACAAAATCAGTTTTTTTATTGAGGGAAGAGTCAGGCGATACGAAACTTATCCAAACAAACCGCTAAATATTGAGATTTTGCAGGAAGACAGCACCTTGTTTTATAAAGATTTAATTTCTTTTCAGGCGATTGATGCTACTAAGTTTAGCCTGAAATATAAAACCGGTAATCAGGAAATTAAACATATTTACGCCTACAATTCACCCATCAATATTGGTAAAACGCGTTTTTTGATTCATTCTTCGGATGCCCGTTATGCCTTGAACTCCATTTACCTGTTCAAATTTAACTCGCCGGAAGATTTTTATCCGCGCATTGCAGGCGGACTGAACACCAGTGAAGCGATTAAAAACTCTAACGTGATCAATCTGGAGCAAACAGATTCTAATCCGCAGTTTGCCGCCGATGTATTGAATGCTTTAATGCAGGAATATCTGATTTTTGATAAAAACCGCAAAATGCAATCGGCTTCGCAAATCATCAGTTTTATTGATGATCAGTTAAGCTTTCTTTCCAAGCAGGTAAAATCATCAGAAAGCTCTTTAGAATCCTACAAAAAAATACAAAAATTTTTGATGTCAGCGCTTCTGCAACAATAGTTTTAGGTAAAGTGCAGGAAATAGAATCGCAAAAATCTTTGCTTAATATTCAGTTAATCGCCATTAATCAATTGAAACAGCAGATTAATAACGAAAAAAACGCTGTAAGCCTCAACTTTAACATGCAAGGCACAGTTGATCCTTTGCTGAATGGTTTATTAGTACGTTACAATACTTTGCTAACCGAAAAAAACAGTTTACTTAAAACATTTAATACTAACTCGCAACCGGTAGAAGAAGCTGATAAACAGTTAGTTCAGCTCCGTAATGCAGCTTTGGCTAACATTGATGCTTCTGCCAAACACATTCAAACAACCATCAACTATTTAAACAGCCAGCTGCAAATGGCCAACCAGCAAGTAGCTGCTTTGCCAACCAACGAGCGCGATATGGTAAGCCTGAAACGCGATTTTGAAATCAACGAAAAGGTGTATTCATTTTTGTCTGAAAAAAAGCTGGAAGCACAAATTAGCCGCTCTTCCATCCTGGCCGGTGCTACTATTATTGAGCAGGCACAAGCCAATTTCAGTCCGGTTTCTCCAGATGGAAGTAGTGTTTATCAAAAAGCAATATTAGTTGGTTTACTGTTGGGTTCGGGTTTGATTTTGCTGCTTCGGATGCTCAATCCATACATTTATGATAAAGAAACGATTGAAAGCCTAACGAATATTCCGGTAATCGGCATGATCCGGAAGTTTCCATACAAGCTGGATGAATACAATTCCAACATGTTATCTCAGGCCAAACCAAAATCTATTTTTGCAGAATCTGTGCGTGCTGTGCGCACCAATCTGAGTTTTATGGCGGCAGATAAATCAAGCAAAATCATTTGCATTACTTCGGAAGTGGCCGGCGAAGGCAAGTCTTTTATCGCTGTAAATCTGGCCAGCACGCTGGCCTTGATCGATAAAAAAGTAGTTTTAATTGCTGCGGATTTGCGCCGCTCCAGATTGCATCATGTTTTTCAGCACGATAATATAGTTGGATTGAGCAGCTATTTGGCTAATCAGGTTACTGCGGAGGAAATCATTACGCCTACCAGCCAGCCTAATATTGATTTTATTGCTTCTGGCCCGGTGCCGCCCAATCCATCAGAATTGCTGCATCACCCCAACATGGAAAAACTGATTTTTGAACTGCAAAAGAAGTACGACATTGTGATGATTGATACCGCGCCGGTTGGTTTGGTTTCAGATTCGATCCCGGTGATTCGCCGCAGCGATATTAATGTTTTTGTAATTCGGGCTGGAAAATCTTCTTTTCATTCAGCAGAAATTCCGGAACAACTGACGGAAAAATACAACTTGGCCAACACGGTTATTTTGCTGAATGCTTATGAAGAAGAGAATTTTCATTCACGGATTTACACTTCCGGCAACAAAAATCAAAACGGCAATTATTATTACACAGATTATAATGGTTATTTAGGTTCTGAAAAGAACAACGAGAACAACCCGCCCAAATGGTGGAATTGGAACCGTTGGATCAACTAAAATTCATTATAAAAAAACCATGCTAAAAGAAGCATCACCGAAATGGTATCCGGTTTATACGCGGTCAAGAGCCGAAAAACAGGCTTTTGAACTGTTGCAGAAAAAAGGAATTGAAGCTTATTTGCCGCTTCAAAAAACGTTGAAACAATGGAGCGATCGCAAAAAATGGGTAATCGAGCCGCTTTTTCAATCTTACCTGTTTGTGCGCATTTTGCCTAAACAGCAAACAGAGGTTTTGATGACGAAAGGTATTGCGCGTTTTCTGTATCAAGCCGGCCGCATTGCAGATATGCCAGACCAGCAAATTAACGAAATACAGCTGCTTTTAACATCAGATTTAGAGCTGGAAGTAACAGCAGAACACATTGCAGCCGGCGAAAAAGTGGTGATAAAAGCTGGTCCGCTGATTGGCATGACGGGTGAAATGGTGAGCTATAAATCGCAAAATCAACTGCTTATCCGGCTGGAAAACTTGGGGCAATCGATTTTAATCAACGCTGCTGCAACTCTGGTAGATCGGATTTGATCTCTGTAAAATCCAAATTATCAATAAGTTACAAACACAATTGTAACT
>JBPBQN010000010.1:0-20745 GCA_050954865.1 Janthinobacterium lividum | reverse complement strand
TTAAACTAAATTTTTCCAGTTTGTGTTGATGGTGTTTCCGGCTGCATCTGTACCTAAACCTGCATAATACAGCGCTTTGGTTTGTGGCGTAGTAACAACATCATTATATAAACCTGCATTTTTTAATGCTTCATTTTTTAACGTTACATATTGATAAGCATCTAAGACTTTGGGCAGCCTGTTAACTTTGGTCATGCCAATCCAGCTATCCACACTTACAACAGCATCGCCTTTTTTACCTTTTTTAGTAGTAACAAATACAACACCATTTGCAGCACGGCTACCATAAATTGCAGTTGAAGCACCGTCTTTAGCAATATCAATGCTTTCAATATCATCAGGATTAATGTTTGCCAAGCCGCTACCGCCGGATTCGCCTCCGCTATAATCACCAGAATAACTTGGTACACCATCCACAACAATAAGTGGCTGAGAACTTAGTGCAATAGAGTTGGTACCACGGATATGAAAAACGGGAGGTGTGTTTGAAACACCATTAGCAATGGTAATTTGAACGCCGGATGCCTTGCCGGCAAGAGATTGTACAAAGTTTTGTACGGGCTGTTCAACAATTTCTGAGCCTTTTACGGTAGAAATACTTCCTACACTTTCTCTTTTAGATTGTGTACCATAACCAATAACCTGCACTTCATTTAACGTGCTTGTTGTGCCAGCCATAATTACATTAAGGCGTAAGCCATTAGGAATTACAGTTTGAATATTATATCCAATAAAACTAAACACAAGTGACTGCCCATCTGGTAATTTTATTGCGTAACTTCCATCCGGCCCACTTTGTGTACCTGTTTTGGTTCCTTTTACCATTACACTTACACCTGGTAAAGGCAAACCATCCTCTTTTCCAGTAATAATACCGGTAATTATTCTCGTCTGAGCAAAAATTGCTTCAGAAAAAACAAATAATACTAAAAAAATTAATAGTAATTTTCTTTTCATGTTTAATTATTATGTAAAAACCGTTGTAATATACATAATAATTAAAATATTATACTTTTTTAATCGTACTATTAAAAAAGTGATCAATTTATTATTCTATTGTTATAAATTTTTCTGTTTGAGATCTTTTTGTTTCTGATACTTCTTTTATCACCTAAAAAATAATTTACAATTTTTTAGTACCTTGTATTGCATAATACATTCCTAAACATATATCTTTGTATTATGATTTTGGAAAACACGCAAACACAGATGCGCAAGGGTATCCTGGAATATTGTATTCTGGCCATTATTTCCCGCGGCGAAATTTATGCTTCGGATATTATTGCCGAACTGAAAACGGCCAAACTGTTGGTAGTGGAAGGTACTTTATATCCGTTGCTCACACGGTTAAAAAACAATGGTTTATTGAGTTATAATTGGGTTGAATCTACTTCCGGGCCGCCCAGAAAATATTATCAGCTTACGCCCGCAGGTTCGGTGCTGCTGCACCAGCTGGAAAAAACCTGGCAGGAATTATCCTTCGCTGTAGAAATCTCCCTCAAAAAAAAGCCATAATCATTCAACTCAAACCTTTACCATCATGAATAAAACCATCATCATCAATATAAACGGCATCATTTTTCATATAGAAGAAGATGCTTACGATATCCTAAAAAGCTACATGACCGGCATTAAAAGGCATTTTGCAGACAGTAGCGACAGTCATGAAATTACCACTGATATCGAAAACCGCCTGGCAGAAATGTTCAGCGAAATGCTTAAAAACGAAGGCAAACAGGTTATTTTTACTTCGGATGTTACGGCTGTGATTGCCCAAATGGGCACGCTGGAGGATTTCTCTACCGAAACAACCAATAACGATACTTCTTTTACCACTACTTTTTCAGATCATCAAACCGAACGCCGCCTGTTCCGCGATCCGGAAGATCATTTGGTTGGCGGCGTGGCGGCCGGAATTGCCAATTATTTTGGCGTAGAAGCCGTTTGGATCCGGATTGCTTTTGTGCTTGCCGTTTTTGGTGCCGGCAGCGGTTTGCTTATCTATTTTATTTTGTGGATGATTATTCCTCGTGCCAATACGCGCACCGAACGGATGGCGATGAAAGGTGAACGTGCTGATTTGCAAGGATTTAAACGTAATTTTGATGAAGAAGTTAAAAACCTGCGCCAATCTTTATCTAATGCCAACCGCGAAGCCAAACCGTTTTTGTACAAGATCCGAGATTTTATTGGCGAATTTTTTTTGCTTCTTAGAAGTTTTTTAAATGGCAGCGGCAAAATCATTTTAAAAGTAATTGCCGTGTTGTTTTGTCTGCTTTGCGCGTTTGCCATCATTGCTTTGTTGGTGGCAATTGTGGCGTTTTCTGCCAACAAATCCATGTTTGTGCACGGTTTCTCGCCGTTTAACCTGGTTAATTACGAGTTTAGCAACATTTTATACGTCTGCGGATTTCTGGTTTGCGCCATTCCGCTGCTTGCCCTGATTTTATTTACGGTGCGCGTGGTTTTTTCCAGAAATGTATTTGGCCGCGGTTTCGGTTTTATTTTATTGCTCGGCTGGATTGCTGCCATAAGTACCGTTGCTTTTTATGCCACAAAAATAGCTTCGGATTTTAGGTACGAAGCCAGTTTCAGCCAAAAAACAGATGTAATGCAAACCGGCGGGCAAAACTATTTCCTCAGCATAAACAACGCAAAACTGTTAACTAAGGAAGACAGCGCAACGCTTGGCATCAAAAAAGATGATTTTGCAAACGACATTATCGTGAACATGAATGATGAAAACGATACCGATTTAAGTCCGGAAAACGTGCGCCTGTACATCGAAAAAAGCGAAAACGAATTTCCGTCAATGGTAGCTTCTTATCGTGCCAAAGGATTTAATTACCAGGAAGCGTTGCGCAATGCCCGCAACACAGCTTATCATTTTACGCAGCAGGATTCTATCATCAGTTTTGATCGTAAATTAATACCAGCAAAACGAGCTTTGTGGCGCGATCAAAGCGTAAATGTTACGCTAAAATTGCCGGTAAATTCGATGATTACCATTGATGAAAGTCTGGATTATATTTTAAACGATGTGGATTTATACGACTGCTACGAAGATCAAAATCAAGGCAAAAGGCTGGCGCATTTTAAAATGACGGAAAACGGTTTGGTTTGCCTCAAAGTTAAAGTGCCGGAAAATCATCACGAACAGTAATACTTCTTTTATCGTATAAAATTTACAAACTGCTGTAACTTTTTGGACGCTGCGTGCATCTTAATACCAAACCCGCAGATAAATAAATTGAAAGTTCGGGTAAAACGCCCGGACTTTTCTCCTGAAAAAATCTGAACTGCTAAAAAAAGAAGCGTGCTTCTGGCTGAGAATTGCTTTGTCTAAATTTTTTGAAAATGAAAAACCTTTTTACTTTAACCATACTTCTTTTATCCACTATTTTTTGGGGTGAAGAAAAATTATCAGCCCAAACCAAAAACGGACAAATCAGCGGTTTAGTGGTTGATCAGCAGCAAAAACCGCTGGATTATGCCACCGTAACTTTGTTAAAAGTCAAAGATTCTGTTTTGGTAAAAGGCGCGTTAACGGATGAAAAAGGCCGTTACCAGTTTTCTAATGTTGCAGCCGGAAGTTATCTGGTTTCGGCTTCGGTTATCAATTATAAAAAAGCTTTTTCAAAACCAATTATCATCAGCGAAGGCAATGCTGTTTTTACCATAGAAAAATTGGTGATGATGGCCGCCAGTCAGCAATTAAAAGGCGTTTCTATTGTTGCACAAAAACCGCTAATCGAGCATCAAATTGATAAAACCGTTTTAAATGTAGCCAATAGTGTGCTGGCCGCCGGTAATTCTGCTTTAGAAATTTTGCAGAAAGCGCCCGGCGTTACTTTGGATAAAGACGACAACATCAGTCTGAAAGGAAAACAAGGCGTTACAGTAATGATTGATGGTAAACTGACTTATCTTTCATCGGCGCAACTGGCTACGTTGCTGCGTTCTACGGATGGAAATTCGATCCAGTCCATCGAAATCATCACCAATCCTTCCGCAAAATATGATGCGGCCGGAAATTCGGGCATTATCAACATTAAAATGAAAAAAAACCGAGCTGCCGGCACCAATGGCAGCTTGATTTTGGCTGGAGGTTATGGCGCTTATGCGAGAACTAGCGAATCGCTCACTTTAAATCATAAAGAAGGAAAGTTTAACTTTTTTGGGTCTTTTAATCATGGTGACCGCAAGATCAGTGAGAATTTAAACATTGACCGTGTAGTTGGCAGCGGTAATAATGCTACATATTTTGACCAGAAAACATTTATGCCTGAAACGTATGCTTACAACAATTATCGCTTTGGTACAGATTACGACATCACTCCAAAACACACCATTGGTTTTTTAGTAAACGGTTATTTTAACAATGACCAAAACCATAACGTAGCCAATACTTTAATTGGTGCACGTGAAGGTATTACAGATTCGCTGCAAAAAACGTATTCGGATTTAAATCAAACTTTTAAAAACTTTGCTTTTAATTTGAATGATCGTTTGCAACTGGATACTTCCGGACAAGAATTAGCTATTGATTTAGATTATTCCAGGTTTAACAACAATAATATTGCGCAATATCAAACCGATTTCTTTTTGGCTGATGGAAATGTGCAGCGCACACCATCATTGTTGCGCAACCAAACGCCGTCTGAAATCAGTATAAGAACCGGCAAAGCTGATTATACCAAAAACCTGAAAAAGATTGGCAAACTGGAAGCCGGTATCAAGCTAAGCGATGTAAAAACGGATAACGATTTGCAGGCGCAAATATTAAATGGCCGCACGTACGTAAACGACATTACGCGCAGCAACCGCTTTATTTATACCGAAAAAATTAGCGCGGCTTACCTTAATTTAAGTCATACGTTTAAAAAGTTTTCCGTGCAGGCTGGTTTGCGGGCAGAAAACACCAGTTCTAACGGAAATCTGATTACTACAAACCAGATTGTTGACCGTAGTTATTTAAATTTTTTCCCGAGTTTGTTT
The DNA here is from genome assembly GCA_050954865.1 of Janthinobacterium lividum. Taxonomy (GTDB): domain Bacteria; phylum Bacteroidota; class Bacteroidia; order Sphingobacteriales; family Sphingobacteriaceae; genus Mucilaginibacter_A. The sequence goes on along the minus strand of JBPBQN010000010.1, from coordinate 15,747 downwards.
TTGCAGGAAAGCCTCAACGCCAAAAACGATGTAGGTTTTACGTACAGCCGCAGGATTGACCGGCCAAGTTATGATAACCTGAATCCGTTTGTTTATTATCTGGATCAGTTTACTTACAGTCAAGGAAATCCATTCTTAAAACCGCAATACACACAATCTTTTGAGTTGAGTTATACTTACAATAAAAGCATCAATGTGAGTTTGGGCTACAGCCGTACCCGCGATGTTTCGGTAGGTGTTATTGAAACAAAAGGCAACGCAACTTTTGTAACAGAGCTTAACCTACAAACCCAAAACTCTTATAACATCAACATCAATGCACCTTATAATTTTACCAAATGGTGGACGGGCAACTTAAATTTCAATGGGTTTTATTTAGGATTTAAATCAGATTCCTTGCTGGGTGGCAATTTAAGCAGAGGTAAAGCTGCTTTTCAGGCCAAAGCTTTAAACACGTTTACAATGGGTAATGGCATTAAAGCAGAGCTTTCCGGAGATTATCAGTCGCCACTGGTTTACGGCGTTTTCAATATTAAACCACAATATGGAGTTGATGCTGGTTTTAGCAAAACATTCCTTAACAAAAAACTGAACGCAAAATTTTCAGTGAGTGATATTTTTAACACGCGTACCAACAACCTCAGCAGTAATTACACCAATACCAACATCAACGTTTATCAAAAGCGAGATTCGCGCGTGGCCTTGCTTACGTTAACCTACAATTTTGGCAACAGCAAGCTGCAAACACGCCGTCATAACAGCGGCGCAGATGCAGAAAAAAACCGCGTAAAAGGCGGCGGCTAATTAATTAACCATAAAAACAGCATTGCCAAAAAGCAACTTGCCGTTTTCCCAAAAGCTGCGGAACAAAGGGTCGTCGGCCAGGTAAACTACCGTGCCGCGGCCCAAATCCTGCACACCAAAAAGCAAGCCGTCTTGCAAATGCGCTTTGGCTTTCTGACCGGCAAAACCGGCTACGTAATTATCTTTTTTCAGCGTGCCAACGTTCCAACCACCATCTTCTAAAAACTCGTACAATTTATCATCCTGTTTGGAAGTATAATAATAACCCGGAAAGCCGAAACCCAGCGGATGCGTATTATCTAAATTAACCTTGTAAATGGCTCCGGCAATATTATTGCTGATGTCGCTCCGCTCGCGGCTGCCAAAAGCTTTCACCTCAGCATAAGGGTTTTTTTTGGTAGATTTTGCCTCAGCATCCGGCTTTTTATCTTCTTTCAGTTTGATGTTGAAGCTTTTTTTACCGCTCATTTTTGCAACAGCATTTTCCATTAAAATCAGTTTTCCGCCTTTGCTTACCCAATTTTGCAGGTCATCCGTTGGCAAATCGTTATAAAATCCATCCGGGAAAATCGCCACATCAAAATCCGTCCATTTTACGCGGTTTAAATCTTTGGTGTTGATCATCGTAACCGGATAATGCAGTTCTTTTTCAAAATAAAACCAAACTTCGCCCAAAGCAGAAGCCGAAACATCATCTCCGCTGGCAATCATGATTTTGGGTTGATTGATCACGTGGATATAACCCGAACCCAAATCATTTCCCTTTTCTACAAAACCCGAAGCCAGCGGCGTTAAACGGCGGTTAAAAGTTTTTGCTGCGGATAAAATTACGTTGTCAAACTGTTTTAACGCTGCATTTCCAGCTTTAGTAATGATAAGCGAGCCTGGCGCAAACGTTTTTCCTGAAGCATTTAAAGCCTGCTCGGTAAAGCGCACTTTTATTTTGTTTTTGAGCAGTGCGGCCAGAAATTTTACATCTTCCATGGATTTCCACTCAGATACATAAGCGTAAGTTCCACTGGTTGCGGTGTAGTTATTTTCAGTTGTTTTTGGGTTGAGCGATGCCGGTTTCAATGCTTCTTTTATGCCATAAGTTTTGATGCCGTACACATAAGGTAGCGACCACGCCGTGATATCATACGTTGCAGAATCGCTCATAAACGTTTTCGGCTCCATCAAAACATGCAGCAAAATACCTTTCGGTTGCGCGGCGTTTACCACCATATCGCCAGCATCTAGCGTTGTTTTTTCTGTTTTTCCGCTGAAATAATTGAAACCGCTAACCGATCCGCTTCCGCCAAAACCATAATGGATACTGTTTTTATCGAACAATTTTTCGAGTGCCTTCAGCTTGTCTGGGTTTTCATTTTTGATAATGTAAGTTTTAAAATCGCCCGGCGGATTATTCCTCGCCCGATCATAAAATTCCTTGAAATGCTGCATCAGTTTCTGGGTATTTTCCGAAGAAATTTCCACCGTACTCAAACCCGTTGCCAGGTGATGCGCCACACGATCAGCTAAAGTCAGCGTATCGCCGGAAGTCGTTTTTACGGCCAAACCTGCGCTGATGCCGCCCTGCTCAAAAGTCATCCCGATAGAGCCATTACACAGCGGATACGTATCGCCATAAGATGGATACAGCAGATCAAACTCGTATTTGGTAAAGTACAGCCAGCCATTTTGGTCGAAATATTTAGCGTTATTTTTTCCAACCATTACCTGAAATTCGCGCTGCCAAGGTGTAATATCTCTGTGAAAAGGCTCTGCCGCGGGCGCAAAATAGTACGGCGAATTGAAGCCTTGCTCGTGGAAATCTACATGAACCTGCGGCAGCCATTTGTTGTAATTAACCAGTTTTGCCTCCGATTCCTGCTGCGTTTGCCAGGCCCAATCGCGGTTCATGTCGAAATAGAAATGGTTGTATCTGCCGCCCGGCCAGGGTTCGCGGTGTTCGCGTGCGGCTGGATCAGCATCCGGCGGCGTGGCATGAATGGGATTGTAAAAGTTAACATAACGCTCACGGCCGTCCGGGTTCTGACAAGGATCAATCACCACAATCGTATTTTTCAGCCAGTTTTTTGTTTTGGTATTGGATGGATCAACCAGCTCAAAAAGCGTTTCCATTGCGGCTTCGCTGGAGCTGGGTTCGTTGCCATGGATGTTGTAACTCAGCCACACAATTGCCGGCGCATTGGTATTTCCGATTCCACTTTCCAATCCGGTTAACCTTAAATTATTTTGGCGGATTTCTTCCAGTTGTCCAATGTTTTCATCCGAAGCAATAAACATGGTAAGCAGCGGCCGGCCTTCGCTCGTGGTGCCGTACTGTGTTAATTTTACATTTTTAGAAGCTTGCGCAACGTACCTGAAATATTCTACCAAACGATGATGCTGCGTAAACTGATCGCCCAGTTTGTAACCCAAGAATTCGGCTGGCGACTGTATTTTTTGCGCCATTAGTCCGTTTGCCCAAAAAAGTATCGATAAAAACAGTATCAGTTTTTTCATGTAAAAAGAGGGAATATTTGGAGATGCCTAAGCTATTGAAATCTGGTTTATTACTATTCTATTTTAATAAGATTTTTGATTTAAAGCAATTGCAATAACTTTTACAAAGTAAACTTAAAAATAATTAAGTTTACTTTTAGCCCGGAAAGTAAACTTAAAAATTACTAAGTTTACTTTTATAAACCTATGGAAAAGCAATACTTAGAAAAATTTATATCTGGACATTTAGAAAAAGGAGTGGCTTATCGCTACTTTTTGCCCAATAAAATTAATCATCAATGGCAATGGGCAGATAGCAGTCTCAATACTTTATTAGAAAAAGCATCTTTAAAATTAGGGGAACTAAATTCTTTTGCAAAGTTAGTTCCTAATATTGATTTATTTATCCAGCTACACGTTACTAAAGAAGCGGTTGTTTCCAGTAAAATTGAAGGGACAAGAACGAACATGGATGATGCGGTATTGCCCATTGATGAAATTAGCCCCGAAAAAAGAAACGATTGGCTCGAAGTTAAAAATTATACTAACGCACTAAATACTGCTATTGATGAATTAAATACTTTACCGTTATCATCAAGGTTGCTTCGGCAAACACATGAAATACTGTTACAAGGTGCAAGAGGCGAACACAAAATGCCCGGCGAATTTAGAAGAAGCCAAAACTGGATTGGTGGAAACTCACTTGCGGATGCCTCTTTTATTCCGCCTGCTCATAATTATGTAGATGAACTAATGGGCGATCTGGAAAACTTCCTTCATAATACCGATATTCAAGTTCCTGCATTAATTCGTATTGCTATTGCACATTATCAGTTTGAAACTATTCACCCTTTTTTAGATGGGAATGGACGTATTGGAAGGTTGATGATTACTTTGTATTTAGTAAGCGAAAAAGTGATGGAAAATCCGTTGCTCTACCTCTCTATGTTTTTCGAAAAAAACAAAAGTTTATATTATGACAACCTTACCAGGGTTAGAGAAAAGAACGACATGATTCACTGGTTAAAATATTTTTTAGTTGGTATCGCTCAAACTGCAGAACAAGCGGTACAAGCGTTATCTAAAATAATGCAGATCAAAGCACAAACGGAAGAAAAAATTAAAAAAAACTGGGGTAGAAGAAGCAGTAACGGACTTATTTTATTAGAACATTTGTTTATTGAACCGGTGATACAAGTAAAAACTATAGAGCGAATTTGCCATTTAAGCACTAAAGCAGCCAATGATTTACTTGTGGAATTTGTAAATGACAAAATTTTGGAAGAAGCCAGTGGGCAAACGCGTTACCGAATATTTGTATTTCAAGAATACTTAGAGTTGTTCAGGTAATAGACCAAATTTTATAAGCTGTTTTTATTGATATAAAAGCAGCAATTAATTTTCAGAATCCCTTCAACTCTCAAAAAAGCAAATCCATGGCAACCGAACAGCTTTACCAAATCTTCCAGCAACATCCGCAGGTTTGTACCGATACGCGCAACATCATCCCAAACAGTATTTTTTTCGCTTTAAAAGGAGACAATTTCAACGCCAATACATTCGCCCAAAAAGCTTTGGAAAGCGGTGCTGCTTTTGCCGTAATTGATGAAGTGGCCTACAAACTAAGCGATCATTTTATTTTGGTGGATGATGTGCTGATGGCTTTGCAGGATCTGGCGCGCCATCATCGCAAACAATTGCAAATTCCGGTGATTGGCTTAACGGGTTCTAACGGAAAAACGACCACAAAAGAGCTGATTAATGCAGTTTTGAGCCGAAAAATTAAAACTTACGCCACCAAAGGAAACCTCAATAATCACATTGGCGTGCCATTAACGCTGCTTTCCATTTCCGCAGAAACCGAAATGGCGATTGTTGAAATGGGCGCCAACCACCAGCAGGAAATCGAATTTTTATGCGGATTAGCGCAACCTACGCATGGTTTGATCACGAATATCGGGCGCGCGCATTTGGAAGGTTTTGGCGGTCCGGAAGGCGTGCGCAAAGGTAAAGGCGAACTTTTTGACTGGCTGGAACATCACGAAGGAACCGTTTTTGTAAACCATGATGATCTGGTTTTGGAGGAAATGGCTTTTCACCGGCATTTTCAAAAAACGGTTTATTACGGCAAAGAAGCGCACTGTTTGGTTTCGGGCGAAATTTTGGAAAATGTACCGTTGCTGAAGATTGAGTGGTGGCAAAACGGCAATTCATCAACCCCAAAAAATCAGTTGCAAACCAATTTAACGGGCAGTTATAATCTGGATAATTTGCTGGCCGCGGTTTCAATCGGCTGTTTTTTTGGTTTAACTGCGGAGGAAATCAATGCCGGAATTTCGGGTTATCAACCGTCTAACAACCGCTCGCAAATCCTCCAAACCAAAACCAACACGCTTATTTGCGATTATTACAATGCTAATCCGAGCAGCATGGAAGTGGCGATCAAAAACGTGGAAGCAATCTCCGCAGAAAAAAAAGTGTTGATTTTAGGCGATATGTTTGAATTGGGCGAACATGCCTCCGCAGAACACGAACTCATCATTAAAAAAGCGAATGAAATTGAAGCTGATCAGCGGATTTTCATCGGCAAAGCTTTCTACCAGCATCATGCTGTTTTTACCGGTACTTTTTTTGAAACGACCGATGCTGCTTTTATCGCCTTAAAATCAGCGCCGATTATTCATGCAACTGTGCTGATAAAAGGTTCGCGCGGGATGCATTTGGAAAGTTTGCTGGAGCTGTTTTAGTGTTTGACAGATTGACGCAAACAAAAGCATTTCCAACCTTATTATAATCAGAAAATGACTGGAAAATAATTGTATTAAGCAGAAATTTGTGCTCTTGGCCCGATGACAAATTTATATGGATAAAAGAAGCATCTGGATTTTGCATCAGCTTTAATTTCTGCATACAATCACCAAAAATCAAACCTGATTATGATTAGATACGCATCAACAGATTTATTAAATATTGCTTATTTAGAGCAAGGTGCAGACGATCGTCCGGCAGTTTTGCTGCTGCATGGCTGGCCCGATGATGCTACAACCTGGGACGATGTAATGCCAAAACTGATGGCTGCCGGTTACCGCGTGATTGCGCCCTGGCTGCGTGGTTTTGGCAACACAACGTTTCATAAAGACGGCACAGCGCGAACCGGAAATTCGGGTATTTTAACGTTGGATGCCATTGCTTTGATGGATAAATTAGGCATTAAAAAGTTCAGTGTGATTGGCCATGATTGGGGCGTTAATATTGCAGAAAATCTGGCCGTTAACTGGCCTGATCGGGTTGAGCGGATTGCGCTTTTGTCCAGTCCGCCAAAGTTGGGCGGTATGCCAACGCCACCGTTTAAACATGCGCAGCTAGAATGGTATCACTGGTTTATGGCAACCAAACGCGGTGCAGATGCGGTTACTGCTGATCCGATTGGTTTTGCCAAAATTATGTGGAACAATTGGGCACCGAAAGGCTGGTACAGCGAAGCACTTTTTGAAAAAGTTGCCCAAAGGTGGAAAAACAAAGATTTTGTAGCAATAACCCTGCATTCTTACCGTTCGCGCTGGGAAGAAGCCGAGCCTGATCCAAAAAGCGTGAAGCTGGAAAACAAAGTTAAATCTACCAAAACGCTTTCTTTACCGGCTTTATATATTCAGGGTGAAGTGGATGGCGTAAATCCGCCTTACGTTAGCGAAAACGTGCACGAAAAATTTACCGGCAAGTTTAAACGAATTGTGATGCCAGGCGTTGGGCATTTTCCATCGCGGGAAGCACCAGAGCTTTTAGCTGATTATTTACTGGATTTTCTGGCGGAATAATTTTCAATCTCCACAAAAAATAGAGTTGCAAATCAATAGGTTAATTCATACAAATCAGTTCAATGCTGTTTTTACCGGTATAAATTTGGCCTTGAATTTATACCGGTAAAAACAGCATCAGGTACACGGAATGCTGAAATAAAACGTAGAACCTTTGCCCAAAGCACTGTTTAGCCAAATGCTTCCTTCCATTTTTTAATAATTTCTGCCGGAGATATACAAACCAAAGCCGGAAATCAAATGATCCTGGATGCCGGCCGCACGGTAGAAACGCTCAAAATATGGCTCTGTTTTTCGGGCGCAATACCAATTCCGTTATCCTGCACGCTGCAAACAAGTTGTCCGTTTTGCATACAGGCATCAATGGTTACTTTGTTTTTTCCCGGAGAATATTTGATGGCTTTGATAGAAGTAATCGGCGTTTTCAGTTCGTGGCTAACCATGCTGATAAATTCATCTTTATGCCGCTCGGCAATTTTTTCCCGCGTTATATCTTTAATTGTGCCCAACAACAGTCTGTGGTTTCTCTGCTGATCGCATTTACCTTGAAACTGCATCCATTTAATTTCTCCATCTTCAATGCTGATTCTGCCCGCAAAACCGAGTAAACCATCTTCCGGCAAATCACGAATCAATTCTTCCAGCCGTAAGGCATCTTCGGGCAAAAGCAGCGCGAGGTAATCATCCAGATGCCAGTTTTCCGGCTGAATTTTCAAACCAAACAAAGCATCATGACTGCTGGAGCGGTTAACTGTATAATCATCCAAATTCATTTCCCAAACAGCCAGATTTGAGTTTTGCAAAGCCATGTTCAGGCGTTGTTCACTTCGCTCAAAATTTTTCTGCCAGGTAATATCATCTTTTTAAAAACTAAACCGTTACTGCCAAAATTTAGGCTGATAAAAACAGCATCATAATTATCCGTATAAATACTTAAAAAAGTTTAATAAACTATGTACTAATACCTGTTTTGATTTGTAAAAGTACCAATGAGTTTTTTATTTGAGATTTGATGATTTATTTAGATAAATTTTACGATTTACATGCCTGCAATCAACTCAAAGTATTGCTTTCATCCAGGATCAGCAAAGAAAAAGAATTGTAGGGAAGTACGTGAGCTGAACCAAAACAAGAACAAATAACAAACCACAGAGCACTGAAACTTTAAGTTAAGCTTCAGCAAAAACACTATTAAAACTGTTAATGAAATATATTATTTACATCAGCACTGCTTCTATTTATTTTGAGCCTGAAACACTTGAAGCCATGCTTTTAGACTTCAGGAAAAAAAATAAAGCTAGCCAAATCACCGGAATGATGCTGTTTAACAGAGGAAAATTTTTGCAGGTGTTGGAAGGAAACGATAAAGAAATGGACACGCTGGTAAAAAAAATCAAGAAAGATAAACGCCATCACAGCATCATCCAGCTGGGTTCTGCGCCTATACAAGAGCGTATTTTTAAAAACTGGTCGATGGGTTTTAAAATTGCATCTGATGACGAGTTTAAAAGCGTAAGCGGATATGTTAATCCGATTGATCCGGAACATATTTTGATGAATACGCATAATGGCTTTCATCCGGCCGTTTCTCTATTAAAAAACTTCGCAGAAACCATCAGCGCGTACTGATCTAAAATTTTCACTTTAAAGCTTTTGTGGCAGCCATAACTTAAATTTAATTACGATTTTTATCTATATCACGACAAGTTTTAGTCAGAAATACAAATGCTTCTTTTATTACTCCAAATTTAGGTTGATAAAAGAAGCATCATGCTTAAACAAACAATATCAATTTACCGGATCAGCCGCAGCCGGATGTTTCGGATCATAAACTGCAACAGCAACCCGCGAATCGGCGCAGCCATAATATAAAAACCATTTCTGCTGAAAGTAAACCATGCCTTCAATAAAAACCGTTCCGTTTACGTACTGGCCGCTTTTTTCGAAAGCTTCCATTGGACGCAAAAACGGCACATCCAAACGCGTTATCGGTTTTGCAGGATCACTTTTATCAAACAAAGCCTGACCGGCGCAGTAAGAATTTCCGTTGAAACGCTTGTCGCCATCCTCGCCTGCCTTATTTTTGCCGTTGTAAAAAAGGATAATTCCTTTATCAGTTAACAACGCTGGCGGACCGCATTCTGTCAATTCGCTATCAAAATAACCTTTTCTGGGCGAAATCAACTCTTTCAAAGTTCCGTCGCTGTTTACAACTGGCTGCCAGTCAACCAAATTTTCGGAAGTAGCCGCGTACACATGCAATTCGCCCCAATACATCCAATATTTGCCGTTTATTTTGGTGATGACTTGTTTACCGTTTTTCAGTTTCGTTAGGATTGAGGCAGATTTATGCGGAATATTCAGGAATTTTCCCTGATATGCATCTTCAAAAATCGGCCCATGTTTTTTCCAGTTTTTTAAATCGGCAGAAGTAGCTACGCCCAAACGTGGCACATCGCGGTTCCATTGCGTGTAAAAAACCACGTACGTTCCGGTTTCGGTTACGGCAACTCTCGGATCTTCGCAGCCGCCCGGCCATTCGTATTTTTTCTGATCGTCATTTGCGGGATAAAAAACCGGTGTTTTGCTTCTTTTAAAATGGAAACCATCGCTGCTTTCGGCATAACCTAATCTGGAAGTCCGGAAACCGATGCCAACGCCGGATTTATCTTCCGATCGGTACAAAACCACTACTTTGCCGTTCAAAATAGCTGCGGCAGGATTAAACGTATCGTTGGATTCCCAGCCAACCTGTTTTTTCAAAATTGGATCAAAAAACTTAGTTGTTGCATCAGGAGAGATGATCGGGTTGAGGTTTGCCGGCCGTTTAAATCCGCCAAAAGCCCAATCCGGCAACTGGGTTTTTTGAGCGAAAACGGGACTCGTCAGCAAAAACAATAAAATACTTAATGCTGTTTTTACCGGTATAAAAACAGTATGGGCTGTTTTGTATGGAAGCATGTAAATTAATTTAGGTTGATAAAGGCTGCTAAATTTACATACTTCTTTTATCAGCATAAAATTACAGACTAAATTTACCGGCATAAAAAACAGCATTTACGCTGGCTTCTGTATTAAATCGGTTTCTAAATAATGATGCACCAAACGTTTGATATTGCCATAGTTGGTGCAGGCTGCGCCGGATTACAACTGTTGCAGCAATTAAGTTTGCGCAAAAACTGGCCGGATTGTAAAGTGCTTTTGCTGGATGATGGCACCGAAAAACAGCAATCCTGGTGTTTCTGGTCGGCCTCAGATCATCCCTTGCAACATTTGGTTACCAAAAGCTGGCAGCAGCTTAGTTTCCGGTCGGCCGGATTTTCAACCATACAAACGATCAAACCTTATGCATACCATTACATTCCCGGAAAAGCTTTTTTTAATTATTTCAGGCAGCAGTTTCTCCCTCAAAACGCCAATATTACAGTTGTAAAAGCCAAAGTAAACCAAATCCAAAAAGTTGAAAACGGCTTTTTGATTGATGCTGACGAAGGGAAATTTCAGGCGAAAAACTGTTACAGTAGCGTATTTCCGCAGGCACAAATTCAGCCGGATTTGTGGCAGCATTTTAAAGGCTGGTACATTGAAACCACGGAAGATACTTTTGATGATCGTGCCGCCGTGCTGATGGATTATTCTGTTCAGTTGCATGATCAGGTGCATTTTGTTTACGTGCTTCCATTTTCTAAAACACGCGCACTGATTGAAGCAACTTTTTTTTCTGCGGAATTGGTTCAAGATGAAATTTATGAAGCGTTGATGGCGGCTTATCTCCGCGAAAATTTCCCACAAACAAAATATAACATTATCTCCGCAGAAACCGGCCGCATACCGATGCGTAAAAAACCATTCAGCCGTTACGGTTTGGCCGGAGAAACGCTGATTGGCAAAGCGGCCGGAATGGTAAAAGCCAGCACAGGTTACGCGTTTAACCGAATTACCGCTGATAGTATTTTGCTGGCGAAAAATAGGCGACAAAAACAGCATGCCGGTTTTTCGGCTGCACCAGGCAGGTTTAAATTTTACGATCATTTGCTGCTGAATATGATTTTGCAATCACCACAAATTATTCCGGAAGTTTTTACACGGCTTTTCAAACGTAATCGTATGCCGCGCGTACTTCAGTTTCTGGATGAACAAACAACTTTGATGCAGGAAGTACGGATTTTTCTTTCTTTACCGATAAAACCGTTTTTAAAACAGGCCATAACTTATATTTTTACCAATCGTGACCGCAAATAATCCCATCATCCAAAAATTTAAACTGGTTAACTTTACCGTAACTGCTGGTATTGTGCTGGTTGTGTGGCGGATTTTGGGTCCGATTCCGCTCAGTTTTCAACTTGTATTTCTGGGAATTTGCTTGCTGCTCACCGGCATTCCGCATGGTGCACTGGATCATTTGGTGCAGCAGGAAACAGCCAAACGCAGCGGAACGCATTTTAATTTGCTGCTTTTTTTAGGCAGATATTTAATTACGATGCTGATTTATGCTGTGGCCTGGTACGCGTTTCCGGCCTGGAGCCTTTTTTTCTTTCTGCTGATTTCGTGCTGGCACTTTGGGGAAACGGATATTGATGCTCATCCGCAGCGGCCGCTTTTAACTACTTTAATGCGTTTTTTATACGGTATTTTTGTGCTAAACTGGATTTTGCTGAAACATCAAACCGAGGTTAGTCCGATATTATTGCACCTGGTTCCAGCTGATAATTTACTTTTTAAACAGTGGTTGTTGTTGGTTCATCAGGCTTTTTGGCTGATACCATTATCAGGTTTGTTGATTGTTATCTTCCTGATGATTACCAGTTTTTATAAAAGTTATCAGCATCAGTATAAACTGATTTTACAGCTGATAACCCTACTTTTATGCGGTTATTTTTTGCCTTTGCTGCTGGCCTTTGCGCTGTATTTTGCCGGCTGGCATGCGCTGGTTACGCTGTTTAATATCAAAGGTTTTATCAGCAGTGAAAATGCCACCGCTCATAAAACCTTATTTAAAATCTGGAAAAGTGCTTTGCCTTTCAGCCTGATTGCCATAAGCGGCTTGTTATTAGCTGCTTATCTGCTGCCGCGCTATGCATCTTTGTTTGACCCGTTGCCACTGCTGTTTGTTTTTTTATCGCTGATTACGCTGCCACACATGCAGGTAATGCACAATTTAAACAGCCAGTTGCAAAATTAATCTACAAGATGCGCAGCCATTGTGGCTTCTTCCGGCACACGTTTTTCGAGTACCTTTTTGGCAGCCAGATAAACTACAGCACCAGCGCCAACTTTGTTGATCACATCAAAAAGGCTAAAGGAAATGTGGATGTAATTCAGGTTAAAGCCATCAATCATAGTCAACATATAACCAATCGGATACACGCCCCAGGTAGTAACCGTAGATAATGCCAACCATTTGAAAGCTCTGCGTTCTTCTAATTGTACGGTATCTTTGTAACGTTTCCAGAAATTCCATAAAATAAACGGAACGATCAAATATCCAACGGTAGAAATAGCTCCCCACATTAGTTTATCGCCAACCATAATGTGGCCATCGGCGGTTAACTGCTGCTCGCCGATATAACCGGTTATCACCATAAATAAATCACCAAAGAGCAACCAGAAAATGGCGCGTTTTTCCTGACTTGGCTGTATTTTAAGCATGCTTACTGTTTTTAGCAGCAATAAAGGCGTGGTGATGGCCCAATCAATATATCTTAATTGTCCGATGGCGTTGTAGGAAGTACGCAGTAATTCTGCTCTTTGTGCAGGATCTGTTAAATGTGCCAGTTCTCTGAGCATTTCATGATAAAAGTGGGCAATTAGCATGTAGGAAACGCCGGCAACGGCTGCAATAATAGCCGTAAAATGCCGGGACGTACGATGTTCCGGTGCCACGCCGGATTTACCAAGCCAGGCAAAAATAAAGTTTCCGAAGAATGCATATGCTGCAAAAATCAGGAAAAAATAAGTAATCATGGACGACATGCCAACACTATTGGCTGTCGGAAGAAAAGAGTCAGAAAACTGCATTACTGTAGTACGCTTTAATAAATTATTCTTTTTAATTAATAAATTATCAAGGTAATATTTTTACAAAAGTTTTATTTTTTTATAATTAAAAGTTTTATTAATTGCCAAACAAATGGCATATATATTTAAATAACAAACATGACAAATGCTACGCCCAGCTTTGGTGTGAAGATAATTTTTAAATTAAACCCGGATTTTTACCTATCTGAACCCCAAATTAAAATGAGAAAAACATGGTTGCTTTCAATACTGTTTTTATCGGTTAATTTTTGGTGTGAAGCTATTCTCGCACAGCAAAAAGCACCGTTTTACGAGGAAATCCAGGCTTTTAAAAAACAAGATAGTTTAACTCCGCCGCCAAAAAACGGTGTGCTGTTTATCGGCAGTTCTTCGCTGCGGAAGTGGACCGATCTGGAGAAAACTTTTGCAGCTTATCACGCCATTAACCGCGGTTTTGGCGGATCTACTTTAACCGATGCCATTTATTATGAGCATGATCTGGTGGATCCGTATCAGCCCAGACAAATCGTGATTTACAGTGGCGAAAACGATATTGCCGCCGGAAATGTATCGGCACAAATGGTTTTGGACCGGTTTGAAAAGCTATTTGAACTGATCCGCCAGAAACAGCCGCTGGTGCCGGTTGCTTTTATTTCGATCAAACCAAGCCCGAGCCGCGCCAGATTTCAGCCAATCGTTATTGAATCCAACGCACTGATTAAGAAGTTTTTGCGGGAGAAACGCAAAACGGTTTTTATCAACGTATATCGTAAAATGCTGACTAAACAGCAAATGCGACCGGAATTATTTGGGCCGGATATGCTGCACATGAATGAACAAGGCTACCAAATCTGGACGAAAGCCATCCAGCCTCACCTTATCAAATAACTTCCAAACTATGAAATCACCTTTTTACGCGATACTGTTTTTAGCCACCTTTTTTTCGGATGCTGTTTTTAGTCAGCAAAAATTGACTTCCAATCCGCAGGAAAAAAACGCGTTTGTTACGGCGTTGATGAAGAAAATGACGTTGGAGGAAAAAATCGGTCAGCTCAATTTGCCCAGTTCCGGTGATTTTACAACTGGCACGGCAACCAATACCGGTATCGCTCAAAGAATTGAAAAAGGTGAAGTTGGCGGATTATTCAACATTAAATCCGTAGAAAAAATACGTGCTGTGCAAAAGCTGGCAGTCGAAAAAAGCCGCTTAAAAATCCCGATGATTTTTGGGATGGACGTGATTCATGGTTACGAAACCGTTTTTCCGATTCCGCTGGGTTTATCTTGCAGCTGGGATTTGCCGGCGATTGAAAAATCAGCGCAAATTGCAGCTTCGGAAGCGAGTGCGGATGGTATTTGCTGGACGTTTTCGCCGATGGTTGATATTTCCCGCGATCCGCGTTGGGGAAGAATGTCGGAAGGTTCCGGCGAAGATCCGTATCTCGGTTCGCAAATTGCGCGGGCAATGGTTAGAGGTTATCAAGGCAAAGATTACACACAATCCAACCGGATTATGGCTTGCGTAAAACATTATGCTTTGTACGGTGCGGTAGAAGCCGGACGCGAATACAATACAGTAGATATGAGCCATGTACGAATGTACAACGAATATTTTCCGCCATACAAAGCCGCAGTGGATGCCGGTGCCGGAAGCGTGATGGCTTCGTTTAACGAGGTGGACGGCGTTCCGGCAACGGGAAATAAATGGCTGCTGACCGACGTATTACGGGATCAGTGGAAATTTAAAGGTTTCGTGGTCACGGATTTTACCGGAATTAACGAAATGATGGCGCACGGCATGGGCGATTTGCAGCAGGTTTCTGCATTGGCTTTGAAGGCTGGCGTGAATATGGATATGGTTGGCGAAGGATTTTTAACAACGCTCAAAAAATCCTTATTTGAAGGGAAAGTATCGCAGCAGGAAATTGATCAGGCTTGCCGCAAAATCCTGGAAGCCAAATACGATCTGGGTTTATTTGCCGATCCTTACCGTTTTTGCAATGTAAAAAGAGCACAAACCGAGATTTATACCGAAGCAAACCGCAAAGCTGCACGCGAAATTGCTGCTAAAAGTTTTGTGCTCCTCAAAAATGAAAACCAAATTCTACCGCTTAAAAGGAGCGGAACGATTGCGCTGATTGGGCCGCTGGCAGACAGCAAAGAAAATATGACTGGCACTTGGAGCGTGGCCGCTGATCCCACCAAATACAAATCATTAGTTACTGCCCTAAAAGAAGCAGCAGGCAACAAGGCCAAAATTGTATATGCCAGAGGTTCTAATCTGGATGCGGATTCTGCCTTTGAAACCCGTGCAACCATGTTCGGTAAATCCTTGCACCGCGATTTGCATTCCAACGAAGATATTTTGAAAGAAGCTTTAAAAACAGCAGAAAAAGCTGATGTAATTGTAGTTGCCGGAGGAGAATCCAGGATGGCTACAAATACCTCAACCGCTGTTACCTCGCCGCTTTCCTTGTCGGTAATGCTCATCTTTTTACCAGCAAAACGGGGCATACAGCTTGTCGCCTGCTTTATGGTCCAGGTGCATCACTGGGTTCACCCTTGCCTTCCACTGGCTGTAGTGAAAACAAAACTGGGTATACTGAAAGCCGTCGGGGAACTC
>JBPBQN010000009.1:0-21361 GCA_050954865.1 Janthinobacterium lividum | reverse complement strand
GTATTCCAAAATTTTCTAACATCTGTTTCTCGGAGCAACCATACTTTACCTGATGTTGGGTAATTTGCTGCAGAAGGATTACATCATTTTTTTTAATGCTTTGATTTTTTTGAGCTTTTGCTGGCGAGAGAAAAAATACCATCAATATAAAAAACAAAAAAATCTTTAAATAATTGAAATAATGCATTTTATGCCTCCTGTTTTTAAAAGCAAGATACTGTTTTTATCACCTAAAAATTACCCACTATAAACTGTTAACCGCCACATTAATTGTTGCCGTGTTAGATGGATAACTCTCATTCTTCAATCGATCCAAAGCCGTAACTACGTATTGATAAGTTTTTCCGGCTTCGGCAGTTTGATCTGCAAAAGAACGTTCCTGCGTATAATTCAGGCTGATAATATGCTTCGGATCAACCAGATTAATCGCTTCGCCCTGATCAAAACGGTAAACCACATAACCCGAAGCCGTATTGCCATCGCTGGCCGGTATTGGCAGCTGCCATTGCAGGTTTACATTTTTTCCCATTGTTTTGGCAATCAGTTCTCGCGGAATGTTGGGCACCACAGCATCGCGCCAAAGCATGGCCGGCGGCAAAGCGGGATAACGGTAAAAATCATTTTTTAAACTATCAGTAAAGCCCAGCGCATTATTTTGCAATGATCTGGAACTAAAATAAACGCTGCCTTGTACCCTTGCGTTTTCCCGTTCGTATCGGATTTGCCGCGGCATCTGGCTCACATCTTTCCAGCTGGCACTCATGCGTTCATTGATGCGGTAAGCGGCTAAACCTATGTATAAATGCCGGCCATAAGTGTTGTTGCTCCACCAATCCACCAGTTTTTCAAAAGCAGCGGCGCGGTTGTTAAACGGCCAGTAAATTTGCGGGGTGATGTAATCCAGCCAGCCTTCTTTAACCCATCGTCGCGAATCTGCAAATTGTTCGTAATACGAAGAACCACCGCCGGTTTCAGAACCTTCGGCGTGCTGGCGTTTGTTAGCCCAGATGCCAAACGGACTAATTCCGAATTTGATAAAGTTTTTATGGTGATGGATGCTGTCGCTCAACGCATGAATCAACGTATCTACATTATGCCTGCGCCAGTCTTTTATATCGGTAAAACCATCGGGATGATCTGCAAATGTTTGCGCATCATCAATATGCTGGCCATCAACCGGATATGGATAAAAATAATCATCCAGATGCACGCCGTCGATGTCGTAATTATCAACCACATCCAAAATTACTTTGATGATGTAATCGCGCACTTCGGGCAAACCTGGATTGAAAAGTTTGCGGCCGGCATACGTAAAAAACCATTCGGGCTTTTGCTTGGTGATGTGATCATCGCTTATGCCTTTTTGGTTGGCAGAAAAAGTAGCGCGGTACGGATTGAACCAGGCGTGCAGTTCCATGCCGCGTTTGTGAGATTCGTTGATGGCTAACTCTAAAGGATCGTAAGCAGGATTTGGTGCTTTGCCTTGCTTGCCAGTTAACCATTGCGACCACGGTTCGCGGCTTTTGGCGTACAAAGCATCCGCAGCGGGCCGAACCTGGAACATAATGGCATTGATGCCGGTTTGATGGTGCGCATTGATAATCTGGATCAGTTCCTGCTGCTGTTGCTGCGCGCTGGTTTTGCCGCTGCTGGGCCAATCAATATTGGTTACGGTAGCAATCCAAACGCCACGAAACTCTCTTTTAGGTTCGGGCAAAACCTGTCCCTGGGTTAACCCAACCACACCGATCCAAAACAACAACAGCAAAGCAATCCAACGATACATCCGGTTCTTTTTTAAAAATGGCAAAGATACTTAAACTCCATCTGCCTGATTTTATTGGAACAAATTATTTATATTAAAAAACAGCTCAATCAACTTTAATTTACTGTAACGTATTAAAATGAAAGTAATTACATGCTGTTTTTACACCCTTTTTTTACATATTAAAACGAGGATAAGTTCTCTTCAGTTCAGGATTTTTTTTGATAAACATACAATATACGTCATATAATCTTAGTTTTATCCAAATATTGATTGCTTTAGGGCGAGCAAATAATTACTAAAACCAAACGTTTACATCAATCATCAACTAAAACCAATTACTTAATTTTTAAACTATGGAGAATCAAAACCCACAAACACCTGCCAAAAAATCAAATCTGATTTATTTTTTGATGGTTGTGATACTGGCTTTGCTGGGATCGAGCATTTACCTCTACTTCCAAAAAAATAAATCTGACGAACGGATTGTTACCCAGAAAGCGGATGATACCAAAGTTTTAACAGATACACGCACTACCATGCAGTCATCTCTGGATAGTTTAACTACGCAGCTGGATTCTGCAAACAGCGGCAAACATCGGGCTTCTGCAGCGTTGCAGGCAAAAGATCAAGAACTGAAAACCAAAATTGTTCAGCTGAGAAAAGCGCTTGCCAGCGGACACCTGAATGCGCAGGAATTGAGTAAAGCCCGTGAAGATATCAAAGAGTTGCGCTATTTTGTAACCAAATACACTGCCGATATTGAAGAATTGAAACAACAAAACGCTTCTTTAACTTCAGAGCGCGATACGTTAAAAACAAACCTGGTAACTGTAAACCAAAAAGCCACAACACTGCAAAAGCAAAATCAGGATTTGAACACTAAAGTGCAGATTGCAGCTGCCCTTAAAACTTCTGCGGTAGAAGTTGCCGCTTTTAAAGTTAAAAACAGCGGTAAAGAAGTGGAAGTTTCCCGTGCCACACCAGCCAAAAAAATTAAAGTTAATTTTACTGTTGCCGGCAACGAAGTGGCGCAAAAAGGCTTGCACGATATTTATTTAAGAATACTTGATCCAACCGGAAACCTGATTACTTCCGGCAATTCCGGCAACTTTAACATCAACGGACAGGATATGCAATTTACGTACAAAAGTTCCATCGATTTTAAAAACGACGGCAGCGGTTACACTTTGGATTGGGCAAATCCGGCTGAGTTTCAAAGAGGAACTTATTCTATTTTGCTTTATGCTGATGGCTACCAAATGGGCAAATCTTCTTTCAATTTAAAATAAAACACAGTTAATATTTTTAAAAAGGGATTTGGGTTGAAACTCAGATCCCTTTTTTTATGCGATAAAAACAGTATTGCAATGCTGTTTTTATCGCCTGTTTTTCAGGCTGAGCAATAATTGGATCGAATCGGCTTCTGCCCAAAAAAAAGCCCAAATTTTACCTAATAAAAGAAGTATGGTGATGCTGTTTTTATCGCCCATTTTTTAAGTTGAGAAATAATCGAATCAGCTTCAGCCTCAAAAACAATCCCAAAATTTACCCGATAAAAACAGTATCAGCTTATAAAAAGTTTTTGGAAGCCGAAGGAAAAAGCAGGAAAAACGTGGTGCCGATATCCAGTTCGGATTCAAACCAGATTTTGCCGCCGGCATTTTCAATGGCGTTTTTAATAAAAGCTAAACCCAAGCCTGTACCAGAACTTTTTGTGGTGAAGTTGGGCTGAAAAATACTGCTACGCAGGTTTTCCGGGATGCCATTTCCATTGTCTTTTACTTCAATCTGGATGCTGTCTTTTGTGCTTTGATAAGTAATTGTGATTACGCCGCGATGATCTTCGGGCATGGCTTCAATAGCGTTTTTCAGCAGATTATTAAAACAGCGCATCAACTGGTCTTTATCAGCACGAATTAAATAAAGTTCGGCCGAAGGTGTATAATCGATGCGCATATTTTCGCTCTGTCCAAAAATATTGGTTGCGCGGGAAATCACATCAAAAATATTAACCACTTCCGGTTTGGCATCAGGCAGCTTGGCAAAATCAGAAAACTCGGTGGCAATGCGTGATAAAGTTTCAATTTGCTCGATAAAAGAAAGACTGAACTTCTGGAATTTCTGATCAAATTTCGGGTCTTTATCTTTCCATGATTTGCTAAGTAGCTGCAAACCGAGTTTCAGCGGCGTTAAAGGGTTTTTTATTTCGTGGGCGATTTGTTTAGCCATTTCGCGCCAGGCGTTTTCCCGTTCAGATTTGGCCAGCTTTCCGGCACTCAGCTCCAGCGAGGCAATCATTTTATTATATTCTTTGATTAGTGAGCCGATCTCATCATTGCGTTTCCAGTTAATAGGTTCTGTTTTGCGGCCATACATCGTATTGGTTAAACCTTGCTGAATTAAATTAAGCGGATTGGTAATTCTTTTGGCAATAAAAACAGCAAATAAACCAACCGCCACCAGCACCAGCGCGTAAACGTTTAACATAGAATTTATAAAGTAGCCAATACGGGTTTTGTATTGTTCTTCATTAGAAAAATAAGGCAATTGCAAAAAATTAATTATCTTATTATCAGCATTTTGAATAGGCATATAAGCTGATTTATATTTAAACCGGCCAATATTTTCATCATTTAAAAGTTCCGATTTTTGCAAATGCTGCATCTCAATAAATGCGGTTGCATTCATCCGCCGGCCAATTAAACCGTAGTTGTATAATTTGGGCTGCGTATAGAGCAAAGGCACTCCGTTGGTATCATACAAAATCAAATCAACACCGTAATTTTCTGCAAAAGCGCTAAATTTAAGTTCCTGTTCTTCCTGGCTGATGGTTTTGCTATCTACAAACTGATCTTCATAATCAGTAGCAATTTTTTTTATGATTTCGTGGTTAAGGTCGTCCTGTTGCTTTCTATCCTGCAAACCGAACGTAATAAAAGTAACAAAACCGATAATCAATAAAGTGATTACAACCGAAGCAACCATCGAAATCTGGATGCGTGTTTTATACAGCAAATTATTGGCTGCAACCTGCAAACTCCAGATAAAATGATTGAAATTGAGATTTTTAATACGTGTCCAAAACCAGTAAACAGCCGTAACCAGCAACACAAAAAACAGGAATATCACGAAAAAGAAAACAAAGATTGACAGCTTCTCTGCGTAACCTTTATCTTCCATGCTCACCACAATCAATTTTCGCGGTGTTGGCTGATAAACGGTGTGGCTGTAATTGCCGCTGGCATCCGTGGTTTCCTGCGGCGTATACTCGTTTAATTTGCCTTTAAACTCATTATTGGTGTGGTTATATTCATACTTTCCGTTTTGATTTAGCAAAGTATTGCCATCGTAAAAAGCATAAGAATAGTTTTTGATATTATTTTGCTTTACAGAATCTTCGTTTGACAGCAGCTGCGGAAAAGAAATGGTGTTTTCTAAAGATTTTGATTTTAAATCAACAACAAGTGTTCCCTCCAATTCCTGTCCGTTTTTTACCGGAATGAGTGCAAAATATCTTCTTGTACCAAATAAATGATTAGCCCGATAAAAACAGGCTGTACCTTTTACCTGTAATGAACCGGATAACACCTGATTTCGAAAAACATTTAACTCATAATCCTGCTGGCCCGATATGCTGTGGTGCTGGTTGTTATAAGCATACATTTTAAAACTGTATTTAGATAAATAATCATCAAAATACAGCTTACGCAAATGGTTTTTGAGGTAAAATTCGTTCCGATCGGGTTTAGAAAAATAATTAATCAAAACCGGATCGCCTTTAATGGTATCTTCAATCTGTCCGAAAACAGATTCTGCATCCACATCAGTTGTATTGGCCAGTTTTTGCACTAACAATTTTCGGTTTTCTGCATCCAGAATATTTTGAATGTAGGAAAGTTTAATGGTTGCAATTAGTGCCGATAAAGCCAAAATACTGATAAAAGCCACACCCGGCATATTACCATTCTGATAAAAAACATTATAGGCCCGCCAGGCCACAACTATTGCCCATAATATATAAAAAAAGGTAAAATAATGGTCGATATAGAAATGTAATGCTGTAACCAGGATGATTAAAGCCGTAAAAATGATCAGTTTAGTACGATCAGGAAGATTTAGTTTTTTGCAAATAATGATGCAGGTTTCGGCAATCAGGTAAAAAATGAGATAGGAAAGGCACAACATTACTGCGCCTAAAAGATTGTAAGCGGTAAGATTTAGTAAATTATCAATATCGAACTGAATTCTGGAATCAATAAACAAATTGGAAAACAAACTGGAGAACACTGCCGATAAACCAATCAGTAAAAACAGCATCAGCAAAAATATGGTATAACTTGCCGCCGGGTTGATAACGGCTTTGGTTATCCGGCTTCGGTTGCTATACACAAAAGTTGAAAACCAGGTAAAAAATAAGATAATCAGGGCAATATCTCCGATAGAAAAATAAGAAACATAAAAGTTGCTCAGCCTAAATTTTGAAAGTGCCTGTGTGCCCGATGCCGGATCCAGCACATGCATAAAAAAATTGGCACCAATGCAAACCAGCACAAACAAACCTGCCAGCAACACGGCCAGTTTTATATAACCTTTATTTGCAATGTAGGTGCAAACGTTATAAATCAGTACAAAAAGCACAAAAATGCTTAAACTCCATAAAATCACTTCTAACGAGGCAAAATAGTTGCTGCGATAATCGGGTTTTAGCTTAACGCCAAATAAAACCTGGCGGTTAAGATTGGTAATTTTGTAAGTCTGTTTATCATGCAAATTGGCTAAAGTAAGATAATCATTATCCAGCAACTGCATAGAAAAGCCGTTTCTAAGATATTGATTATGAAAACCATACTCCATTTTTACCGGTATAAAAAACAATACCGAAAAATTGCCCTGTGTTTTTTTGATGGTTTCGTAGTAACCGTTTTTTTCTTTGGTAAAAGAAGTACCGCTTTGATAAGCCGACGAGCTATCCGGAACAATATAGCTACTACTCCAAAAATTTAATTTATTTTGATGATAAGTACAGAAATAGATCTTTTTATCCTTGGTGATGGTTTGAATCAGGTGCAGTGCTTCTTTTTCGTTACGATCAATATGCTGGAGAGCGTTAAACTTGGCCGGATCTTTCAAAAAATCTTTCACGAACGTTTCCCGATCATTCAGTTTTTTTTGTAAAGAAAGTGCAGAGCCGGCCAGCAGATTGCCTGAATCAGAAGTCAGTTTTATAGTTAAAGCCGTAAAAAACAAACTCACACAAAGCAGCAGCAACAGAAAACGCACTTTAACAGATGTATTCAAAGCAATTGTTCAATCTGTATAAAAGTAATATAAAAATTAGCGCAAACTATAATAATTAAAGCTAAGCGTGTTCTGTCTGAATATTCCGATCAACTTTTTTAACCAATCCTTGTAAAACGTTGCCCGGCCCGGTTTCTATAAAATGAGTTGCACCATCTTGCAGCATGCGTTGCATCGTTTGCGTCCAGCGTACGGCACCAGTTAATTGTTTGTTCAGGTTGATTTTAATCGTATCCGGATCTGTGGTTGGCTGCGCGTTTACGTTCTGATAAATCGGACAAACCGGCACTTTAATCTCCGTATTTAAAATCGCCGTTTCCAGTTCTACACGCGCCAGCTCCATCAGTGGCGAATGGAAAGCACCGCCCACATTAAGCGGTAAAACACGTTTGGCACCTGCAGCTTTTAATTTTTCGGATGCTTCTTTTACCCCTTCAATTGTTCCGGAAATAACCAGCTGGCCCGGGCAATTGTAATTTGCAGGAACAACCACGCTGCTTTCGCGCTGGCAAATATCTTCTACCGTAAAATCATCCAAACCTAAAACAGCGGCCATGGTTGATGGCTGTATTTCGCAGGCATGTTGCATGGCGTTGGAGCGGGCAGCAACCAGGCGCAAACCATCTTCAAAACTGATGGAACCAGCAGCAACCAACGCAGAAAACTCGCCTAAAGAATGGCCTGCTACCATTTCCGGCTTAAAAGTATCACCCAAAGTTTTAGCTAAAATAACCGAATGCAAAAAGATAGCCGGTTGCGTTACGCGGGTTTGTTTCAAATCCTCTTCTGTACCCTTAAACATGATATCGGTAATGCGGAAACCTAAAATTTCGTTGGCTTGTTCAAATAAGTTTCGGGCTTCTTCATTGCTTTCATACAAATCTTTGCCCATGCCCGGAAATTGCGCACCTTGTCCCGGAAATATATATACTTTCATTAATTCAGAATAAAAATTGGATTAGCTTAGTTTAGAAGAAATCAATTGTAAAAATTCGCTGCGTGTTTTATCATGCAAAAACGCACCGGTAAAAGCAGAAGTTGTGGTAAACGAGTTTTGCTTTTGGATGCCGCGCATGCTCATGCACAAATGGCGGCATTCAATTACTACGCCAACACCAATCGGGTTTAAGGTTGATTGAATACAATCGCGGATTTCATTCGTTAACCTTTCCTGCACCTGCAATCTTCGCGCAAAAGCATCTACCACACGCGGAATTTTACTCAAACCAACAATTTGTCCGTTCGGAATGTAAGCCACGTGCGCTTTGCCAAAAAATGGCAGCATGTGGTGCTCGCACATCGAATAAACTTCAATGTCTTTTACCACAACCATCTGGCTGTATTCTTCCTGAAACATAGCAGATTTTAAAATATCCGACGGGTTTAAATCGTAGCCGTGCGTAAGATAAGTTAAGGATTTGGCCACACGTTCGGGCGTTTTTAACAAGCCTTCGCGCTGCGGATTTTCGCCCAGCTGAGCTAAAATATCGTGGTAATGATCAGCAATTTTGCTGATCATCGTTGGGTTGTAACGATCTATTTTAACATAGCCATCCAAGTCTTCATCGGTATCATGGCTGTGGTTTTCTTGGTTCATTTTTGTAATGCTGTTTTTATCCACCAAAATATTCGGCAGAATTATTTTCGGTTTCGTACAGTTTTACAGAGTGCAAAAACACGCCTGTATGCAATTCGATCGGTTTTTTAAGCTGATTAAAAATCTCAATCGTCAGCAATTCTGTCGAAGCCATTTTTCCCTGCATAAAATCAACATCCAGGTTGATATTTTTATGATCCAGCTTCTCGATCACGTAATTATTGATGATCACTTTCAGGTCTTTTAAATCCATTAAGTAGCCGGTTTCCTGCGTAACTTCACCTTTAATCGTTACAAATAAATTGTAATTATGGCCGTGCCAATTAGGGTTGGCGCATTTGCCAAACATTTCGTGGTTTTGCTCGGCGCTCCATTCATCGCGGTACATCCTGTGCGCCGCGTTAAAATGTTCCTTCCGTGTAATGTAAATCATCATAGCTTAAATTGCTGCAAATATATCAAAACAAAAGTAGGGGTTATTTTAACTTTGCCCGAAAACCGCCATGAAAATACTGCTAACTGCTGCCACACAGCCGGAAATACTACCTTTGCTAAATCATTTCGGCGATGAAAAACCGTTTGATGTGTTGCTAACCGGCGTTGGCATGGTAGCCACGGCGTTTGCTTTAGGCAGTCAGTTCGCCAAAAAAAAATATGATCTGGCTATTAATTTAGGCATTGCCGGCAGCTTTGACCGCAGCTTGCTTTTGGGCGAAGTAGTTGAAGTTGAAGAAGATACGTTATCAGAATTAGGTGCCGAAAACGATTCAGAATTTCTGCCGATCGAAAAATTAGATTTTGGCGAAAGTGTTTTCAAGCCAACTGATGCGATGCTGTTTTTACCGATCAAAAAAGTGCGTGCCATTACGGTAAACACGGTTCATGGCGAGGAAACTTCGATCCAAAAAATTACCGAACGCTTACAACCGCAACTGGAAAGTATGGAAGGTGCTGCCTTTTTTTATGCCTGTAAAAACAGCATGGTGCCTTCGATACAAATCAGATCGGTGTCAAATTACGTAGAGAAACGCAATCGCGAAAACTGGAAAATCGGTTTGGCCGTTAAAAACCTGAATGATTTTGCAATTGAATTGTTGAAGAAGTTATGAGTTGCCTGTTTGCTGTTGCAAATTTGCAGCGACTTTAAACTGGCAACGCGCAACCCAAAACTTACACCCGAACTTATGAAACTTACTCTCGGCTTTTCGCCTTGCCCAAATGATACATTTATTTTTGATGCGTTAATTCACCATAAAATTGATACGGAAGGTTTGGATTTTGAGGTGTTTTTTGATGACGTAGAAACCTTAAACCAGAAAGCTTTCCGCGGAGAACTGGACATTACCAAACTGAGTTATCATGCTTTTGCTTACGTAACCGATCAATATGTTTTGCTGGATGCCGGCAGTGCGCTGGGTTTTGGCGTTGGTCCGTTGCTGATCTGCAAAAACGAAATACTGTTGGATCAGGAATACCTCGATTCTCAAATTCAAAACCTAAAAATTGCCATTCCGGGGAAATATACGACGGCAAATTTTCTGCTCAGTTTAGCATTTCCCGAAGGAAAAAACAAAACCGAAGTGCTTTTTTCAGAAATTGAAAATCAGGTAATTAGCGGCGAAAAAGATTTAGGTTTGATTATTCACGAAAACCGTTTTACTTATCAGGATAAAGGTTTGCACAAAATTGTGGATCTGGGCGATTTCTGGGAACGTGAAACCGGCTGCGCCATTCCGCTTGGCGGCATTGTGGCGAACCGGAATCTGCCGGAAGAAATTCAACATAAAATTAACCGTGTGCTAAAAAAATCGGTGGAGTTTGCGTTTGCTAATCCAAAATCCGGACTGGAATTTATCCGCCAGCATTCGCAGGAAATGAGCGAAGAGGTGATGTACAAACACATTGATTTGTATGTTAACCAGTATTCGCTCAATTTGGGCGAGGAAGGCCGTAAAGCCATCCGTATTTTGTTTGATAAAGCGTTGCAATTGGGCGTGATTCCGGAGATTAAGAACGAGCTGTTTTTATCCGTATAAATCCTCGTTTTGATGTGATAAATACGTATTTTTTATCTTTTAAAGCAAAAATTGAATCTTAGTTTAAGTGGTTTCGTATTAACCCGATTACAAAATTAATGCGGTAAAAGAAGCATGAACAACTTTAGCGAAACGATCAACCTGTTAGAAAACTCTAACTTTTATTACATTATTATTGCTGGAATGGACAGCAATTACAGTTATGTAAATTCTCATTATGCTTCTGCTTTCGGGCATATTGCTAAAGAAATGGTTGGCAAACCTTACTACATTACCATGCATCCTGATGATAAAAAAGTTTGTGCAGAAGTATCGGTTTTGTGTTTTCAAAATCCGGACAGATCATTTCCGGCAACTATCAGAAAGCATGACGGCAAAGGCGGCTACATTATTACACAGTGGGAATATCGCGCCATGTTTGATGAGCAAAACCAGCCTAACGGCGTATTTTGCATGGGTTATGACATTACCGAACATGTTGTTACCAATAGAAAACTTGAAGTTGCGCAAACAGAAATCATAGAAAAAAACAGCGTTTTAGAACAAATTGGCTGGGAGCAATCACACATAATCCGCAGACCGGTCGCTAATATCATCGGTTTGGTAGATATTTTAAACAAGATGGACCTTGACCAGAATACGCGTAACATCTGTGAAATGCTAACCGATAGCGCCGAACAGTTAGACGAAGCCATTACCAGCATTGTTAGAAAAACGGATTAACAATACTGTTTTTACCGGCTAATTTTCGGCTTTATTTTGAAACGGATTCCAGACATCTTTTCCGCCCAAAATATTTTCAATTGTATAAGCTTTGGCTTCGCCGGAAGTTAACTGATGCGACCATTTCACTCTTTCCTCAGCTTTTGCACCAGCGCCTGTACTTCTGTATTCTGCGTAAAAAGCGGTTTTAGTGTTATCCACTTTTGCCGGATTTTCCCACGGATTCCAGCCTTGCGGCAAAATCTGGCTGCCCATTTTTGTGCCGATAAAAACAGTTCTGGCATACGGCCGCCATGGCCTGCCCAGATAAATTTTTCTAATTGAAGTATCGGCAATCAATTCACCACCCAAAAACACAAAACCAAATTTTTGCCGAGGCGTGGTTGATGCTGCCGTAATAAAAGAATTAACCAAACTTTTAATGGTACAATTTTGAAAAACCGCCGTTGCCTCACCAAAAATAAAATCTGTTGTACCTTCAATAGCAATTCTGGTAAAACTGGCGGCTGCTTTCCGTTGCGGCGTACAACGTATCCTGGTTGCCATAAAGCTTACAGTTTTTGATGATGCAACGATCGCCTTCCACATGAAGCGCAACAGCCTGGCCAACTCTGCCGGCGGTATTTTCAATTGTCAGGTTTTCTGCGGAGAAATCCCTTCCCTGCACCAAAACCGAGTACGAAGTGTATGTGTTGTAAGCCGTTCTGCCCGAAGCATCTTTGCCGGCAGGCAGATTTTGTCTGGAATAATTGTTGTTGCTGATGATCGTGTTTTCCCGGTCTTCTCCAACCAAAGCAATATTTATTTTCCAGCTTGGAATGATCAGTTTTTCGTGATAAATTCCTTTTTTGATATGGATTATAACTTTTTCCTGCGATAAATCCCGAACCGCATTAATCGCATCCTGGATCGTTTTAAAATTTCCGCTTCCATTCTGCGCCACCGTAATCGTTTTTAAATAAGGATACGGAACCGGCTGTGCATCAATCTGTTTTGCAAATAAAATTCCGAATATTAATAAAAAAACTAATCTTATTTTTTCATGAGATGCTTCTTTTACCGGCTATTTTTTAGTGGCAGAACTGATAATATGATCTGCCAAACCCAAATGCAAACGTTTGATATCAGCCAGAACCAGCTGTGCCATTTTGCGTGCGCCCAACTCGTTAAAATGCGTATCATCCTGTTTTCCTTCGGGATAATTAGGATGTTCGCCAGGCTGCAAATGATTAAACAGCAGTTTGGAGTTTTCCGGACCGAACTGCTGCAACAAATCCATGCTTTCTTTGTCCAGATCGATCAGCGGAACCTGGTTTTCCTGCGCCGTTTTGCGTACAATTTCTGCATAAACGGCGTGCGTATCTTCTACTTTTCCATCGGCATTAAATTTTCTTCTGGCTACGGGCGTAATCAAAACCGGAATGGCTTTTTTACTTCTGGCTTCCTTAACAAACCTAATTAAATTGGTTTTGAAATCGGTTTCCGGCGTGTAAGTTTTTTTGGTTGGCACTTCATCATTATGGCCAAACTGAATCAGCAAAAAATTACCTTCATGTAACTGATCCACAACTGGTTGCCAGCGGTTTTCAGCGATAAAAGATTTGGTGCTTCTGCCATTTTGCGCACGATTATCTACTGTTATCGTTTGATCAAAAAAATGCGCAAAAGGCATTTCCCAACCGGTTTCTGGATAAGTATTTATTTGTTTATCAGCCATGGTAGAATCGCCAATCAGGTAAACTTTGATGTTTTGCTGATCACCAAAAAACATGGCTAAAAAGAGCATGAGCAGCGTTGATACTGTTTTTATCATATCAATTTCGAGATCAAAAAAACACTGGTAAAAGAAGCATTAGTTTTTATCGCCCAAAATAAGCGGCGTGCCTTTGCTGTTTCCCATGATAATTACTTTGGTGTTGGAAGATAATGCAATAGCTTTTTGCGCCTGGATGGATTCGTACTGCAACTGCTGTTCAGTTAAATTGGTGGCGATAATACGCTGATAATCTGCAATTCCCTGCGCCTGTATGCGTTTTTGTTCGGCTTGCTGACGTTCTTTTTGCAGCACAAACTGCATTTTTTGCGCGTCCTGCTCGGCATTGATTTTTGATTCGATAGTTGCCCGAACGGATTGCGGCAAAGTAATATTCCGAATCAATAATTGTTGCAGTTCCAGTCCGCGTTTGGCAAAACTCTCACTGATGGTACGGTAAATTTTATCCTGAAATTCCTGTCTTTTGGTTGAATACAAAGCCACCGCTTCATAATAAACGGCATTATCGCGGATGGCCGTGCGCGAAACCGGCCGCACAATCTTATCCAGATAATCGGCACCAATATTTTGTAAGATAAACGGAGCCTGATCAGCCTTCAACCTAAATAAAACCGATAAATCTATCGTAACCTCCAAACCATCCGCAGATAAAATACGGATGGCATCGTCGCCTTCTTTCTGGCCTTCGTTGCTCATGCCACTCATGGTATAATTCTGGGTTTTGGCATCAAACGTGGTTACATCTACAAACGGATTTATCAAGTGCAAACCGCTCGGCAGCACGTCATTTTCTACCTTGCCGAACAACGTTTTTACGCCTACTTTGCCGGGTTCAATCACTTTAAACATCGAAAAACTAATGCCTAAAAGCAGTATGGCAATGCCGGCAATAGAAATAACCGGACTATAAGCTGGATTGATGGATGGCATACGTTTAAACGTGTTGCCAACAACCAGCAGGATAACACCCAGAATAATGAGCAGCATATAATTTAAACTTAAAGGTTTGATTTTTTCTGAAGTGCGCGTACTTCTTTTGCCAGCCTGATTTTGAGGATGATAGCTACTACGATGATAAAAATGGCAGCTGCTATCCAATCATAGCGTTGGTGATTAAAGCTCCAGTAAATCAGAAACACGCACAAAATAATACTTAAATTGTACAGGATGTTGAGCAGCAGTTTAGCGCCCATTTTAGTAAACCTGTATTTCCGGGTCAATCTCGTCTGCCCAGGCCAGCATGCCACCTTTCAGGTTATACAAATCTGTAAATCCTTGTTGCTCCAGCTGCATAATGGCTGCGGCACTACGTTTTCCGCTGCGACACATTACCACGGCAGGTTTTGTTTTATCGATTTTGCCGGATTCGATCAAAATTCCACTCAGCGGAATCAGTTCGCCGCCCAGGTTAGACATTTCGTACTCAAAATCTTCCCGCACATCAATCAGCTGAAAATCTTCACCCGAATCCATTTTTTCTTTCAGTTCCTGAACGCTTATTTCTTTCATTTTTTGTTAGATTATGTTTCAAAGTTAAAGCTTTAATTGATTTTAAAAATCAAATTTAACCGCCGGTAAATAATTATTCCTGCGAATGGCCGTTCTCCAACCATACTGTTTTTACCAGGTAAAAAAAGCACTGGTAAAAGCAGCATCAACCTAAATATGAGCCGGATAGCATTTTTGTTATGTACTTTTGAAAAATGAAACAAGTAAACCGTTTTTTCTGGTTCTGCTCTGGCGTGCATGTGGATACACTGAAAAAGTATCCTATCGAGCTGAATAAATACGTAGGCATCGGCGCAACCATATTTTTTACAGCGCTGTTTGCCTCGATGTCTGGCGGTTATGCCATGTATTTTGTGTTCAGCGGAAATCCCGGCGCACCGTTTTTTGCCATTTTGTTTGGGTTGATCTGGGGTTTGGCCATTTTCAATATGGACCGTTATATTGTTGGAAGTATCAACAAACGTGGTTCTACCAATTCGCAGATTTTGCAGGCTACACCGCGGATTTTGCTGGCGATTATGATCGGAATTGTCATTTCTCGTCCGCTGGAACTGAAGATTTTTGATAAAGAAATCCGCAACAAACTCAAAACATCTTACCTCAAAGGCCAGCGCTCTAAAATCGATACCATGAACATCACTTTCAACAAAAAGTATGGTATGGATTTGAGCAAAGCTGCCGATATTAAAGCCGAAAGGGATTCTCTACAAAAAGATATTACGCGCTCTCGTTACCAATTAAATCAGGAAATTTTTGGTGATAAAACCAACCAGACTTCTGGCAAAACCGGTTTCGGAACATATGCCAAGCAAAAAGATGCGGTTTTGAAGGAAAAAGAAGCGCGTTTGAATACCGTACGCGATGATCAGCTTAAAATGGATCAATACATTGCTAACCGAAAAAACGTGGAAGGCGTAACCGATACCAAATTATTTAATGATCGTCAGTTGGATAGTTTATCCAATGTAGCTGGTTTTTCCGACCGGAATTGGGCGTTGGGTCAGCTTGCCTACAATACCAACGGCACGCGCGATCTGGATACTTATCTGGCGCAATCTTTCATCGGTTATTTATTTATCTTGTTTGAATGTTTGCCGGTTTTGGTTAAGCTCATGTCGCCGAAAGGTCCGTACGATGTGGCTTTGGGCAAAACGGAAGAAGCAAATATTCACTTCGCCGAAAAGGATATGGAGCAAGACATGACCGTAACAGATGCCGTGCAGGATCATCGCATCAATACCAATATTTCTGTGGTTAAAAACAGCATCAGCAAGCGCGCAGACCGCAAACTGGAGCGTGAGGATTTAAAAACCTGATGCTTCTTTTAGCATAGTTTTTTCGGGTTCGGTTTAAAATTGTATTTTTCGGCAATGATTCTTTGCTTCGGCAGATCATTTCAACCCAACGAAA
This sequence comes from Janthinobacterium lividum, assembly GCA_050954865.1. Classification (GTDB taxonomy): domain Bacteria; phylum Bacteroidota; class Bacteroidia; order Sphingobacteriales; family Sphingobacteriaceae; genus Mucilaginibacter_A. The sequence goes on along the minus strand of JBPBQN010000009.1, from coordinate 5,246 downwards.
TATGAAATTAAATTGGATACTATTTTTACCTGCCTTTTTTTGTTGTCAGGTTTTCGCTCAAACACCCGAGCAATTGATCAGCAAAACTGATGTGGAACGCATCATCAAAACGCTTTCTGCGGATGATATGCAAGGCCGCGCCACATTTACGCCAGGCATTGAAAAAGCAGCGAAGTTTATCGAAAACGAATATAAAACCGCTGGCTTACAACCACTTGCAGGAAATAAAGATTTCAGGCAGAATTTCAGCATGACCAAAAGTATGCCGATTTCTGTTTCAGCTTCCATCAATAACAACATCATTCCGAAAGAAAATGTAACGGCAGTTAGTGGCACGCCAACTTTTACGTGGAGCAATAATGCAGATGTGGAAGTAGTGAAAATCAAAACGGGCGACGATTTTAGAACGGAATACGGCAAAATCATGGGCAGCAATAAAAAAACGCTGGTGCTGGTTGATCCGCGTTTTGAAGCTTATTTTAAACGGATTGCTGGGCGAAATGCTGGCGGAAACATCAGAAAAGAAGCAAACCCGAACCAACAAATCGTTTTTGTTTTAGGCGATTTTACCGAAGTGAAAGCTTTTGCCGCCAGCTATTCCGGCAAAGTAGAAAAGCTGCCTTTGTTTAACATCGCTGGCATGATTCCTGGAAAAACCAAACCGGATGAATACATTGTTTTTTCCGGTCATTACGATCATTTGGGAATTATCAAAGCCGTAAATGGCGATTCAATTGCCAACGGCGCGGATGACGATGCCAGCGGAACAACGGCCGTAATTGAACTGGCGCGTTATTACAAAAAGCTGAACAACAACGAACGTACGTTGATTTTTGTAGCTTTTACAGCAGAAGAAATCGGTGAATATGGTTCGGCTTATTTTGCCACCCAGATTGACCCGGTAAAAACAGTAGCCATGTTTAATATTGAAATGATTGGCAAGCAATCTAAATTTGGCGCAAACTCGGCTTTTATCACCGGTTTTGAACGGTCTGATTTTGGTCCGATCCTGCAAAAAAACCTGGAAGGAACCGCGTTTAAATTTTATCCTGACCCTTATCCGGAGCAAAATTTATTTTACAGAAGTGATAATGCTTCGCTGGCCAGAGTTGGCGTACCGGCGCATACCATTTCTACCGATCAGATTGATTCTGATAAATTATATCACAGCGTAAAAGACGAATTTGCTTCGATGGATGTTGATAATATTACGGCCACCATCCGCGCAATTGCCCTAAGTTCCAGAACGATTGTGAGCGGAAAAGATACGCCAAAGCGGATTCCTAAACTGGAGGAGTAAGTTGCTACTAATCCGTTTTTACTGATTATATTTAGATATGGAAAGAAAAATGGCAATGGTCGTAAGTCATGTTAAAATGGATGATGAAGATTATGCTGATGTACAGTTCTGGTTATCTAAAACGCCTTCAGAGAGGCTTGCGGAAGTTACACGCTTAAGAATCAGTTATTACACTTGGCTGAATGGTTCTTATCCAACAAAATTTGAAAAAGTAGTTACACAGCGATCTTTATGATTTTTGAAAAAGATTTTATTGATTTTATAGAGCTATTGAACGTTCATCGGGTTGAATACAGATAGTAGGTGCACATGCTTTGGCTTTTCATGGGCGGCCGAGGCACACAGGTGATTTGGATATATGGATTAAGCCAAGTATAATGCACATAAAATGGTACAGGTTTTAAAAGACTATGGATTTGGATCTTTAGGACTGACTCAAGAAGATTTTATAAAAGAAAATCATGTTACACAATTAGGTTATCCACCGTTAAGGATTGATATTTTAAACTCAATTTCTGGTGTTAATTTTGAAGATGCTTATAAAGGTAAGATAAACGCAGAAGTAGATGGCCTTGAAATTACCTACATTAATATTAAAGATTTTATTATTAATAAATAGGCATCGGGCCGGGCAAAAGACTTGGGAAACATTGAGGCACTCAGAAGAAAATCTTAAATACTATATTTTACAATTCCTTCTGCATCACAAAATCTGTTAATATATATTTGTCCAGCGGGCGGTTTACTTCTTTTATCACCTTAAAATTCATTCTTTCATAAAAGTTTTTGGCTTTGTTTTCGCGGTGAACGTAGAGCTGCAGTAATGATTTTCCGGCAAGTTTAGCTTGCGTGGCCACAAAATCAATTAACTGGCGGCCGTAACCTTTTCTCTGTGTTTCGGGCAGGCAATAAATTTTTTCCAGAATCATAATTTCCTCCTGATCACGATCGGCAGCAAAAGCGGCAAAAGCGACTGGGTTTTCGTTTTCAGTTAAAAGCACAAAACTTTGTTCACCAGTGCTGATGTATTTTTTCAGCTTAGCTTCTGTATAAAATAAATCGAGCATAAAACTAATCTGCTCTTTTTCCAGAATATCCGAATACGTTGGCCACCAAATTTGATGTGCTAAAAGATGTATGGTTTTTACATCTGCCAGCGTAGCATGTCTGATTGTAATCATTTCCAAAATTATACAGCAAAATAATTTTCCAGCTCTTCCAGCGTGTTGGAATTGGTTTCGATGTCTTTGATAATCTGTCCTTTTTCCATCAGCAAAATACGCTGACAAACATCGGTTACGTGGTTTAAATCATGACTGGAAACAATAGTAGTCATGCTGTTTTTATGGCCTAAATTTTTGAGTAGATTTTTCAGTCGGATTTGCGTGGTTGGATCGATGTTGGCAAAAGGCTCATCGAGCATTAAAATTTCCGGATTTTGAAGGAGACAAGCTGCCACGCCAACTTTGCACTGGTTTCCTTTTGAAAGATCACGGATATATTTGCCTTTTTCCAAGATTTCGCCATTAAAAAAATCGGTTAAACCAACCAGCTTTTCATTTACAAAAGCCTTGTTTTGATCGTGCAGGCTTCCCACAAAATAAAAATATTCTTCCGGCGTGAGATAATCAATTAAAAAACCTTCATCTAAGTACGAAGCCGTGTAATCTTTCCACTGTTCATCCTGCATTACATTTTTTCCATTGGATAAAACCTCGCCGCTTTCCGGCCGGATCAAATCCAGAATCATGCGAAAAAGTGTAGTTTTTCCGGCACCATTATTTCCAACCAAACCGACAGTTTCGCCTTTTCTAATGTTTAAGTGAGGAATATTTACAACCGTAACGCCAGCGTAGGTTTTGGTTAGATTCTTAATTTCAATCATGATTATTTGTTTCTGAAACCTTCGGCAATGGTATATTTTTTTTGTTCAAAATCTGCTTCCAACTGTTTAATCCAATAATTTCGGGTCAGCACAAAAATAATTCCGGTCAAACCGAGTAAAATCAAGCCAACATCAGCATGGCCGAGCCAGGAAATTGGCCAGTAAATAATAAAAGGAGCCAGCAAAATTGGGAAACCCATCAGCATTTGTGTGGCACCAACGCCTTCCCAATTAAAAGATGCGCCTTTAGACAGATCAACGCGTTTGTAATTTCGGTTGGCAAAAAACAGCACGATGACGGTGTTTACGCCGATATTCCACAAATACATCATGAAATGGACGAAGATTACGTGCCAGCCAAAGTAAACGTAAGGCAGCGTGAGCAAAAAAGCTAAGGTGGAAACGCTGGTAAACAGCAAAAATTTCGCCCTCAAAAAATCTTTAAAAGAAACTTTGCTGATCAAAATTCCATCAAAGTGAGAGCCTTGCCAGCTAAACATAAACTGACCGTAATTAATAATGAACAAACCCGTCATGAATGTGCCGCAAAACAGTTTCATGCCTTCGCCATACGTTTTATTGGTGTAGAAAAGTAAGCCATAAAACAGGAATGCACCCGTCATGATGAAAGCAGAACGGCTTCGTTTATTGCGTAAAATGAGTTTGATTTCGTTAGAAACCAGATCGCCAACTTTGCCAAAACGTCCGAAGAACGGAATATCAGTACTGTTTTTATAGGTGTTTTTTTTGCTGCTGAGTTCTTCTAAATAAAGGTTGTTTTTAAGATAAATGAAATTAGCGAAATACATTGCCGCAGCTAAAATAACCGGCAGCAAAACCAGATAATGTTGATGCAGCAATCCGCCAAAAAATGCAAAAGACAAGTTTCGGATCGAGTATAAATGCCAGGAAAAATCTGCTGTGGTAACCAGCACCAGCAATAGTGCAAAACCAATATAAACCCAGCCGTTTAAGTTGGCTTTCCGTTTGATAAACAAGCTTAAATAGTTGTTAAAAACGGTTAACGCTGCAATTGCAAGCACAAAAATCAAGGCAGTTGCGTGTCCGGCATCAACCCAAATTACTTTAAAAATGAAGGGTAAAAACAGCACGAGCGGCCATAAATTAAAAGCCGAAAGCAAGGAAGCAAGCGACAAATACCGAATAACTGCATTTTTTTTGATGCGCAAATGCAGGTAAGGCTGAACCTGCAACGTAGGCAATTCCTGCAATTGAAAACGCCACAACAAATCAAACAAAAAGTAATACAGCAAAAGTTTGCAAAAAGAGGTGATCAGATCTTCATTCGGAAAAATCTCTTCCAGCAATTTATCCATAAAAAAACCAAGTGCCAGCACATTTAAAAACAGGTACAAAATCAAAATACCCATAATTACTTTTATGGCGATGCCTTTGCCCGCGCCCACCGTGCGCATAAAAGATCTAATTTCGTGCTGAAAGAAAATTCCGGTCATCGGTTCAATTTGCACGTAAAGTAAGTATTTTAGATAAAAGATTGCAAAGAATTAATACCCATACTTTCCTTTCCAAAGCTTTTTTAAATGCTCTTGTGCTTTGTTTTCTGCGGGATTTTGTCCTGGCTGATAAAGTTTAGTACCGCTGATCGTTTCCGGCAAATATTCCTGATCAGCAAAATTACCTTCAAAAGCGTGCGCATATTGGTATTCTTTGCCGTAACCAATGTTTTTCATCAGTTTGGTTGGTGCGTTGCGGAGATGCAGCGGCACAGGCAAATCGCCGGTTTGTGCAACCAGTTGCTGCGCTTTGCCGATGGCTTCGTAACTGGCATTGCTTTTTGCTGATGTTGCCAGATAAACTACGGTTTGCGAAAGGATAATCCGCGATTCTGGCCAGCCAATTACATTAACCGACTGGAAACAAGTGTTGGCCAGCAGCAGTGCATTTGGGTTAGCATTGCCGATATCTTCGGAAGCCAAAATCAGCAATCTTCGGGCAATAAAAGAAGCATCTTCGCCGCCGGCAATCATCCGAGCCAGCCAATAAACAGCAGCATTTGGGTCGCTGCCGCGGATGGATTTG
>JBPBQN010000008.1:0-22296 GCA_050954865.1 Janthinobacterium lividum | reverse complement strand
ACAAAGCCAAACGAATGGTGATCGGAATGAACTCGCGGCCCAAATATTGCTTTTCTGTAAAAGCCGGTTTTATACTCATAAATTGGTGTTGAACAGTTCGAAGATAACAACTTTTTTGCTGTCGGGCTGCACTTTATAGCGGTTATCCAGCCGGAAACCACCAATCCACACAATTTCCTGGTTGCCATTTACAAGTAGCGGAATTTGTTTTTTTTGATTGAGTGGAACTTTTTGCTGCACCAAAAAATCACTCAGTTTTTGCTTGTGATTCATGCCCAGCGGATAAAAAAAATCGCCAGTTTGCCAGTTGCGGATAGTGAGCGGAAAAATCAGTTTTTCTACATCAACCGAAGTTGCCATTGGATTATTTTTGATGATCAGCGCGCTGTCATCATGCAAAAGTTTCAACCTGAAACTTTGAAAATAAATTTCCTGCTGATCTTCATTAATCAGCAATGCTTCTTTTATCGGTATTTTTTTAGGCTGAATAATGATCTCTTCCCGATCTAAAACAATTTGGTGAGAAGGCGATTCAAATATTTTTCCGGCATGTTTTTCCAGCGAAAGCAGCAAATCTGCTACAATTTGCTCGCTGAAATTAAATTCGCGTAGCAAACCAAAAGTTAACAATTGCTGCGGATGCAATTTTTTAATTTCTGAAATTTTAATCCGCGTTTCCGAATTTAGGTTGATAAAAACAGCATCACGTAAAACCTGTAAATTTTGTTGCAGCAATTGCTCTAATTCGCGGAAACGTTGCAGGTTTTGTTCAAATGTTTTCTCCAGTTTTGGGTTGATTTCTTTCAGCTTCGGCACTATTTCCAACCGGATTTTGTTGCGCGCATATTTTGTGGAAGCGTTGGAACTGTCTTCCACAAAATCCAGTTTTTCTTCGGCACAAATTTGATCTATATTTTCCCTCGATAAAAACAGCATCGGCCTGACTAATCGTCCGTTTTTGGGTAAAATGCCGTGCATTCCGGCAATTCCGGTGCCGCGCGTTAAGTTTAGCAAAACGGTTTCTACCGCATCATTTTGGTGATGTGCGGTGGCAATCACATCAAAATTTTCTTCAAAACAAATTTTTTCAAACCAGTTGTAGCGCAGTTCGCGGGCGGCCATTTGGATGGAAATGTGTTTTTCGGCAGCGTAATCCGCCGTGTTAAAGTGTGTTAAAAAAAACGGAACTTGCAGCTGTTTGGCTAAATTTGAAGTAAAAATTTCATCACGCTTTGCTTCTTCTCCGCGCAGCTGAAAGTTGCAATGTGCCACGGCAAAATCAAAGCCCGAACTTTTAAGCAGATGTGCCAGTAAAACAGAATCTTTGCCGCCGCTAACTGCTGCCAGCACCTTTTTTGGTGCGCTAAACAAAGCATGGCATGCTATAAATTCCTGAAATTGTTGGACGGGCAGCATCAGGCCAAAATAAATGATTTAATTACCCAACCAAAAAATTAATTTTGTACGTGCATAAATTCTGGATTACGTTTTGTTTTTTGCTGCTTACGATTGTGGTTTCGGCACAAAAAAAGCCATCTGTTGTCCATTTGGTTTCCTCTGCCCGAACAGTCGGTGACAAATCAAATGGTGTTGATTTTTTTAAGGTTTACAACGGCACGTTTCAGCATGAGAACACAACGCTGCAATCCGACAGTGCTTATTTTTATCCGCAGAGAAACGCTTTTGATGCTTTCGGCCACGTAATTATTCATCAGGCCGATACGCTGAATGTTTATTCTGATCTGCTGAATTACAACGGCAATACGCACATTGCCATCCTCACCAACAATGTGCGTTTAGTTGATAAAGATGCCGTTTTAACTACAGATCATCTGAATTACAACACGTTAACGCGTTACGGAACTTATACCGATGGCGGAAAACTCACCCAAAACGAAAACAATTTAGTGAGCAAAAACGGCTATTATTTTGGTTTTTCGCGTGATGCTTACTTTCGATACAATGTGGTTTTGACCGGAAAAGATGCCATCGTAAAATCAGATACGATGCGTTATAATTCCAATTCCAAGATCGCTTATTTCTACGGTCCAACGCATATTTACCAGAAAACGGATACGCTTTACACCGAATTTGGCACGTACAATACCAACAACCGGCAGGCTCTGGGAACGAAAAATAACCGCTATCAGCAAGGCTCAAAAACGATGGTTGGCGATACGTTGTTTTTTGATGATATTGCAGGTTTGGGCCGCGCTGCAAATCATGTGGTTTTTGTAGATAAAGAGCAGCGGACAACCTTGTTTGGCGATCTGGCCAATTACGATAAAAGCAAAGATCGCGTGGTGGCCACCAAAAATGCGTACGTAATTTTGGTTACCGAGCAGCGCGATTCTGTTAACAAAGATTCCTTGCATCATCCAGAAAAATATGCAGTTAAAAAGAAATCTGCTCCGGCAACGCCAACTACTGCTGCGGGCACTAAAAAAAGTACGGTAAAAACAGCATCGCCTGCAAAGTCATCAATCCAAACACTGGCTGCAGAAAAACCTGCTACACGTTTGCAAAGAGACACTATGATTTTGCGCCGCGATTCTACCTATTTATCCGGAGATACTTTGGACACTTACATTACCACGTTTAAAACGCACAAAATCAGGCAGGAACAGCTTCGGCTGGCAGGTTTGGTGGATAGTGCGCTCCGCGGAAAGCCTCGCCCCAAACCAAAATTAAAAGGCAAAAACGATCTGGAAGCGGTTGATTTAAATTTGCGGAATTTTAAAGACACCACTTACCTGCACCGCGAATTTTTTGGTAAAATGATTTTGCCCAAACCGGAGAAAAAACGTGTGGTGGATACTTTGGCGCTGAAAGCGATTAAAAAAGCACAGCAGGATTCGCTTCGGAAAGCACTGGAAAATGATCCGGTTTACGCTTCACGCAAAGTGCTTTTGAGTGATACTTCGCGTATCAGAGTGATAAACGCCTGGCCGCGTGCGAAGATTTTTAAGTCGGATTTGCAGGCCGTAGCCGATTCCATTACATTTAGCAACAGTGATTCGCTGGTGCGCTGTTACCGCAAACCAATTATCTGGACGCAAGGTTCGCAACTGACAGCCGACACGATTTTCCTGCAGATGAAAAACCGAAAACTGGACAATATGGATTTGATCCGACATTCTTTTGTGGTAAACACGCAGGGCGATTCGACCAGTTTTAATCAGGTTTCGGGCAAAAAAATCCGTGGTATTTTCAGCAACAATAAACTGAATACGCTTTATGTGGATGGCAATGCGGAAAGTGTGTATTTTGATTACGAAAAGGATAAAGCTGTAAAAATGAACCATTCGCTAAGCAGTCGGATCCGTATTCAGCTGAAAGAAAACAAGCCCAGTAAAATTGCTTTTTTGAGTAAACCAGATGGTCAAATTTATCCGACAGATGGTTTGAAAGATGATCAGAAAATTTTGAAAGGTTTTATCTGGAAACCAAAAGACCGGCCGGTTTCTAAAGAATCGATCATCCGCAGCACCAAAAATTTACCGGTAAAAACAGCATCTCCGCAGAAACCAAAACCGGAAATACCAGTTGTTAAAGAAAAAAATAATCTCGCCCAAAAAACAACTTCTTAATTTTTGGTACGATAAAAGAAGCATTACATTTTCAGCATGAATTTAACCGCCGTCAGGGCTTTAAAATATCCAAATTTCAGGTTGTATTTTTCCGGTCAGGCCATTTCCCTGATTGGTACTTGGATGCAACGGATGGCCGTAAGCTGGCTGGTTTTCCGGCTCACACATTCTGAACTGATGCTGGGTTTGGTGGTTTTTGCCGGCCAAATCCCGATCATGCTGCTATCTCCTTACGGCGGCGCGTTAACAGATCGGCACAGCAGATATAAAGTGCTGTTTTACACGCAGATAGCTTCTATGATTCAGGCCGGATTGCTGGCATTAGTGGTGTTAACCAAGCATTATAATATGGCAATAATTATTGGTTTAAGCGTAGTTTTAGGAATTATAAATGCTTTTGATACGCCAGCACGGCAATCGCTGATGATTTTGCTGATTGATGATAAAAAAGATTTGCCAAATGCCATTGCCTTAAATTCATCTATGGTTACGCTGGCCAGATTACTTGGGCCGGTTGCGGCCGGATTTATCTTGAGCAGTTTTGGCGAAGGTGTATGTTTTGCAGCCAACTTTTTGAGTTTTGTAGCGGTGATTGCCTCTTTAATGCTGATGAAAATTCCGCCGGAAACCAAGCAAATTATCAAGCAAGATATTTGGCACGGATTAAAAGAAGGTTACAGCTATTTGCAGCACCATGCGGGTTTGCGTTCGGTTATTTTGCTGATGGCCTGCACCAGTTTTTTTGTCATGCCATACACCACTTTGCTGCCGGTTTTTACAACGGATGTTTTCCATGGCAACGTAGCTACTTTTAGCTGGCTAAACGCAGTATCAGGTTTAGGCGCGCTGGGCGGTGCCGTTTATATGGCTACTTTAAAACCTGGTACAAGCCTGCTCAAGGTTATTGGCTACGGTTGCGCACAGTTTGCCATCAGCTTGTTTTTGTTTTCTGTTACCGGAATTTTTCCGTTGGCTTTATGCTTTATTATGGCGGCAGAATTTGGAATGATGTCGCAAATTGCTGCCTCCAATACTTACATCCAAACGCACGTGGACGAAAGTATGCGCGGCCGCGTAATCAGTTATTATGTGATGGCTTTTCAGGGCATGGCACCAATCGGCAGTTTGGTTATTGGTTTTATGGCGCACTATTTTGGTGCCTCGCTAATTGTTTCTGCGGAAGGAATTGCAGGCGTTATTTCTGTCATCTATTTTATTCCTTACCTCAAAAAAGCCGGAACAGCTACACGCCGCGAATTGCGCGAGCAGCTTACGTCCAGTACAAAATTGAAGCCTGCGGAAAACGCATAGCAATCTGCTGCTCAAAAAAGGTTTTTAACTCTTTCATTACCTCTTTAGTGTAAACATATTTGGTGCCACCAAATTTATTGGTTTTGGTTGCTCTGGAAGCTTCATCCATTTCCAGGCTGGTATTTGGATACCATTCCATCAAAACATCTTTAGAACCCGGCGTAAAGCGGTGGCTGATCAACTCAAAAGTCAGATCACAATTAAAATCCAAATTAGCCGAAAGCTGCTCAAACAAAGCTGTATAATGCTCTCGCCAATCCGGTATCGGCATAATTGGTGCCAGTACAATCCCGATTGGATAATTACCGCCACCCATTGCTTTTGGCTGTGCTAATTTTCGTAAAGCTTTAATCCGGGCCGGAACAGAAGCCGTGCCACCTTCCAAACGTTTTGCAACTGGTTCTGCATTCAAACTTAATCTAAAACGAGTGTGGCCGTTGTGTGGAATATCTAACAACGGTTGTATCGCATCAAACTTTGTAACAAAACGTAAAAAGCTATTTTCGCGCTCACCAAAAAACTTAATGGTTTTTTCCAGTCCGCCGGTTAAATGTTCCAAACTTAATGGATCGGTATAACAACTGGCTTCAAAAGTGGTAGGCTGATTTAAGCGTTCAAACCGGTGTAAACTTTCTAAAATTGAAGGCAAATTAGCAAATACCCGAATCGCTGGCGGACCAGATAAACTACCAGCCAGATAACAATACTGGCAATGCGCCGGGCAACCTTCTGCCAAATGAAACTGCCAATCAGCAGAAGGCGGAATTGGTCGCAAATTAAACGCACTTGGTGGCGCATTAACTATAGCTAAAGTATTTTTGGCAATTTTATAAGTTTCGCGTTCAGTAGCACCACGTAAACCGGTGATGCGGTTGTTTTTCATAATTTCTACGGGTAAACCTTTGCTGGTTATACGCTCATACAACTCCTGTCCATATGGCTCTTTTAACGCGTCTGGAGTAATAACAACGCGTTTCGGCATCCATAATTTATAGGGCTTGTAATCACTTTCCGGTAAAATTGCTTCTTTTATATCCTCAAAAATCTCGCTTATTTGCATGATTAAAAATACAAATAATCGCCCGTTTCAAGCTGGAATATTAGCTAAGATGACGCTTGTTTAACACAGTAAAATCAAGCTAAAAAACGCTTCAAACAGCTTAAAATTTACAGGATAAAAGAAGCACCTTGCAGCGCAATCATATCTTCAACTACACCAATTGTTGGGTCATTTACGGTGGAATTTTCTACTACTTTTTTCCGAAGTAAATAAGAACCATAAGTTGCTGCAACAGCAACTGTTCCGCCTAAAATTGCGCCGCCAATTGCACTGCCATTTCTGGATTTGTAAATGGCCGCTCCAACTATAGCACCACTTATGCCTCGCCCGATTAAACCTTCTTTTACAATTCTTGCCGGTGTATCTGGCTTTTTGTCGCCAGCCATTTCTGCAAGGGTTAAAGCTTTTAAACCGATTGCTACATATTTTTTCTGCAAAAATCCAAACGGAAATCCTTCCAGCAAAGGTAGCGGTGCTTTAGACAAATAGCCGCTTAAAGCAGAAAGCGGTGCCATGGTGCGCATGCCAGCAATAATTGCTAATCCGGCAGTTGGCCAAAAACGGTTAAGTGGTTTTGGTGACATAAATTATGGGTTGTTTTAGTTTTGGTTAAGATTGAAGAAAAATCAGTGAACTGAAACCTGATTAACTATATTTTCTAGTTCTTCCAGATCAAAAGGTTTGGCTAAAAAAGAATCGGCACCTGCCTGTTGGGCCAGCGTTTTGATATCGTTATTGGCAGAAAAATAAATGACCGGAATACTTTTTAAGCGTTCGTGCTGCTTAATAGCCTGAGTAGCCACAATTCCACCAGAATCCGGAATCCAGTTGTCCATCAAAATTACTTCTGGCATAATACTTTCTACTTTTTCAATAATGTTATTGCAATTAGAAAACGTACTTACTTCCCAGCCCTGTTCCTCCAAAATATAGGTACAGATAGCCAGTATATCTTCATCATCATCAAAAATCAGAACTTTTTTAGTCATGTTATAGTGTCAGTTAATCAGTCATAAAAGAAGCTGTTCACTTCGTTTACACTTGTACGGTCTCAGCTCAAATCTGGAGTAACATATTAAAAATTAGTAATTCACACTTTTTTATTAAAAACAGAAATAAACCAATGTATATTTTTGAACAGTATATTTTTAAAAATGTTTATCATACATTTTCCAGAAAACCGGTTTTTGATGTGCCATGCTTCTTTTAGCACCTAAAATTTGTGCAACGATGCGTATTTTCCAATCCCTAACTATTAATTATCTTTGCAGATTAGAAGCAGCATTTGCCTAACTGGCTATGCTTTTACGGCTTCACTCATAAAAAATTTAACCCGAAATACTGTTGCCAAACCGCAGGCCGCAGCAATTATATATGGATTATCCAGAAATTGAAAAACGAAAAACTTTTGCCATTATCAGTCACCCCGATGCCGGTAAAACCACATTAACAGAAAAATTTTTATTATTCGGTGGTGCGATCAATACCGCCGGAACCATTAAACGGAACAAGGCCAGCCAAAGCAATACTTCGGATTTTATGGAGATTGAAAAGCAGCGTGGCATTTCTGTGGCTACTTCGGTGATGGGTTTTGAGTATAAAAATAAACGCATTAACATTTTGGATACGCCTGGCCACAAAGACTTTGCGGAAGATACTTACCGCACACTTTCCGCAGTTGATAGCGTAATTTTGGTGGTTGACAGCGTAAAAGGCGTAGAAGAGCAAACTGAAAAGCTAATGGGCGTTTGCCGGATGCGCAACACGCCGGTGATTATTTTTATCAATAAAATGGACCGTGAGGGCAAAGATTCTTTCGATTTGCTGGACGAGATTGAGAAAAAACTAAGCCTGAGTTTGTGTCCGCTTTCCTGGCCAATCGGGCAAGGTTACACGTTTAAAGGCGTTTACAACATCTATAACAAACAGCTTAATTTGTTTCAGCCCGATAAATCCAAAGTTACCAAACCAATTATTCAGGCTGAAAATTTAGATGATGAATCGCTGACGGAATTTCTTCAGCCCAAAGAAATTTCGGGTTTAAAAGATGATCTGGAACTGATCAACGGCGTTTACGGCAAGTTAGATACAGAGCTTTATCTGGACGGTTTGCTAGCACCGGTTTTTTTTGGCAGCGCAATCAATAATTTCGGTATCCGCGAGTTACTGGATACGTTTATCAACATCGCCCCAAGTCCGAAAAGCCGCGAAGCAACCGAACGCGAAGTTTTGGCAACCGAGAAACCTTTTACCGGTTTTGTATTTAAAATCCATGCAAATCTCGACCCAAATCACCGCGACCGGATTGCTTTTTTAAGGATTTGTTCCGGGAAGTTTGAACGGAACAAGTTTTATTATCATACGCGCCTCGGCAAAAAATTAAAATTTAGTAACCCAATGGATTTTATGGCAAACGAAAAAAGTCTGGTAGAAGAAGCATGGCCCGGCGATGTGGTTGGTTTGTACGATAGCGGAAATTTTAAAATCGGCGACACGCTGACGGAAGGCGAAATCCTTCAGTTTAAAGGAATTCCAAGTTTTTCTCCGGAGATTTTTAAGGAAGTAGAAAACGCTGATCCAATGAAAACCAAGCAGCTGGAAAAAGGCATCCAGCAATTAACGGAAGAAGGCGTTGCGCAATTATTTATCCAGCAACCTGGAAACCGCAAAATTGTAGGCACAGTTGGCGAATTGCAGTTTGAAGTGATCAGCTTTAGATTAGAGCACGAATATGGCGCGAAATGCCATTTTCGGCCGTTAACTTTTAAGCGTTCCAGCTGGCTAACTTCCAAAGACAAAAAGAAAATGGAAGAAATTATGTTCCGAAAGCAACATCAAATTGGCTTGGACAAAGATGGCAACACAGTTTTTCTGGCCGATAACGATTACATGATCGGTTTGGCCAAACGTGATTTTCCGGAAATAGAATTTCACACCACTTCCGAGTTCAACAAAAATTAGCCAATAAAAACAGCATGCTGTTTTTATCGGCATAAAAAAACCAGATCGCTCTTAACGATCTGGTTTTTTATTTGAATAGAAATTTTTAATCGGCAGCGTGTTCGCCTTTTTCGCCTAACTCTACAATATCGCCGGCCTGAAATAAAATGGCTTGCACGGTGGCGCGCCAATCAGGTTTTTGGCGAAGCAGGAATTCCAGATCCATGCCAAAATGTTTAAATTCTTCTTTCTGCGCATTTTGCATAATTGCTTTTGCCTGATCGTCTTTTTCTACGGCAATACGTTGCTCGTACCAATTGATTGCTTCGGCTTCTTCGGACAGCGAAGCAATCATACGTGCAAAAGTTCTGGTTTTTTCTGGCAGCTCGCTGACTGGTTCGTGATATTGATCGAATCCCATATTATTGATTTTTATTTTTTTAAACGGTACAAATTAGGCGTTAATCGTTTGGGTTTACAAATTTATATCGATAAAAACAGCATCAATTTTTTAAAACAAACATGCTTCAATTTTAAACATATAACTATTTAGTCAAACGAAAAAAAATAATTATAATCTACAATAAAAGTTAAATTTGCGCGTATATCTCAATCAATCTTTAAGTAATAAAATTTGGATTTATGCAGTAAATTCTTTAAATTTAAGATAGTAAACAACCAGATTACAGTAATTTACGTATAGAGATTTTCAAACCAAGGACATACATGAACAAAAATTTTTTTAAAAAATCAATTTTGCTTTCTGTTGCACTTTCTATTACCATTATCGGTTCTGATCCAAAATTTTTGTTGGGCTATTCTCAGCAGGAAAACACTTTTACACCTGTTAAAAGCAACAATACTTTATCGCCATCGGCAGTTTTGTATTCATCCTACCTCAGCAATGTTTATGAAACGGCCAACTTGTATGCTGCGGGTTTAAATTTAGATGTTTTTGCCAAAGCAGTTACGGGTTATCTAAATCTGAAAAAAATAAAACATTTAAATCAGGATAATTCGATCCTCACCATTGTAGATTTTAACAAATCAAGCTGTAGCAAACGCATGTGGATTGTTGATTTGCAAAATGCTGCTTTGCTGTTAAATACCTGGGTTGCGCACGGACAAGGCAGCGGTGATGATATGGCCAATCAGTTTTCTAACATTGACAGCTCGCACCAAAGTAGTTTGGGTTTTTACCTTACGGGAGAAATTTACAACGGCAAACACGGCCGTTCGCTTCGGTTGGATGGTATGGATAATGGTTTTAATTCTAACGCACGCGCAAGAGATATTGTAGTGCACGCGGCTGATTATGTGAGTCAGCAGGCAATCAACAGTACCGGCCATTTAGGAAGAAGTTTTGGTTGCCCGGCAGTTTCTCCAGAAATGGCACCAGAAGTCATCAAACTGATCAAAAATAAAACGGTTTTGTTTATTAATGGTGCAGATAACCGCTACGAATCCAAATATCTGGATCAGGATTTCGCTGCCGGTTACCTGTTTCCAAACGCAGATTTTGCAGAACCTGCACCAATAATTTTATAAGCGATACTGTTTTTACGACAACATTTTTTGGATGTGTGTGTACAAAACCGTGTCCAAACCGTAAATATCCGGACGATAAATCAATCGTCCGTTTTCAAACCAGCAAGTAACATAAGTAATATAAACTGGTACTTTTTTAGGTAGAGAAAGATTGTGGGCTTTAGGATCAGTTTCCTGCATATCTTTTTCAATCTGCTGATATTGGCTGCCATCACCAAATAAAGTATGCGCCAGCTCTAAAGGATGTTCCAGGCGTACACAACCATGGCTTACGGCGCGCATGCTTAATCCAAAAGCTGCTTTTGCCGGCGTATCATGCAAATAAACACTGCTTTTATTAGGAAATAGAAACTTGATTTTTCCCAGTGCGTTTCCTCCGCCCGATTGCTGTTTAAATGAATAACGGTTGCTGGTTTTTGATACAGACGACCAGTTGATGGTTTCCGGATTTTCTACCTTTTTACCGCTTTCGTAAACATCAATGTTTTTGTTTGATAAATAATACGGATCAGCAGCAGCTTGTACCATAATTTCGTTAGAAGCGATACTTTGCGGAATGTTCCAGATCGGATTGACCTGCACACTGTTAATTTCGCTATTTAATTGTGGTGTTTCGCGGCTGAAAGGCACATCGCGCACTTTGACATCTTCACTGTATTCGGCAAGTTTTTTAGCCGTATCGGTTTTGTTTCGGCCCTCGCCTACGCAAACTTTCATGCTCAAAACCACCGAATCATTGTCCATCACCTTCAACCCAAAATTTGGAATGTTTACCACCACATATTTACCCTCGGTTGGTTTGTTTTTCCAGCGCAAACGCTCCAGATTTACTTTTAAAATACGTTCTGTTTCCGTTTTCGTCATTCCTGATAAAGCTTCACCGTCCGCTAAAGCTTTTTGTAAAGCCAAGTATTGTGTGGTTTTAGGCTGAATGCTGTCTAAAAAGCTTTTCACATCGGTAACTTCTAAAACATGCGTCATGCCTAAACTGTCCGGCCGTTTGGTTTCGGTAAAATAACGGGCGTAAATTTTCTTCGGACTAATCACCCCAAACTGCAGCGCATTGCTGTAATTAATGAGTGAATTGGCTGTTACAATTTCCAGTTCTGCAAGCGTTTTGTAAGCATCTTCCTTTGTTTTGATGCTGTTTTTATCTGCTATTTTTTGAAGTAAAGTTTCCACTTCTGCGGCCTGAAACATTTTTGAATCCAAACCATGTTCCGCAGCTTTTAAATAGTAAGATTCTGCTAGTTGTATTTCTTCTTTAGGCAGATGTTTCAACACAAAAACCGGATCAAAATCGTGCTGCTGATAATAAGCTGAAATTAGTTTCGGGTTCGTCATCAAATCTTTTTTCTCAATCAATATCTGCTGAAAAACAGTTGAAAACTCATCCGGATCCATCTGGTTAAAAACCAGATTTTTGTATTTTCCGGCCAAAATTTTTCCCATGTCAGAATGCTTCTTTTTCTTCACGCAGGCATTTAATCCAATTAAAATCAGCAAAGAAAAAATCAGAGAAAAGGGACGGCTTTTTTTAAATATCATAGCTTTTATTAACTTGTATAATGGCATTCGTTTTGATTAATCAGAATAAAACCTTGCTGTAAATATACATATTTTCCTAAAAAAATTAGCTTTTTAAGCTGTTTTACACCAAATTTATGCCGATAAAAACAGCATCAGTAATGTTTCCGTTTGGTTTTTGATGTGCCGCTATAACGTGTAACTTCAATTGCATTTTGAACAGCAACCGGCAAATTTGAAAATAAATTATAACCTGTATTTTTTTCAATATCCCGCACAGTACATATGTATTGCTGCCAATCTGGGTTGATGCTGTTATCGTTCGGCGTATCAATGGCAATCAGAGTTGCACTGCCGTTAATTCGCTTCAAATCGTTGTTTCCGTTGGGAATAATTACGGCTACTTTCCAGATATGCGCCGGCACATTGATCCTGCCCTGATCAATGGTTTCTGCATAACCGTTTGTGCCTGTTCCGCCGGTTCCGTAGCTGCCCATCATGATGTAAACTTCGTTGCCCAGCTGCACCTGGCTGCGGCAAAAACTTTCCAGATGTTCCCAGGTGCGCTGATTATTGAATGGTGCCTGCGGAACGATATTGTCCATTAAAAAAGTAGCGCCGTTAGCATCCGTTGTGTTCGTCCGATCTCCGGAAGGGCAATTGTGGCCTTTATCAAAACCAGAACTTTTATAGCTGTAATCTTGCACCTCATACCAACCAGCCGGCAATTTTGTATCTGCCCGAAAATTATTCAACCGATCTGTACTTCCCAAATCTGTGCTGCCCAAATGCCAGCAAACCCAGTTTGGGCCGCAACGGTCTTTGCTATAACTTTCAGTGTAGTATTGCTGATTGATGAGGTAATTGTTATAATTCGATTCATCTGCTGTGGCACCGCTTGGGTTGCCGCAAAGCAAATTACTGTTGTCGCCAACCGCAACAGAATCCGTACCGACAGGTGGCTTTGGGCTGATGATTGTATCGCCCGTACTTACCGAAATACCGCCGCCGCCCTGCACATCTTGTGTTCCGTTGATGGTAAAATCGTCCAGATTGATGCGGTTTTTACCACCCGATAATTTCCGGATTTCAAAGCGCAAACGCCCCGTTTTATTAATATTGAATGTAGCTGTCTGTAAATCCGGACTGCTACTGGTAATTTTTGATCCGATTTCGGTAAAGTTCTGATCTCCATTTACTGCCACAAACAACGCCCAGTCAGACGGTTTGTCGTTACCATAAACAGCGTGTTTTATGCTGATGGTAGTGGCACCGTTTACTTCAAAAAGCATGGATAATTTTCCGTTGTTCCTGATCCGGACAGCCTGTTTGCCTACTTTATGATCTGCTTCACTATTGCCTATAAGCGCATCCTGCAACTGCCAACCACCAGATTTAAGCACCACATTTCCAGCAGCATATGAGTTTTTATGGCCTTGCTCAAAAACCTCAACAAGGTTTTGGGCTGTATTATAATTTCCACCGTAACTAACCGAAGTTGGATTAACAGGTGGCGGCGTATTGCTACGGTTCTCGTTTCCGCAAGCATTCAACAAAAAAACAGCCGCAAGCACAACTGTTAACCTATAATAATTTAAAAAAAAGTGCATATCCGGCTAAAATTCCGACATAAAATTACCGCTAAAAGAAGCATTTAGCAAACAAAGCCTTGTTATGAAATTATGAATATAGGCAATCATCACACAAACTCAATCCAAAACTAGTACGTCGGCTATGCTCGTGAACATGCAATTCATTACAGCAACTACTGCACAATTTCACTTCCGCAACCGCAAAAAGGTGCACTGTATTTGCCGCAGCATTTATAGGTTCTTGAATAGTTGTGTTCATGATTTGAGTTTAAATAGATAACAAACCCACTATTTCAAACTTAAATCCAAAACAAAAGCTGCTTTACAAACCCTTAAAAACAATTTTTATGTAGAAAAACATGCCGTAAAAGAAGCACTAGCATAGATGATTGTAGAAAATTTTCAGCATAAATTTCAGTTTCAGTTGTTCATTACTTCAAACTGATTGGGTATTTGGTCATGCTGTTTTTAGCACATAAAATTTGTACACAATAAACTTTTTATTAGTTTTGCCATCACCCGGGGGATTAGCTCAGCTGGCTAGAGCGCTTGCATGGCATGCAAGAGGTCATCGGTTCGACTCCGATATTCTCCACACTGATAATGAGGCATTTACAATCAATTTGTAAATGCCTTTTTTTATTGCGTACAACATAGGTACAACACTTTGCTTAGGTCTCAATAATTACAGTTCATATTTAGCTGCTGTAACTCATTCTAAAGTCAGACTGTAAAAAGGTGAAAAATCTTTAAACTTAAACGGTCAGATCATAAAAATCTGTTTATCAGTGAAACGCAAATTATCAAAGTACTCAAAAATATCTGGTAAGGACTATGCTCAAATCTGCTGGGAGTTAAGCATTCACAAATCTTCCTTTTATAACTGGCGAAAGAATCTAAATTACAAATTTTAGGATAGCTTAAAAAAGCTCTAATATTTTTAGCTTATTGATACGTCTTTTAGCAGGGTAAATTTTGTATTGAAGGTTTGTCTCCAATAAAAAGGAACGGAAAGAAGATAGATTTTTGTGCTGCAAAAACAGTATTTAAGTTAATTATAGAAATAATTTTAAATGCTGATAAAAAAGCAGTTAATGCAATTGTCTGTATAAGATGGTAATAATTTAGTATGTTGAGTGGTATTTAAAAAATCCCTAAAAAGCGTCTTGTCGACCAAAATTCTTTACTGTAAAAAAGTTCTACTTCTGGTTTTACCGGAGAATATGCTAACTGCTTTCTTAATTTTAAAAACTCCAGTAACGCTTTATAATACCAGGGCACAGAACTTATACCATGCTCAGAAACACATCTTAAATTGTTTAAAAATACTCTGGTCAAAAATAAAGTTCTGTGTTTTTTATTGAAGTATTTATACACAACTGCCATTTCATTTTTAACTGAATAAGTAACTAAACGTTTCGAACTTCTGTTGATACTACTTGTGCGATGGATGACATGGCAATCAGCAAAATACACAATTTTGTAACCAGCTTCCATGCAACGAATACCATATTCATACTCATTTGTATAAAGAAAAATCCAATTAGCATATCCGCCAATTTTTTTAAATACTTCTTTTTTAATAATCGCACCACAACCTATAAAGCCTGAATATTGGGTTAGGTTTTTCCAGGTTTTTGTTTGAAATGCTCCACCTGTAACATTTAAGGCCAAGATTCCTACTTCCGAATTTTGACTTAAATAAGCAAGCGCTTTATCCAAACCTGATTCTATATGGCTATCATCATCTAATACAATTAAATAATCACCTTTTGCTTTGGCAAAACCCAAATTCCAGCCGGAAATGCCAAGATTGATTTTACTTTCAATTAATATAACATCAGAATCACAGTTTTTAATTGCAGCAACACTTGCATCAATTGAAGCATTATCAACAACAATTATTTCATATTCTTTGCAATTAAATTCAGGTAAACTTTTAATTTTTGAAACAGTAATTATAAGTTCATCTTTTCGATTATAATTAACAATTATAAATGATGCTTTCATATTAGCATATAGCGTACACATGTTTTCCAAGAAAATTATTTTTGGTAGATATAGTTCGGAAAAAAGGCTTCATTACAAGCGATTATACGTATTTGCAAATATTTTTTTACTACCATTATACCTTTTTAAGGTAAGTTATTGTAATTTTAACATCTTTTAAACAACCTCTTCAGAAGATATGTTTTCCAGCAATCAACAATTTTTATAAGCCGTTCCTAAGTTACTTTTTACTTACAAACCTCTTAAACGGATGTTATTTAATTCGATTACGTTTCTACTATTTTTGTCCATCGTATTTATTTTATATTGGTTTGTATTCAACAAATCTTTAAAGTGGCAAAACATCTTAATTCTTTTAGCAAGCTACGTTTTTTATGGGTGGTGGAGCGAAAAGTTTCTGGTACTTTTAATTGCATCTACTTGATTGGATTATTTGTATGGATTTGGTGTAGCATCTTCAAACCGAAAAAAATCAAAGTTGTTTTTATGGCTGAGCATTATTAACAACTTGTGCATTTTAGGAATATTTAAATATTACAACTTTTTTGCTTTACAATTTCAACATGCATTTAACCTAATTGGCTTTCATACCAATCCTATTTTTCTTCAAATTGTACTGCCCGTTGGTATTTCATTTTATACATTTTACGGCATGTCTTATGTATTTGACATTTACAGAAATGTTAGAAAACCAGTTCTAAACTTTGTAGATTATACTGTATTTGTATCTTTTTTTCCACTACTTGTTGCCGGCCCAATAGAACGCGCAAACCATTTATTGCCACAAGTACAGTCCAAACGAAATTTTAATTATGCACAAGCAATTGAAGGTGGCCGGTTATTTTTATGGGGAATGTTTAAGAAAGTGGTTATTGCTGATAGCTTGGCAGTTACCGCTGATGATATATTTACAAATTAACATCATTACAATGCATTTACTTTAATCGTTGGTGCAATTGCTTTCAGTCTTCAAATTTATAGAGATTTTAGTGGTTACTCTGATATTGCAATAGGTACAGCAAAGCTTTTTGGTTTTGAACTTTTAAGTAATTTTAAATTTCCTTATTTCTCCCGAAACACTGCAGAGTTTTGGAGAAGATGGCATATCTCTTTGTCTTCCTGGTTCAAAGATTATTTATACATACCGCTTGATGGTTCAAAAAAAGCAAGCTAAAAGCTATCAGAAATACATTTATTATTTTTTTAGTCAGCGCTTTTTGGCATGGTGTAAGCTGGAATTATATTGCTTGGGGATTTATACATGCTTGTGGATTTTTGCCTGTTTTAATATTAAACCGAAATCGTAAATTTATCTCTGATGTGGTTGCACAATCCAAAAGTATTCCTGATGCAAAGGAACTCTTACAAATGGCAGCTACTTTTATGTTTGTAACTTTGCCTAGATCTTCTTTAGATCAAAAGGTTTACAAGATGTCTTTGGTTATATCAAGCAAATTGTAAGCAGCAGTTTTCATTATCCAAAACAGTTTTTATCACTTCCGATGGGATTGAGCACATTTTTATATGTCATCCCTTTTATACTGATAGATTGGAATTTCAGACACAATTTATAATATGTCCGTTCGTAATCATATTAAAGTAGTTTTTATAGTTTTTCCGATTAATTACTCAAGCTATAAAATATTAGAAACAACTATTTTTTGGAAAGCTTACATCAACTTTAAAGAAAACTTAAAATACAAATATCCAGAAATTGAATTTTATAATAAATACATTTATTTACCAGATAACTATTTTGGAGATCCAAGTCATTTTAATACAAAAGGTAGCATCTTTTTTCCAATCATGTAAAATTTGAATTGTTTGATAAAAACAAGTTAAAGGCAAACAGGGAATTCAGATGATTAAAATTATGATGATACTTCTTTTACAAGCATAAATTCATGATTAAATTTGTTATCAGCATTACAAAAATATCTTGTCATATTTTGGGCGATAAAAGAAGCATTAAAAATCGAGAACCATAAAATACAATTCAAGTAGATTTAAATAGTTTGCAAGTATCTTTCTGCTTTTATAACTGCATTTTCAGAATACTCACCGTTTTTAACTTTATTACTTATTTTTTGAATATTTGTTTTGTAAATTTGATATTGTGTTGCGCCTATTGTAATATCTTTTAGTTCTAAAATACTACTTATTAAGATTCCTAAATTGTTCTCAATTATAAACTGACTAATTGCTGATTCTTTAGGAGCGATAACTGGTAAACCAGCGGCCAAGTAAAGTGATAACTTATGAGGATTATTGTATCTTAAATAATTACCATATTGAGCATCCAATTTTTCAATATGATCACCGTCCCAAATTAATCCAAAATCACCTTCCATTTTGGTTAATATTTCATCAGAACTTAATGATCCATTCCAAGAAACATTTTTTACTTTATCTTTTTTATCATTTAAAAATCCTGGTCCATACAAATTGCAGTACCAGTTATCCAGTTTATCTAACTGATAAATAAATTTACTTTTAACTAAATTGCCAGCGAATACTAGACTTTTAAAATCTGAGTTTGCATTCCCCAAATTAGCATTTAGTCTGTTGCTTGATAAATAATCAAATATTTGCAAATCAATTATTGGAACTTTGATACCTTTTTCCAACAACCAGTTTTTCATAATTAAATTATGAGCAATAATACAATCATAAGCAGTTAGAATTTGAATTTCTTTATTTGATTTATCAATATTTGCATTATACCGCAATCCATCCAGATCATGAATGATACAAAAAACCTTAACTTTTTTTAGATGCAACCAGCCAATAATGCACTTAAAAAAAGCATTACCGCTTAATATTGGATATTGAACAGCAACTATAGATTTTGGTTGCACTGAAATCAATAGTTTTAAAACACCTTTAAATACATACCACAAGTAAAATTTACCAGTTTTTTTTGTAACGTTAACAGTGAAATCTTCATAGTTGCATTTATTTAATATTTGTTTGCAATCTTCTATAGCTTTTGTTGCTGCCGTGTTTATTTCGTCATTGAAAGAAATGTAAAATTGGTATTTATGCATCAAGATGCATATTTAAAACTATCCTCTTTTGCTACATCTTTATATATTTCAATTTGATCTTCAACGTATGTGGTACGACTAAATTTATTTCTACCAGATAAAGCATTTAAAGACAAAGCTTTTAACAAGCTACGATTAAAGTACAGTTTTAAAATTGCTTCACTTACTTCTGACACGGTTGGTCTGTCGCTCAATAACAATCCGTTAAAATTATCCTGAACCAGATCGTTGCATCCTCTTGAATTTGAAGTAACAACCGGTACGCCCATAGATAAAGCTTCCATGATACAAACAGGCATGCCTTCCTTCTGACTAGGAAATACAAACAGATCTGAAATTGCAAGATATAGATTTACATCAGCTGTGAAACCAACCTGAATAATATTCGAATTATCTTTATATAATTTTTCTTGTTGTTTATCTAACCCGTTTCCATGAACAGGATCTTCTCCACCTATTAATAATAGTTTGATATTACGATAATTACATTCTTTTTCTAAATAATTTACGGCTTTAATGAGTATATCAAAACCTTTAAAAGAAACAAATCTGCCCGTAAATGCTAAAACAAAATCGTCTTTATCTATTGATAAACTATCACGAAAATTGGATCTAAAATCCTCAGGTATAGCAAAAGGATCGAACTTTAATAAATCGCAACCAACACCAAAAGAATTGTATATGAAGGTTTTTTCAGGAAATTTCATTTTTACTAAATTGTAATCGAAATTATTGATCAGGTAAATTTGATCAAGATTTTTAAAACAAAATTTTTCAACTACTTCAAATATTTTCTTTTTTAGCTTACCTTTTACTAAAGGATAACCCAATCCATGAATAGTTCCGATGGTAAAAAATGCGGGCTTGCGCCAAATAACAGTTGTAAAAATAGCTGTGGTAAAATGAATATTAATTAAATCAGGATTGATTTTTGTGATTTGATGATTAATTTTTTTAGACGCTTTTATCTGACTGAAAAAATTAAAAGATCTGGGAAAATCAAAGTAATGGAAACTTATTCCGAGATCTGTGTATGGATATTTGTCATTGCAGTTTATAACTTTTACCAAAGAAGATATTACATGAACTTCGTGGCCTGCTGCTACAAGATGAATAGCAACTTCCGATAAAAAATTGTTAAAACTCCCATAATCAGTAATAATCAACAGCACTTTCATACTTAAAATTTACTGGCTAATGCTTGTTTATAAATTAGCCACTATTCAATATTTATTCATAATAATTAAAGCAGTATCTTCTATATATACTTAACTTATTTTTAATTAAAGTGTTTAATAAATTTTTAATATTTAAATATGACTTATTGGGAACTTCACAATGAAATTTGTAATTTATGGTAGAGTGTTACAAGATTTTGAGTGATAAAAGAAGCATCAAAATAATCTTAGCTATCAAAACTTAAAACTTTAATAGCTACAGGTTTAGAATTAAAACGATTTCAATCAATATTATTTTCAACCAATTGAGGTTTGGTAAACAAGTTTAACAGCAACAAAACAAATAGTGCATAGAAGTTGGCTCTATAGCGGATTGCAGAACCAGGATTTAAAAATCCAAATGGATAATGAACAAGCAAAATTCCAACAAAAACAATGAAATAAGTAATAAATACCGTTGGATTAAATCGAAAAAAACTAATGTTATACTTTAATTTAGGCCATAAAAGAAGTATAAAACAAATCAGCATCACAAAACTTTCACAACCGGCCAGAAGTTGCGCCGGTTTGCGGAGCATTTCCGAAAACGTTGGACCGAAAAAGGAGATAAACATTCCGTACAACATAGAATGAAAAAAACCATAAGGTAGTAACCAAGGCTCTTCGCTTCTGGTTGATTGCGCTAAACTTGCAATGTTACTTTTAAAGTTTACAGCCATTCCTTTGGCTAAAGTATCTATCAAATCTCTGCCAACATATATCACGGCAATATTTAGTGAAATAATAATCAGGCCCAAGAAAATTGGAAAATATTTTTTATCACTAAAGCGATTTGTAAGCGTAATGAAAACCAATGCTTGCAATACAAACACTAAATATTGAGGTTTAAAAACAGCACATAAATATAAAGCCAGGTAATCTATTATTTTTAACTTGTAATATCCATTCAACTTTTTTACAAGCATCACTGCAATTACTGCGCTAAAGAAACATCCTACAGCTTCTTTACCAAGAACACTGGTCCAAACAGCAAAGTTGGGAAGTGAAAAAATGATGATGATATAAGTAGAATATTTATAAAGATCCAATTGATCAACCGCATAATAAATGCTATAAAAGGAAAGCAGCATAAATGGAATGCAAGCCAGCAGATCTGATAAAAAAACCTGCCTAAAAACAGCACCGGCAAATTGCATAAATGCTGTTGATGAATAAAAAATTTGAAGAGAAAACTGTAATTGTGAATGTAAATAATCAAAAGTATCGCCCAGCGTAGTTAAACGCGAAAACACAAAAATTGCAAAAAACATGTAAAATACTTTTATAAAAAAATAGATTACCCAGATTTTTTTAAAGCGTAAACTACTCATGTTACTTGGCGTACAATTGCATCCATTTATTTATTACTATGGAAACTGCATAATTATTTTCGATATGCTTTCGGGCATTATTTAGATATTCAATTGGATAAGGCATTTTATAAGTTTGTAACATCGCATCGGCTAAACCTGTTACGTCATCAACATTTATCAATCTTCCATAACCGCCCATTACTTCTTTTACGCCGCCGCAATCTGTTGCAATTACCGCTTTTTGCATAGCCATTGCTTCACCAATTACCAAACCAAATCCTTCAAACTTTGAACTTAAAACAAAGCAATTACAGCTATTCATCAGCGCCGGAACATCATCTCTCCTACCAAGAAACAGTACATGATTGCTGATGCCTAAGTCCATACTGTTTTTATCAAGTATTTTTTGCAGAGGACCTTCGCCTGCAACAACCAAAACAGCTTGCTTTAAATGATCATGAACAATTTTAAAAGCCTGTAATAACATTTGATGATTTTTTTGTTCATGCAATCGGCCTGCGGTAAAATAAACGTAGGCATCTTCGGCTAAACCTAATCGTTCGCGTAAGCTTTGATCGTTGTGTTGATTTGGATGAAAGAGATTTGTATCGATCGCATTAGGCACATAGGAAGATTTTTCAGGATCGAAATATTTTTTCTGCACAAAAACATCAAAAGCTTCTTTACTTACATTGGTTGACCAATCTGCAATTTTTCGGGTTAAATAATAACAATTCATCAACATAGAGCTGCCTTCCCGAATGTTGTGCGCCGTACAAATCAATCTAAACCTTCGATTAAACAGCTTGAAAAATCTTGCAAATAAGTTTGCATGAATCATGTGTGCATGAACAACATCAGGAGAAAAATTATTTACAACGGCTTTGAACTTTCTGTAGCCGCTTATCAACGTATTGGCACCAGAAATATCCAACTCTGCTACATTTATATTTTTAGCAATAAAATTATCTTTTAATACGCCACCAGATTCCATAGCAATTACCAATACTTCATATCCCATTTGTTGCATGTTATCTGCTAAAAACAACAATTGGTTTTCGGCACCTCCTAATCTTAATCCGGTAATTAAATATACTATTTTCAAAGTAAGATTTTATTAATTCAAGTTATAGTTTAGGTC
>JBPBQN010000007.1:0-23351 GCA_050954865.1 Janthinobacterium lividum | reverse complement strand
ATTCATTGCTCGTACATCCCCGAAAGTAAAAGCGGGCACGATACCAGCGGCATCAACGTAAAAGGAACGATCCATTGGGTAAGTATTCCCCATGCAAAAACCGCTGAAGTGCGTTTGTATGATCGTTTGTTTACTGCCGAGGATATGAATACGATTGAAGGTGATTTTGAGCAATACCTCAACCCAAACAGCTTAACAACCGTTACTGCTTTTATCGAACAAGATTTGGCACAAGCCGAAACCAACCGTGGTTACCAGTTTATTCGCAAAGGTTATTTTACGGTGGATCAGGATTCGACCGATGAAAACCTGATTTTTAACCGGACGGTTACGCTGAAAGATGCCTGGGCGAAGGAAGTGAAAAAAAGCTGATGCTGTTTTTATCGGGTAAAAATCATGAAGACTTGATTAAAATTTCAAGTCTTCAGGATTTGTTCTGCTGTCCAAATATGCAAGATTTCAATTGAATCAGTAGTTTCAGTATAAAAAATAGGTTTTTACTATGCTTCTTTAATCACCTAAAATATGGTAATTTTTTATTTTGGAATCAGTTACAAAACAAAGTTTATAGACCTAAAAGAAGCATTATAAATTGTTGATAAAGACTTGAACGAGCTCTAATACTTCCTCACCAGATTATTCAAAATCATCCTGCCCGAATCCGTCATCATTCGCGTGCTGTCCTGTGGTGTAAAATGACGTTTAAATGCCAGCAAAGCGGCAACAGAATCCCGCGTATCATAACCAATTACGCGCATGGTTTGCACAGCGTTAAAGTTTCTCGGAATTGTGTCCAGCACGGCATCGTACCAATTGCCAAAACCATGTTCGGCCAGCGTTTTCCAGGGGAAATATTTGCTGGGATCAACCTTCCGGCCGGGCGCAATATCACCATGACCGATAAAATTTGCCGTTGGAATATTGTAAGTCTTTTTTAAAGTTGATAAAAGCAGTAGCAAACTATTAATCTGCGGTTCGGTAAATGGCACACAACCGTTGTTATCCAGCTCAATACCGATAGAATTGCTGTTGATATCCGTGTTGCCGCCCCATTTGGCGTTTCCGGCCTGCCAGGCGCGCAAATAATCATTCAAAAGATGGTAAACTTTGCCATCTTTCCCAATCACATAATGTGCGCTTACCTGCGTTTTTGTCAACGTAAACGTTTTCAGCGTTTGCTCCGCAGAGTTTTGTGCCGTGTGATGAATAATTACATAATTGGGTTTGCGCAAATTGAAATTGGTGGTGCCAACCCAGCTTTTTTTATCAGGTATTTCTCCTACTGTTGCGGGCGGAACTTGGCCGATAATTTTGGCATATTCTTTCGCTTGTGTTTTGTAAGAACGGTTGGTGATGGCATACGGATTACTGGCGCAACCGGCAAAAAGCAACGTTGCAGCAGTTAGAAACGTTAAGCAGGATAAGCAGTTGAAATTATTTTTCATGCAGGATGTGAATTATACAGATACTTCTTTTATCGACCTAAAAACAGTAACGCAACTTCAATTCGTTCCGATACTTCTTTGATACCCAAAACTTCGGCAATATCAAAAACGGCCGGACCAAATTTCCCACCAACTAAAATCACACGGAAAGGCAGCATCACTTCGCCAATTTTAATGCCTTTTTCAGCAGCTAAAGCTTTAAAATCAGCTTCAATTTCGGCAGCTGTCCAATTGTTTATTGTTGCGGATTTTTGAATGAAAGTTTGGAAGAAATCAGTTTTAGCAGCGTTCCATTTGGGTTGAATGCTTGGCCAATCAGTTGTATTTTCTGCTGGTTTCTGGAAGAAATAAGCCGCGTGTTCATAGAAATCAGAAACCAGCGTGCAGCGGTCTTTCACCAAATCAATAATTTTTTTAAGCTGAGGATTGTTCTCCGCAAAAATATCATGATCGCGGAAAACCGGAATCACCAACGGTTCCAAATCCGCAGCCGAACTTTGCTTGATCCATTCATGGTTGAACCATTTCGCTTTCTCAAAATCGAACTGCGCGCCGGCTTTATTAATGCGATCCAAAGAAAATTCGCGTACCAATTCTTCTAACGTAAACAACTCCTGATCAGTGCCATTGTTCCAGCCCAGCAAGGCCAGTAAATTCACAAAAGCTTCCGGCAAAAAGCCTAATTCACGGAAACCTTTGGTCAAATCGCCTGATTTTTGATCGGTCCAATTCATCGCATAAACCGGGAAGCCTAAGCGGTCGCCATCGCGTTTGCTTAGTTTTCCGTGTCCGTCGGGCTTCAAAATCAGCGGCAAATGCGCCCATTGCGGCATGGCATCTTTCCAGCCCAAATATTCCCATAAAAGCAAATGCACCGGCGCAGATGGCAGCCATTCTTCTCCGCGGAAAGCGTGTGTAATTTTCATCAAATAATCATCCACCACAACCGCCAAATGATACGTTGGCATGCCATCAGCTTTCAGCAAAACTTTATCATCCACCTGATTGGTTTCAAAAATAACGCGACCACGTATCAAATCGTTAAAACCAATCGTTTCATCCACCGGCATTTTAATGCGGATAACGTGCGGCGTGCCTTTTTCTAAAAGTTCCTGTACTTCTTTTACCGGCAAAAAAATAGAATTGCGCAAGTTGTTCCGATGCGCGTGGCCATATTGATAATTAGGGATTTCTTCGCGTTTTTGGTCCAGTTCTTCGGGCGTATCAAAAGCGTAATAAGCATTTCCCTGCGCCACCAACTGCTCGGCATATTGGCGGTACAAAGCTTTGCGTTCACTTTGGCGGTAAGGGCCGTATTCGCCGCCAGCCTGCGGACTTTCATCCGGCGTAATGCCGCACCAATTCAAACAATCCATAATGTATTTTTCGGCACCTTCCACAAAACGCGTTTGGTCGGTATCTTCTACCCGTAAAATAAATTTGCCGTTGTTCTGGCGGGCAAAAAGGTAATTGAAAAGCGCCGTACGAACGCCGCCCAAATGCAGGCCGCCGGTTGGACTTGGGGCAAAACGCACCCGTATTTGATCAGACATGGTAAAATTTTATCGGTAAAAACAGTATCAGTAAAACGTTGGCAAAGGTAAGTTTTAACAGTTGATGCTGAGGTTGGTTTTGCACGATAAAAACAGTATGCCGCAATATTTCAAACCAATTTGCGTATTTTGCTTTGAATGAATCCTTACGAACATAAACGCCAGTGGAATTACCTGCTGCTTGTTTTTGCCACCATTATTGCCAGCGGATCTTTGTTTTATACTGATTATCTGGTTAAAAACATTGCTAAAGCAGAACACACACGAGCCGAAGTTTGGGCAAGAACAATGCAGGAGCAACTTTCTTCGGAGGATAATGATTTTTTAAATTATGTTTTTATTGTACGTGATAGTTTGTCGGTTCCGGCAATTATTACGGATAATCGCGGCGATATTAAGTTTGCTAAAGGTTTGGATTCAACCAAAACTTTTATTGATGTAGAAGCGCAAGTGGCCGGAAAAAATGCCGCCAAAAAATATGATCCGCAGTATTTTAAAGATCAGTTAGCTTCCATGAAAGGGCAACATGCGCCTATTCGCCTCAATATTCCAAGCATGTTTGGCAACAGTTACTGGCTGGTTTATTACAAAGATTCGTTGTTGCTCACACAGCTTAAAATTTTTCCGTACGTGCAGCTTTTGCTCATAGCGGTGTTTTTGCTGGTGGCTTACACCGCTTTTAATTCGTCCCGAAAATCAGAGCAAAACCAGGTTTGGGTAGGTTTGGCTAAAGAAACTGCGCATCAGTTGGGCACGCCAATATCATCTTTAATGGCTTGGATTGAATTGCTGAAAGATAAGTTTGATGCCGAAGACGATCCGCTGCTTTTAGAAATGGACAACGATGTAAAACGGCTGGAAATTGTGGCCGACCGTTTTTCCAAAATCGGCTCCAAACCTAATCTGGAATCGCAAAATGTTTATGATGTGGTGAAGGATTATGTTGATTATTTTAAAGTCCGCGTAACCAATAAAATCAGTTTTGAGCTGTTGGGCGATACCAAGTTAAAAGCCGGATTAAACATTCCGCTGTTTGATTGGGTGCTGGAAAATCTCCTCAAAAACGCCGTAAACGCCATTGAAGGAACAGGACAAATTAAAGTGATGATCCGCGGCAGTTCAGCAAAAAAACTGATTTATATTGATGTGAGCGACACTGGAAAAGGTATTCCGCGTTCCAAATTTCTAACCGTTTTTCGTCCGGGTTATACCACCCGAAAACGTGGCTGGGGTTTAGGCCTTTCGCTAACGAAACGGATGATTGAAAATTACCACAACGGACAAATTATCGTCAAGGATTCTGAAGTTGGCAAAGGCACTACATTTCGCATCACTTTAAAAAATATTACTGCATGACCCAGCCGCAACCCGAAGAATACGCACCATTTTACAAAGGTTATATAGATTTGATTGGCGATCAGGATGTGCTGCAAACACTCATTTCCAATCAAAGTAAAACTTACGATTTCTTTTTGTCGCTTCCTGCGGAGAAAGCTGATTTTGCTTACGCCGAAGAAAAATGGACGATAAAAGAAGTATTGGGTCATTTAATTGATACCGAGCGCATTATGAGTTATCGTTTGCTGCGTTTTTCGCGCGCAGATCATCAGCCGCTGGCCGGTTTTAATGAGAATTTTTTCAGTTCGAGATCGAATTATAAAACGCGTACGTTAGCAAGTTTAGCGGATGAATTTAGTTTGCTGCGGAAATCCAATCTTTATCTGTATCAAAACCTCAATCCAGAACAATTAAAGCGCCAGGGAACGGCCAGCAACGCCACTGTTTCTGTAAAAGCGTTGTTGTATATTATTGCCGGCCACGAGTTGCATCACCTTAAAATTATTAGGGAAAGATATTTGTAGATGCTGTTTTTATAGGTCTTTTTTCTGGCTAGCTTTGCGCTCGATTAGGTAAGAAATGAACAGACCTAATCCTCCGAAAAATGCGATTAATGAAAAATAAATTGCAGGAGAATCAACAATTCCTTGATTTTTAAACACAAAAAAATCCATTAAATAGGCAATGAATAGACCCAAGCCAGAACCCATTAAAAGCAAACCAAATTGTAAGCTGGTTACATTTATTTCTTTTCGTTTGGGTGGAAGTGGTGTCGAAGGATTTATGTCGCGTTCTATCATAGCCATTCTTTCTCTGTTTCTCAAATAAATAATTCCGAATATTAAAGCAAAAAATGCAAGTGGAACTAAAATTGAGGCTAAAACTCCTAATAATGCTGGACTCATTTTATTTAATATTGATGATGAATTTATTGATTTTGCAGGTTATGACCACTTCATTTTCAATCAGGTTACACATCGGTATAAATAATTTTTAGGCTGATAAAAGAAGCATTGGCTGAATTTAAATCAAATCGCAAGAGAAACTATAAAGGTAGCGGCCAAGCCGCGTTGGGCTGAAGACCGCCCGGCTGAGAGATTCGGGATTCTTGAATTTTTGGTTCTTTTGTTTCAAGACAAAAGAACGAAGCATCGAGCAACCGCAGGTTTGCTTTGTAAAGCATGATTCTTTTAAAACACATTTTTTGATAGAGTTTTTAACCCTCTTTTATTTCTTTTTGCTTGATCAAAAAGAAACAAAAAATCAAGAAAGGTCGGATCGCCTCCGGGCGTCCTTTCAGGCCTGCGCTCCTGAGTGGCTACCTTTATAGTTTGTCATCTTTATAGTGTAGAAGTTTTCGTTTTGTCATTCCGACCTTAGGAGGAATCTTAATCGAACAAAAAATTGATTATCGCTTTAAATAGGATTTCTCCCTGCAAATTGAAATGACAAAGCGATAAACAACAAAGTACAAATTTATATCGATAAAAACAGCATCGCGCTGTAACCTACATTTGCCTTGCGGCGTCATAACTGCAATCGATGCAAAATTTACAAAGCGATACAGAACTGATCCGCCAGGTACTGGCCGGCAACCAGTCGGTTTATGCCGATTTGGTGAAACGGCATCAGCGGTATGTTTTTACGCTGGCTCTGCGTTTCGCCAAAAACCGCGAGGATGCCGAGGAAATTGCGCAGGATTGTTTTATCAAAGCGTACAAAGCGCTTGCCGGCTTTCAGCAGCAAGCTAAATTTACAACTTGGTTATATACAATCATTTATACCACTTCGATGACTTTTCTCCGCAGAAAAAAAATGCAAACTTATTCGCTAAATGATGATGCTGTTTTTATCGAGGTAAATCAGCAATCGGATTTAAAGTTGAATTTGGCCGAGCAGAAATCGCAATCTCATTATATTAATTTGGCAATCAGTATGTTATTGCCGGATGATGCCGCGATTTTAACATTGTTTTATCAGGGCGAACAATCGCTGGAAGAAATTGCGGCCGTGGTAAAAATGGAAACCAACACGGTGAAAGTCAAACTACATCGCGCGCGGCATCGTTTAAAAGAAAAGCTGGAAGTTTTGTTGAAAGCAGAAGTGAGGGAATTATTATGAACATGGAAGAAAAATTGTGGGATTATATAGATGGTTTTTGCACGGAAGAAGAGCAGAAAGCCATCCGGTTATTGATCGAAACAGATGAAAATTATCAGCATAAATACTTGGAGTTAAAGACTTTACAGGAAAATTTAGCTTTGCTGGAAATAGAAGAACCAGCCATGAATTTTACCTTCAACGTGATGGAAAGCGTTAAGCAGGAAAAGATTTTAAAACCGTTAAAAACCACTGTAGATCAGCGGATTATATTTGGTATTGCTGCATTTTTTGTGGGTTGCATCGTGCTTCTTTTAGGGTATGTTTTTCTCAATATCAATTGGCATGCATCAACCCAAATTAAAATGCCGGAAATAAAACTGCCAGCGGTTAGTTCTTATTTTAGTACGGTGATGTTGAAGGGTTTTTTATTTTTCGACCTGATTTTAGGATTGTTTTTTGCAGATCATTATTTTAGAAAGTTGTTTATTGAAAAGAAATAACGCTAATTTTAAAAATCAAATTCCATTCCGCATAAACTAAAAACACATGGCAAAAGCAACGATAGAAGTAATTGAGGCTTTGCGGCAAACGGCTGCAAACCTGCAAAATAAAGCGCCTTACCAATGGGGCCACATGGGCAGCTGCAATTGCGGTAATTTGGCACAAGTGGTTACAAATCTGGACAAGGCGGCCATTCATCAGGAAGCGATGCGGCGACACGGCGATTGGAACGAACAGTTATTTGATTATTGTCCGCAAAGTGGTTTGCCATTCGATCATATAATTGACACAATGCTTGATTTTGGCTTTACCAGAACAGACCTGGCGCATCTGGAAAAACTTTCGGATGATGCGGTGCTGGCCAATCTTCCGCAGGGAAAACAATACCTTAAACGAAATAATAGTGAAGATGTAGTTAAATATTTGTTGAGCTGGGCAGATTTATTAGAAAATAAGCTAATTTCTGGTATGGTAATTGATAAATCTTTGTTTGAACCGGTAGCAATACTGGTTTAATTGTGATAAGGTTTAGGTTGAAAGCTCCACGGACACCGTTTCGTGGGGCTTTTATTTTTGATGCTGTTTTTATTGGGTAAAACTGTGCATCAATGTAAAAACTAATTATTTTGTACGTGTATAAATTTGACATATAACACGTGTACTATGAATGCAAAATTAACTTTAACTATTGAGCAGAAAGTGATTGAACGAGCAAAAAAACATGCTAAAAACAGTGAGCGCAGTTTGTCGGATTTGATTGAAAATTATCTTAAAGCGCTTACAAAGGAAAAAGATCAGGAAGCAGTTGAAATTACACCGATTGTAAAATCATTAAAAGGTGCATTTATTGCACCAGACGATTTTGATTATAAGAAAGAACTTTCAAGAAAATTATCAGCAAAATACTTGTAAGTTATATGACAAGAATTTTAATTGATACAGATGTAATCTTGGATTTCTTTTTTGATCGTGCACCTTTTGCAGATAATGCCGCTAAAATATTATCGCTTTGTGAATCTAAAGAAATTATTGGTTATATAACGCCGGGTATTATCAGCAATGTGTATTACCTTTTAAGGCAAACGGCCAAGCATGAAAAAGTAATCGAAAAACTGAAACTTCTACTTTCTATTACGGAAGTTTTGGTAATTGATAGAATGTAGTTTTAGAAGTTTTAAATTCTGATTTTAAAGATTTTGAAGATGCATTACAAAACTATTCTGCAGAAATTAGTAAAGAAACAGACTTAATTATCACACGCAATATTAAAGATTATAAATTGAGTGTTTTAGGTGTAATGACGCCTGATAATTATTTGAACGGCAGATTTTCAAATAGTTGAAAATTTGTGTTATGCTGAAATTTACCCGGTAAAAGAAGCATTTTCAAAAATAAAAAAACCAGTCAAACGCTTATTCAGCCTCCAACTGGTTTTAATAATTATAGATAAAAGCTTTACAGCTTAGTTTTCCGGATCTCTCGGAGCAATTTTTTTGATAAAAAGGCCAGCACTCAACAAGCCCAGTACGGCACCAATTAAAGCCCACAAAAAAGTGCCTTTTACAGTGTAAGCCGTGAAGATACCAGCCACCAAGCCAACGATATAATATAAATTATCAAAGTTTTTAACTTCTTCTACTTCCTGATTTTCCATGATTGTATTGTTATGGCTGTAAAATTAACCGATTATTTTGTTGCAGCCTAATGCTAATTTGTATTTTTTGCTTTACTGATTAAATTGATAAACAAACGGTAAGCTCCCGGAACGCCAGCCGGCAATTCTCTGAAAAACACCAGCGAAGTATAAACAAATCGTCCTTTTCCATAATCAGCAACTAATAAAGAGCCTTTGCTTGCTTGTTCGTTCGGGTCGTTCATCTGCAAAACGATGCGGTATTTTGGGTCGATGTCTGTTGCAAAATAAATGCCGCGTTCTTGTATCCAGCCTTTAAAATCCTGACTGGTTATTTTGTTGGGATAATTCAGGATCGGATCAGTAGGATTTAAAATCGTAACCGGCGCATTTTCATCCGTAACGCGTACGTTTACAATTCGGAAAGGATACGGCCCAATTTCATTCGTAACCAAACCATTATTGTTGTTGTACTGAACCAGCAGCGTGCCGCCGTTTTTAACATATTCCATCAGTTTGGGTTGCTCCACTGGCAAACGTGTGTTAATGTTGAAAGCACGAACGCCAATAATAATCGCATCAAAACTGGAAAGATTACCATTCAAAATTTCATTTTCATTAAGCGTGGTAACCTGATAACCAACTTGTTGCAACGCTTCCGGCACCAAATCTCCGGCACCAGGCAAATAACCAATTCTTTTGCCGGCAATTTTTAAATCAACATTAACCAGTTTTGCCTGTGATGGCGGAAAATAAGTAATATTCGGAATGTGTTCATACAAAATCCGTGTTATTCCTTGCGTATAAGTTTTGCCATTTACCTGCGTAATGGCTTGAATCGTATCGGTTTCGGTTTTGCTAATGCCGGAACTTATAGAAAAAACCGCCGTCCATTCGTCGCCCAATTTTTTGTCGGTAAAAGAAGTATTAGCCGGCGTAATCTTCCATCCTGATGGCGCTTTCAGGCTAATGTTGCCGTTGGCGTTGGTAAAGCTTTTCAGTTTCACCACAACTTGTTTGGGTTGATTACTGTTGAAAATATAATCCTGCTGATCTAAATTTGCCGTTACAGGCGGCGTAATTTCCAGCGGCTGGTACACTTCGCCCCGAACCGGACTCACATATTTATACATTACCTGGCGTTGCAGCGTAATCAAATGGCCGTAAATTACAAACTGCCAGTTAACGGTAACCGGATCCGGGTTTTCCGGAAATCCAACCAAATCCTGGTTTTCTATTGCATAACTTTCATGAACCAATGGTTTATCCAACCAGTAAGGCTGTGAAATTTTTTGAGCCAAAGCAGTATTTTCCACGGTAAGCAACTGATTGGCTGGCAGCAATTTATCAAAAGTTTTTGTTTGTTTGCCAATGATTGTAGCCACAAAGCGCACCGGACTGCCCGAACGATCAATTATCTGATTACGAATGTTGATGCTATCGCCTAAAGCATAAGTTGGATTGATGGCATAACTTTCCAGCCATAAACCTGCGCAGGCCGGAATCAGCAAATTCAATTCCTTTAGCTTTTGCATTTTCCAATAAGCATCTGTTAGTTTTTGGGTAGAAGCATAAATATCCATTAAAAGCGGTAAAGATTTAGCTGGATTTTCAGCATTAAAACTTTTCTGCAGATCATTCACACGGATGTTGATCTCGTCTCCGCCAGCAACCCGTTTCCAGGTAGTGTTAATCCCGTCCATCAAATCTGTTCGCGGTGCATCACCTAAAATCGTTTTAAAATATTCGTAAGAACTGCCGCGTTGTTTGGCCGTACCAAAACCCTGGCTTTTATGGTTAGAGCGGCTGTCTGCAGCAATTTCGCCGTAGCCTTTTCCAAGTAAAGTATTGTAAACACCAACATCAATTTTATACTGATTAGGACTTGTGGTATCATTTCCGCCGAAATTAAACGTATTCCACAACAATCGTTTAGCTTGCCATGGTTGCACAAATTTTAACTGTTCGGGAAAACGTTTTGGATCCGCAGCAGCCGTAAAAGCTTCCTGCGCCAAAATTGCCGAAGCTGTATGATGACCGTGGCCGCCTTCGCCAGTGGTTGGGAAACGGCAAATCATCACATCCGGTCTAAATTTTCGGATCACCCAAACCACATCACCCAAAATCTTTTCCCGATCCCAAATTTTCAGTGTTTCTTCCGGTCCTTTGGAAAAACCAAAATCTTTTGCGCGGGTAAAAAACTGCTCAGCACCATCTACACGCCTGGCCGCCAGCAATTCTTGTGTGCGGATCAATCCTAACAATTCGCCTTGTTCATTGCCAATCAAATTTTGTCCGCCATCACCTCTTGTTAAAGCTAAATAACCTGTACGGTAATGTTTTTCTTGGGCGAGATAAGCCAGCAGGCGTGTATTTTCATCATCTGGATGCGCAGCAATATACAGCACGCTACCCAAAACAGATAGTTTTTTAAGTTCTTGCTCGATGGAAACCCGATCAGTAGGCGGAGCAGTTTGTGCAAAGTTTCGCTGAAAAAAGCATGACAAAAACAGTATAATGTAGCAGTATTTCATGTGTTTAATAAAAGCGTGAAGATAATTAAAAAACTTTCCGGCAAAATTGTTGGTTTAATATAAAATTTTTGTAATGCTAACTTTATATCGATAAAAGAAGTATGATGCCATTTTAGCAACAAATTACGTGTAGAAACATAAAAATGTAAAATACGTATAAACCTGCAAACTTCTAATCAATCGTTTGATTAACTTTGTAGTTAAAATGGAAAAGGAAAAAGCCGATAAAAAAGATCATATCCTTGATATAGCCGAAAAGGTTTTTTCAAAGTTAGGATATGATGGTGCTTCCACCCGTTTAATTTCGGGCGAAGCCAATGTAAACATGGCTATGCTGAATTATTATTTCGGTTCTAAAGAAGGTTTGTTTATTGCCGTTTTTGAACGAAAAATAAACTCATTTTATGCCTTGCTGCAAAATATTACAGAAGATGAAAGTTTAGGTTCCTGGAATAAGCTGGAACAGTGTATAGACAGGTATTTAGACCGTGTTTTTGAAAATAGTGATTTGCATCAACTTATTAACCGCGAAGTATCTTTAAGCAACCATCCGGAAATTAGTGATAAAATCAGCAAAATATTGATGATTAATATTTTAGAATTTAAAAAGGTGATTGAAGATGGGATAAAAAATGGTTCTTTTTACAAAGATGCAGATATTGAAATGTGCATTATTACAATTTTTGGCACCAAAAATTACATCATTAATACACCAAATGTGGCTTCACAAATGCTGGAAAACAATGTTCAGGATTCAGGATTTTTACAAACTGAACTGAAACCACGCATGAAAACTTATATTAAAAGACTTTTAAAATCTTATTTAGTAATAGAAAATGACAAAACAAATCCATAAACCAAATCCGGTTCCTGCAACTGGTAAGCGGTATCATCTTTTTAAATCTTTACTTGGTTTACTGCTGGTTGGCGGTACTATTACCGTTTCCAATGCGCAGGATAGAACCTTAACGCTTGATGAAGCTATTAAATTGGGCCTTGAAAACAGTAAAACATTAAAATATTCTCAATCTAAAATTGATCAGGCAGTATCAAGATACAAACAAGCTAAAGATCAGGCACTGCCAACTGGTTCTGTAAGTTATATGTATAGCAGGGCTGAAATTCCAGCAAATTCGTTAAACTTTGGCCCGTCTTCTTTTACTTTACCGAAAAGTGCAAATGCTAATTTGGGCATTGCCTCAATTGCAGAACCAATTATAGCTGGTGGTAAATTTAAATATGCCAAAGAATCAACCGATTTATTAGTTCAGGTGGCGCGTTTAGATGTTGACAACGATAAAGACGATGTAACTTATGGCATTATCAGTGCTTATTACAATTTATACCGAGTGCTGCAAAACAAAAAAGTTGTTGAGCAGAATTTAACTACAGTTGACCAGCAGATCAAACAGGCGCAACGCTTTTTTGACCAGGGAATTGTGACTAAAAATGATGTATTGCGTTTTCAATTACAGCGATCTGATATTGAATTGAATGGAATCGATCTGGAAAGCAATCGCAAAATTATCAACTATAATTTGGATGTGTTACTGGGTTTACCGGAAGCAACTCAGATTCAGGTAGATCAGGTAAATACAACTGATCATCCGGTTTTGCAGCTGATGAATTATTTGGATACTGCTTATGCAAACCGCCAAGAATTAAAACAGCTGGATTTGCAAACGCGTGTGGCAGAAACCAATATTAAAAATATACATGCTGATAAGTTGCCAACTTTAGCTGCAACTTTTGGAGCTTATTATATAAATACGTCGCTCAACCCAATTCCTAAAAGTGGAAATTTTATTACACCAATTACTGCAGGTTTAGCTTTATCCTGGAATTTTGGTTCGTTATGGAACAATAAAAACCGAGGATCTGAGGCGCGTATTCAACGAGATCAAACCATTATTAACAAAGGCATCACCACAGATAATTTAAAAAATGAAGTAAACCAAAACTATCAGAACTATTTATCTGCTTTAAGCAGAGTAAACCTGTTGCAAACTTCTATTACGCAGGCTACAGAAAATAACCGTTTGCAGGAATCACGTTACAGAAGCAGTATCGCTTCGGCAACGGATCGAGCAGATGCACAAACTTTATTGTATCAAGCTCAAATTAATTTAGAATTGGCAAAAGCAGATGCAGGTTTGGCTTATTATAGTTTATTAAAATCAACAGGAAAAATCAACAAATAAAAACACCCTTTAAAAACAGTATAGATATGGCACAAGAAGTAGAAACAGAAGAACCGGTTGTTACCAAAAAGCCCAACAGGGTAGTACCCATTATTTTGGGTTTAGTAATCCTAGCAGGTGTAGTGTTTGGTGTGAAAGAATACATCTATTTTGGCAAGCACGAAGATACGGATGATGCACAAATTGATGGTGATATCAGCCCGGTAGTTGCACGTGTTGGAGGTTATGTGGATAGCATTGCATTTCAGGAAAACACACATGTTAATCAAAGACAATTATTAGTAAAGTTAGATGATCGTGATTATAAAGTAAGATTAGAGCAAGCGCAGTCAGCACAAAAAGGTGCAGGTGCAAGTGTAGGCGTTGGACAATCACAAATAACTACTACTACAGCTAATTCTGCAAGTGCACGTGCAGAGGCCGAATCTGCAAAAGCACGTTTAGAGCAGGCTAACAAAGATTATGCACGTTATGCCAACCTGGTAAAAGATGGTTCTGTAACACAGCAACAATTTGATCAGGCAAAAGCCAACAGAGATATTGCCGTTGCTAATTATCAGGCTGCACAAGATCAGTATAAAGCAGCATTGCAGCAAATTGGTACAACCCGCAATCAGTTGCAGGTAACTAATACTGGTGTAAACCAGCGCCAGGCAGATGTTGATTTTGCAAAACTGCAACTGTCTTATACCACTATTTATTCTCCGGCAAGCGGATTAGTGTCTAAAAAGAGTGTGCAAAAAGGGCAATTGGTGCAAGCCGGACAAACTTTGTTTTCCGTAGTTAATGATAACAGTATTTACGTTACGGCTAACTTTAAAGAAACTCAGCTTGAAAAAATTCATCCTGGGCAAAAAGTAAATATTACGGTTGATGCTTATGATGATGAGCCTATCCAAGGTGAAGTATTAAATTTTTCGCCAGCAACTGGTGCTAAATTTTCATTATTGCCACCAGATAATGCCACCGGTAACTTTGTAAAGGTAGTACAACGGGTGCCAATCAAAATTCAAATCAAAGCAAGTAAAGAAATTATGGATAAGCTTCGTCCGGGAATGAACGTTACTGCTTCAGTAATCATTAAAGATTAATTAAAAAATACAATGGCTGAAACAGGCTTTAAAAAATGGATTATTACAATTACGGTAATCACAGCTTCATTACTGGAGTTGATTGATACCACCATTGTAAACGTTTCCATCCCGCAAATTCAGGGTAACCTAGGTGCAACTTTAACAGATGCGGCTTGGGTTTCTACCGGATATGGTGTAGCTAACGTAATTATATTACCTATGTCGGGTTGGCTGGGTAGTTTTTTTGGCCGAAAAAATTATTTTTTGGCTTCAATAATCTTATTTACAGTCTCATCTTTTCTTTGTGGTAATGCACATAGTTTGACAGAATTGGTAGGGTTTCGTATTCTTCAGGGGATTGCAGGAGGAGGGTTAATTTCAACAGCACAGGCTATATTATTAGATACTTGGCCACGTGATCAGATTGGTACAGCCACTGCGCTGTTTGGTTTAGGTGCGGTTGTTGGCCCAACTGTTGGCCCAACTATTGGTGGTTATATTACTGATCATTACTCTTGGCCTTGGATATTTTATGTAAATCTTCCCGTAGGTGCTATAGCTGCCTTTTTTACCTATACTTTTATCAAGCCAACGCCCAAAACTGGGCAGGGTAAACCCATCGATTGGTGGGGAATTGCTT
Organism: Janthinobacterium lividum; assembly: GCA_050954865.1. GTDB lineage: Bacteria > Bacteroidota > Bacteroidia > Sphingobacteriales > Sphingobacteriaceae > Mucilaginibacter_A. The sequence goes on along the minus strand of JBPBQN010000007.1, from coordinate 8,330 downwards.
TATTAGCCATTGCAGTAGGAAGCTTACAAACCATTTTGGAAAAAGGAGAAGATGAAGATTGGTTTTCTACTACTTATATTACCGTATTAACCGTATCGGCTGTATTAGGCTCATTACTGTTTGTATGGAGAGAACTGAGTACAGATTATCCAATTGTAAACTTTAGTATTATGCGCCACCGTAGTTTTTCGGTAGGAATGTTTACCTCATTCATACTTGGTCTGGGGCTTTATGGCTCAACATTTGTTTTTCCATCATTTTGTCAAAGTTTACTTGGTTTTTCTGCGCAACAAACGGGAACGATATTATTTCCAGGCGGAGTATGTACCATTATAATGATGCCATTTATCGGTAAGCTGCTTAATAAAGGTATTCCTGCCCAGTTTATGGCTACAGTAGGTATGCTATTGTTTTTTCTATTTTCAAACATGTTAAGTAAATCAACTTTATTAACCGGTACAAGTGATTTTTTCTGGCCTCTGGTTATTCGCGGAGTAGGGATGGCGCTGCTGTTTGTGCCGTTAACCACACTGTCTATCGCTGATTTAAAAGGTGCGGAAATGGGACAAGGTACCGGATTAAACAACATGATGCGGCAGTTGGGCGGTTCTTTTGGTATTGCTGGCATCACCACCATGATTCATATTCGGGAAAGCACACACCGTAATAACCTGTTGGTAAATATCAATCAATACAATCCTCATTTTATTGATCGTATAAATACTTACATACACGGATTTATGGGCCAAGGCAAATCAATGTCTGACGCAACAACTATGGCTTATCAGGCAATGGAAGGTGTTGTAACACGGCAAAGTATGTTACTTACTTATGATGACGCCTACTGGGTTGTAGGAATGATTATGTTGTGTTCCATACCATTTTTGTATTTACAGCCATTTAGAAAAAATGTGCAGGTACCTACAGATGTGCATTAAAATAAAAAGCCGTTCTATAAAAACAGAACGGCTTTCCCCCAAAAAAATTAACAATTAGAATGTAAATTGCTTATGATTATCTATCTGAAACTGATTGTTTGCACAAACAATCAGCCAAATCACAAGCTTTTAATCTCTTCATAAAATTAGGTTTTAATATCTGTTAAAACAACTATCTCCGGCATTTTATTTTACAAAAAGTTTTGCACATCCATGCAAATAAAAGGCTCCTGCTTTATTATTCGTTCCTGGCAAGCCAGCGATGAAATTTCTTTACTTCAAAATGCTAATAATCCTAAAGTTTCGGTCTATCTCGAAAACCGCTTTCCTTCGCCTTATACCGATGCCGATGCCCGTTTTTGGGTAAATACACAGTTAAATCAGCCTACACCAATTACTAACGCCGCTATAATTATTGCTGAGGAAGTTGCCGGTGCCATCGGTATTACATTACAAAAGGATATTTACAGCAAAAATGCGCGGATTGGCTACTGGCTGGCCGAACCTTTTTGGGGCAAAGGCATCATGACGGAAGCGCTTACTGTTTTTACCACTTATGTTTTTGCTACGTTTGAAGTGGAGCGGATTGTAGCAGGCGTTTTTGGCAGTAATCCGGCTTCGGCAAAAGTGTTGCAAAAATCTGGTTATCAGCATGAAGGAACCTTTAAAAAAGCACTTTACAAAAATGGTTTGTTTGATGATGAACTCATTTTTGCCAAACTACGTTCCTGATTATTGCTGATTTTGGGTCGATAAAAACAGCATCATTCTTTTTTCTTTAAAAAGAGCCGGATGGAGCCATACTGTTTTTATCGACCTAAATTTTAGTTAATCAATTTCCCCGTCAAGTCCACCGAACGATCAAAAGGTTTTAGGTAAATATTGGCCAGCGCACAAAATTCCCGCCGCGTAATGGCACGTGCTAAATCAAAATCGGTTTTTAAATTCAGTTTCGTTTTCCAGTCGTTTTGAATTTGAAGTTTGAAAGTTTTCGCATCGCGCAAATTCAGTTCATCAATAAAAGAAAGCATGTTACCGATGGTAAACATTTCCGCAGGTTTATTTTTGTTGAACCACAGGAATGAGCGCGTGTAAATCTCACTCAAAACCGGTTTAATTTCCGCAGTTTTCACTAACGAATCCGGCAAAAACAAAATCTGCGCCGTGCCTCCGTTTGCTTTTTGCACGCCTTGCAGCAAACCCGTAACGCCAATCTTTTGTATCGCAATAAACTGCGGATCGTTTTGTTTTACATCAGCAAAAGGCATCAAAAAACCATGATAACTTAATATTTCATTCTGAATAACGCGCAGTTTAATGTTTTTAGTGGTAGTTTTAAAAAACGCACAATAAGCCGCAATGCTGCCGATGCCTTGTCCAATCGTCATCTGCACCGAAGGATACATCGTGCTTGCGTTAACCAGATGCGTAACAGACAATGCTTTTTCGGCCACCAAAAAATTATCAAAACTTTTTACAATTGCCGCTCCGGCCGGCACGCTGTATGCCGGAAATGCGCCATAATTCGTTTCGGGAGCCGTCCCTAAAGGCAACAAATGCTGTCCTCCGGGCGAAGCATCACCAATACCGATTGATGTGCGATATAACTTGGAAGAACGATTATAAGGCATATAAATATCATCCAAAACCATTTTGATAACGCCTTTGCTGCGCCGCACTTCGCGCAAATAAGGAATGTATGGCAGATGATCTGGCGTGTTAAATTCCAAATTATACAAACTGATGTTTTTAAAACCCATTTTGGTTTGCAGGAAATAAACCAGGCCAAGCGTTTTTAAACGTGCTTTCTGGTAAGCCGCTTCTTTGTTTTCTGCGGAAGCAAAATCATCAATTTTAACCGGATAATCGTTTATGCCTTTCACTTTAAGCATAAATTTGTCGTTTGGCAAGCGGCCGCCTTCCAGCATTTGCTTAATGTTTTTATTTTGAAGGGAAGCGTACAAACTTTCGTCATAACCTTCGGGTTTGGCAATTGTGCGGTCTGCTGCACGACCGTAATCTTTCAGAATTGCAATCCAGGTCATGTTCTGGATAATGGTTGATGCTGTTTTTGGTGCCCATTTTTCGCCGGATTGTGCTTCACTTTCAAAGCCTTCATCAAACGGAACGCCGAGTTTTAAAGCTACGTCGCCGGTTTCGGTTGCATCAACCACAACCTGCGCTTTGATGGTTGTATTTTCGCCGTTAATTTTCGCTACAACTTCATAACCGGCGCCGTCTTTTTTTATACTGATAAAAGAAGCATTGAATTTTACGCTGAGATTTTTAACCGTATCCGCCATCTTTTTCAGAATCGATGCGCCCACGGCCGGTTCAAAACGAAGCACTGCATTCGCCGTAGTATCGTAGCCAATGCTGTTTTTATAATACTTTTTTACGTGCTGGTTAAATTCGCCCCAAACGCCAGACGGAAAGCTGCGGTTGCCATCCACCACACACATTGCTCCGGAAGTAAGGCCGCCACCAAGCCACGGTCCGGGTTCTAAAATGATGGTTTTAACGCCGCTTCGTGCACTTTGGATGCCTGCCGAAACGCCTGCTGCGCCGCCGCCAACCACCAAAACGCCAATTTTAATAACTTCTGCAAAAACGCTGCTGCTAAAAAAGATTGTAAATAAAAAGATACAGATTTTTTTCATTGTGCCGAAGTTAGCAAATTACAAAATGCTAATTTTAGAACAAAAGCTTTGCCCATGAGAATTTCTACCAAACAAATTTGTACGATAGCCGCCGTGGCCAGCTTTGTTTTCGGCTCGTTCTTTTCCAATAAAATTGCAGAAGCTCCGATTACGGTTTCGGTGATTAAAGAAGCAGAAAAACTTTCCGGCTTAACATTTTCTGCGCCGCAGGAAGATTCGATGCAAACCGGCCTTCGCGAGCATTTAAAAGCTTATCAGGAACTCCGAAAATTAGGCGTTAAAAACAGTATCGTTCCAGCTTTGAATTTTAATCCAGTTCCGGTTGGTTTTGTTTATCCGGACAAAACGGACGGATTTTTACTCGATAAAAACAGCATCGCTCAAATGCCTGCGGATAAAAACGAACTGGCTTTTTACAGCATCCGGCAACTTGCAGATTTGATCCGGACGAAGCATATTTCTTCGGTAGAACTCACAAAATTCTTCCTCGATCGGCTCAAAAAATTCAACCCAAAACTACTTGCGGTCGTTTCTTTTACAGATGATTTGGCCCTGAAACAAGCGGAAAAAGCCGATCAGGAAATTGCAGCCGGTCATTACCGCGGTGTTTTGCACGGCGTTCCATTTGCAGTTAAAGATCTTTTATCGGCCAAAAACTACAAAACTACATTTGGCGCCGCGCCTTATCAAGATCAGCAATTTGATGTGGATGCCACAGTTGTAAAAAAACTGGAAGATGCCGGAGCAGTTTTAATTGCCAAATTATCGTTGGGCGAATTAGCGATGGATGATACCTGGTTTGGCGGCCGGACCAACAATCCTTGGGATTTAACCAGAGGTTCCGGCGGTTCGTCGGCTGGTCCGGGCGCGGCAGTTTCGGCCGGATGCGTGCCTTTTGCCATCGGTTCGGAAACCTGGGGATCAATTGTAGAACCTTCCAATAATTGCGGCGATACTGGTTTGCGGCCGTCTTTCGGTCGGGTTAGTAAATACGGCGCAATGGCTTTGAGCTGGAGCATGGACAAATTAGGACCGATGGCCAGAACAGTAGAGGATTGCGCGATCGTTTTCAATGCCATCCAGGGGAAAGATCCGAATGATTTAAGCACAATTTCTGCTCCGTTTAAGTACGATGAAAACGTAAAATCTTTAAAAGGCTGGAAGATTGGTTATCTGAAAACTGATTTTCAATCCAAGTATCCAAACCAGCACAATGATTCGCTGACGTTAGTGAAAATGAAGGAACTGGGTGCCACTTTAATTCCGATTGAATTGCCCAAACTTCCTTTTAATTCCATGAATTTTATTTTGGATGCGGAAGCCGGCGCCGCTTTTCAAGAACTGATTTTAACGCATCGCAGCGATTTGTTAAAGCGACAGGAAAAAGCGGCCTGGCCAAATATTTTCCGTACGGCGCAGTTTATTTCGGCGGTAGAATACATTCAGGCCAACCGCGCGCGCACGTTGTTAATTCAAAACTGGTACGAAAAACTGAAAGGTTTAGACCTGTATTTGTCGCCTTCTTATAGCGATAATCTGCTGATGACCAACCTCACCGGAAACCCTTGCGTAGTGCTGTCAAACGGTTTTACAGCAAAAGGTTTGCCAACCAGTATTACCTTTATGGGTCAGCTTTTTGGCGAAGGAAAAACGCTGGAAGCCGCACGGATTTATCAGCAGGCAACGGATTTCAATACAAAACATCCACAGCTATTTTAAAAATTAACCGATAAAAACAGTATATAAATTGATGAAAACTTCTACCCAAAAAATAATAACCATCACTGCTTTATGCGGATTCAGCTTTGTTTGCGGTGCGTTTATCACCCAAAAACTGGAAAATAGTCCGATTACCGTTTCCGTAGTTAACGAAGCCGAGAAAATTATCGGCCTGGATTTTTCGCAGCCGCAAGCAGATTCGATGGTAACCGGTTTGGCTGATCACCGGAAAGCTTACGAAGAACTGCGCAAACTGCACTTGGATAACAGCGTTGTGCCGGCTTTAAATTTCAATCCAATTCCCGTTGGCTTCATTTATCCTGATAAAACAGACGGATTTTTACTCGATAAAAACAGCATCACCAAAATGCCTGCGGATAAAAACGAACTGGCTTTTTACACGATTCGCCAATTGGCAGACTTAATTCGCACCAAAAAAATATCTTCCGTAGAATTAACAAAATTCTTTTTAGAGCGACTGAAAAAGTACGATCCGAAATTATTATTCGTGGTAAATTACACCGAAGAACTCGCTTTAAAACAAGCCGCACAAGCCGATGCGGAAATAAAAGCCGGACATTACCGAGGTGTTTTGCACGGCATTCCGTTTGGGGTGAAGGATTTGCTGTCGGTAAAAGGTTATAAAACAACTTGGGGATCAGTTCCTTATAAAAATCAAACTTTGGATGTAGATGCAACCGTTGTAAAAAAACTGGAAGCTGCCGGCGCCGTTTTGGTTGCCAAACTCACTTTGGGCGAACTGGCTTCAGGCGATGTTTGGTTTGGTGGAAGAACAAATAATCCCTGGGATTTGAAACGTGGTTCCAGCGGTTCTTCGGCTGGTCCGGCTTCGGCAGTTTCTGCCGGATGTTTGCCTTTTGCCATCGGTTCCGAAACGTTAGGTTCTATCGTTTCGCCTTCCACAGAATGCGGCGATACAGGTTTGCGCCCGTCTTTTGGCAGAGTAAGTAAAACAGGCGCAATGGCTTTAAGCTGGACGATGGATAAATTGGGTCCGATTACGCGTTGTGCAGAAGATTGCGCGATTGTTTTTAACGCGATACAAGGAACTGATCCACAGGATTTAAGTACAATTTCGGCTCCGTTTAAATACGATGGCAACCAGAAATCGCTGAAAGGCTGGAAAATTGGTTACTTGAAAGAAGATTTTGATCGTAATCGTTTTAACAAAACCAGCGATTCTACAACATTAATCAAATTGAAAGAATTAGGTGCCGAATTGGTGCCAATTGAGCTGCCGAAGTTACCTTACAATTCGCTTCGATTTATTTTGGAAACAGAATCCGGTGCCGCTTTTCAGGAACTGGTTTTAAATCACAAAGATGACCAGATGGTGCGCCAGGGAAAAGGTGGCTGGCCAAATATTTTCCGCACCGCGCAACTGGTTCCGGCGGTAGAATATATACAGGCAAATCGTGTTCGCACGACGGTGATTCAGGATTGGTACGAAAAACTGAAAGGCTTGGATATGTACGTGGCGCCTTCTTTTTCGGGTAATTTAGTGCTCACCAATTTAACCGGAAATCCTTGCGTGGTACTGCCAAACGGTTTTAACAAGCAAGGCCGGCCGCTTAGCATTACATTTATGGGCCAGCTTTTTGGTGAAGGAAAAATTCTGGAAGCTGCCAAAATTTATCAGGATGCAACGGATTTCAACAAAAAACATCCCACACTCAATTTTTAACCGATAAAAACAGCATCAACCTAAACATGACAGACGAACGTTATCCCACAGGAAAATTTACGCCACCGGCATCTTTCACCCATGAACAAATCAGAACATGGATGGAAGAAGTTGCCGCCTTGCCCGGACAAATGCGCCAGGCCGTTGTTGGCTTAACGTACCATCAGTTTGATACGCCGTACCGTTTGGGCGGCTGGACGATCCGGCAGGTAATTCATCACGTTGCCGATAGTCATTCCAACTGTTTAACGCGTTTTAAACTGGCTTTGACGGAAGAAAATCCAACCATCAAACCTTATGAAGAAGCCGATTGGGCCTTGCTGCCCGATTATAAAATGCCGGTTGCGCCTTCTTTCCAGATGATTGAAGGCATACATTTCCGTTGGGTGGAATTGATGAAAAGCTTGTCTGAAGAACAATGGAGTCGCACGTTTTTTCATCCCGGCAACCAAAAAATTACCACGCTAAAAGAAGCATTGGGTTTGTATGCCTGGCACGGAAAGCATCATTTGGCACATATTGGGTTGGCGTTGGGGAAGATGTAAGTAATTCATTTTTAAACCTATCCGTATGAAATTCAAATCAAAAAAAAGCTTTTTAGTTGGAATCATTTTTGGAGCGGCTTGTTTGCTTATGATTGGTATTTCTACCAAAGTTTTAATTTATGATCATGGCAAAAGATGGATTGGATTAATCAGCATTTTACCACTGTTTTTTCTGGTTTTAACCTGGTTTAATACTTACTACGTAATAGAAAATAAAATGCTGATTTATAAAAGCGGATTTATCAACGGATCAATTAAAATTGAGGAAATCCATCAAATAACAATTGGAAAGCAGATGTATATCGGCTTAAAACCTGCTTTGTCTTCCGATGGATGTATTGTTAGCTATAGAAAATGGGACGACATTTATATTTCCCCAAAAAATCAGGAATTGTTTAATGAAGAATTATTGAAGATTAATCCTGAGATTATTGTAAAGAATGTTGGTTTAAAATAAGATATTAACCAATTTGTGTGTAAATCATAAACTTAGGGAATTATAAAATAAAAATCAACCTCGTAAAGGCTGGCCCGAAGCTTTCTAAGAAATGGCCAAAAAAATGGAGATGATGAATTACTAATTCCTGCTGTTTTGAAGATAAAGATTTTAGCGATTGGACTTGGGAGGAAAAGGATAAATAAAATCAACATACTTCTTTTACTACCCAAAAATCAAAACAAATTAAAAAAGTTATACTCCAGCCGCACCAAATACATATTCTTAGAAATACGCGTCATGCTGTTATACAAAGGTGTTCGGTAA
>JBPBQN010000006.1:0-24886 GCA_050954865.1 Janthinobacterium lividum | reverse complement strand
CCGATGGCCGGCGCAAATCAGGATGAGCAAACCAAAATTTTGCAGGATTTGCAAAGCCAGGGCATCGAGCCAACCAATCTCAGCGTAAAAACAGAAAGCGGTTTATCCCAGAAAATCATTTTTCCGGCAGCGATCGTGAAATGCGGCGATAAGCAGCTACCGGTTAAATTGCTGCAAACGCGCATCGGTTTATCGCCGGAAGAAGTGTTGAATAATTCGATCCAAAACCTGGAGTACGCCTTTTCTTCTGCCATAAAAAAAGCAACGAGCGGCGGCAAACCGCGCATTGGTTTCACCGAAGGTCATCATGAACTATCTGATTTACAGTTAAATGATGCGTTGCGTTCTTTGTCGGATGGTTTTGAGGTTGGCCGCGTAAATCTTAAAACCATTCCGTTTTCCAATATTGAAAAACTAAGTTTGCTGATCGTGCCAAAACCGGATTTGCCATTTACCGAACTGGAAAAATTTAAAATAGATCAATACCTGATGCGCGGCGGACGGATTTTGTGGACGATTGATCCGGTTACAGCCGAAATGGACAGTTTGCGCGGCCACGGCGGCGAGCAGCTGGCTTTTAACAAACAACTCAACCTGGATGATCAGCTTTTCAGCTACGGAATAAGATTGAATTTTGATCTGATTGCTGATATCAGTTGCGCGCAAATCCCAGTAAATGTAGGCAACGTGGCAGGGCAGGGGCAAATTCAGCTGCTTCCATGGGTTTTTTATCCAATTTTGATGCCGCTGGCCAAACATCCGCTGATAAAAAACCTGGATGGAATCCGGACAGAGTTTATCAGTTCCATTGATACGATTGCCGTTCCGGGGATTAAAAAAACGGTGCTGCTGGCGTCTTCTCCATACAACAAAAAAATTACGACGCCACACCTGATTTCATTGCAAATGCTGGAACAGGAACCTGATCCGAAAGATTTTCAAAGCAAACCCAAAACAGTTGGTGTTTTGCTGGAAGGAAAGTTCAAATCTGATTTTAAGAACCGGCCAGTTCCCGAAGGTTTTACAGAGAAAATGGAAGTGTTGCCGCAAAGCAAATCAACCAAAATGATTGTGATTAGTGATGGCGATGTGTTCAAAAATCAAATTAATGAAGCTGATGGTTCGCCGTTTCCGCTGGGTTTTGACCGTTATTCACAGCAAACTTATGGCAACAAAAACTTGCTGCTCAATATTGCCGATTATATGACGGATGATTCTGGTTTGATCAGTCTTCGCAACAAAGAAATCAAAATCCGGTTGCTGGATCGTGCACAAATCAAAAGTTCAAAATTGTACTGGCAACTCATCAATACCGTGCTTCCGATAGCGATACTTCTTTTATTCGCTATTTTTCAACAATATTTCCGCAGGAGAAAGTATGCCGCTTAAATTTTCTACTTTTGGTAGATCAATTTTTGAATTTTTATGAGATTTATTGTTTCTACATCAACCTTGCTTAAACAGTTGCAAGCTGTGAGCGGGGCTTTGAGCAGCAGCACCGTTTTGCCGATATTAGAAAACTTTTTGTTCCGCATTCAGGATGGAAATTTAACCATTTCTGCAACTGATCTGCAAACCAGCATGACTACTTCTTTGCCGGTAGAAACGCAGGAAAACGGCCGGATTGCCATTCCGTCGCGCATTTTACTGGATACTTTAAAATCATTGCCAGAACAGCCGGTTACGTTTTCGGTGGATGATAAAACGTTTGGTGTAGAAATTAAAGCCGGCGATGGAAACTACAAATTAAGCGGTGAAAACGGCGAAGATTTCCCAAAAATCCCGACTGTGGAAAACGCTTCATCAGTAAGTTTGCCAGCTTCAGTTTTGGCAGAAGCCATCAACAAAACCATTTTTGCAGTAAGTAATGACGAATTGCGTCCGGCCATGACTGGTGTTTACTGTCAGCTTTCGCCACAACATTTTACGTTTGTGGCCACGGATGCACATAAACTGGTTCGTTACCGTCGGAAAGATGCGCACTCAGAAAAAGCTACTTCTTTTATCATGCCAAAAAAAGCATTGAATTTGCTGAAGTCATCGCTGCCATCAGAAGATGTTGATGTTTCTGTGGAATATAATAGCACGAGTGCGTTTTTTAAATTTGGCAACATCAATTTGGTTTGCCGTTTGATTGATGAGCGTTATCCGGATTATGATGCGGTTATTCCATTAAACAATCCGAATAAACTGAACATTGATCGGTTATCTTTTTTAGGATCGCTGAGCCGTGTGGCCATTTATGCCAACAAAACCACGCACCAGGTTCGTTTGAAAATTGAGGGAAATGAATTGAATATTTCTTCGGAAGATATTGATTTCTCCAATGAAGCCCACGAAAAACTGACTTGCGCTTACGAAGGCGAAGACATCGAAATTGGTTTTAATGCTAAATTTTTAATTGAAATGTTGCGTAATTTAAATTGCGAAGAAGTTTCGCTGGAAATGTCAACCCCAAATCGTGCTGGATTATTACTACCGCAAGGCGGCGATGAAAATGAAGAAGTGCTGATGCTGGTGATGCCGGTAATGCTCAATTCGTATGCATAAACTTTAAGCGATACTTCTTTTATCGAGGTATTTTTGGTGTAACAAACCGCTTGGTTATCCGTAAAATTTTATGGAAATCAAGCGGCTTTTTTATGAAGACAATTTTTCAGTTTAGTAAATTAAGCGGTTTGATCGCTTTTGCTGGCTTGATTTGCTGTTTGTTTTCCTGCAAAACTAATATTTCAACCGATGCGCCTTTAGGAAATGCTCATTTAATGCTGGTGAACAGTGCGCCCAATTCTTCAGCGATTAACTTATACTGGACAGGCAATAAATTCAATATCGTTCCGCTTGTTTACAGTAATACAACGGGTTATCGTACGCTTACTTCCGGCGTTCGTGACGTACAAATTAAAGCAAGTCTGACTAATAACTTACTGGCTGCCAGCACTATAACTGTAAAACAGGATTCCAGCTACAGTTTTTTTGTTTACGAAGCCAACAATGCCATTGCTACGGTTATCGGAAGTGATGATTTGAGCATTCCTTCTGTTGGAAACGCTAAAATAAGGCTTGTAAATTTATCAGCCGGACTTTCTTCTGCGGATTTGTTCATCACGAATGGTCCGGCGCTGGCTTCGAGCATCAGTTTTGGCTCGATCGGTGTTTACCAAGAATTAAAAGCCGGCACTTATAATTTTGATCTACGCCTGCATGGTAGTAACAATTTATTATTAAGCATCCCGAATGTGCGGCTGGATAACAGCAAAACCTACACCATTTGGACTGGCGGTAACGTGAAAGGAAGCGGTACAACTGCTTTATCAACACAAATAATTAGCCAGTAAAAGAAGTATCTGCCTTCGCAAAATCACATCAGAATATCTGTAATTTTGCAGCATGAACAAACTGAAAACATTTTTTGCCGGATTGATCATCAGCTATTTTACACTGGTTATCGTTTCGTGTACTACTTCGGGCGTATCGCCAACAAATTACTCGCGCCTGCAAGTAATCAATACGTTAGCAGGCAGCACACCAATCAATTTCACACTAAATTCTACCCAAAAAAATATCGGTGTTATCACTTTTCCTGGTTCTTCCGGTTATATCAGTGTTGTGCCGGGTTCCAATTACATTCAGTTTATTACGGCGGCTTCTACAACCAATGTAATCACTCGTGATACTACACAACAACATTTAAACCTGGCTGTTAATGATAGTTATTCGGTTTTTTTAACCGGATCTACCAGTAATTACAGCATATTAACAATTAATGATACATTAACAAATCCCGCAAATACCAGGGCAAAAATTAGGTTTGTAAACGTTGCTACCGATGCCGGCGCGTTGGATATTACCATCAACGGCACAACTATTTACAGCAAAATTGCTTATAAAGGTGTTGCGCCATTTGTAGAAGTTCCGGCTGGTACATATGAATTTAAGGCAATGAGAACTGGCGTAGCAGGAACAACACTGGTAACTTTATCAAACCAGGTGCTGGCAGACGGAAAAGTTTATACACTTTACGCCGCCGGAATAACAACTTCAATTGCAACTAATGCCGCATTTACATTAACTGTAATGCCCAATTTATTGCCGGCCACAAAGTAGATCAAGTGTTATACTGTTTTTATCGGCTATATTTTTACTTTTGAAACCTAAACCCACACATTTTGGAAGTTATTAAAACCATTATAGATTTTATTCTTCACATCGATAAGCATTTAATCGAAATCACGCAGCAATATCAGGGCTGGACGTACCTGATCCTTTTCTTCATCATTTTTGCTGAAACCGGCTTTGTGGTTACGCCTTTTTTACCTGGAGATTCTTTGCTTTTTGCTTCCGGCGCGCTGATTGCTCACGGTAATTCCGGCTTGAATATTTACTTGTTATTGCTGATTTTAATTGCCGCAGCCGTTGCCGGAAACACTACCAATTACGAGTTAGGTAAATTTTTTGGGGTGAAAGTTTTCAAACCGGAAAACAAAATTTTAAAGCTGGATTATTACCTCAAAACCAAAGCATTTTTTGATACACATGGCGGTAAAGCGGTAATATTCAGTCGGTTTTTGCCGATTTTCAGAACCGTTGCACCTTTTGTAGCTGGCGTTGGTAAAATGCCGATAGGAAAATACTCTTTATATAACTTTATTGGCGGCGCAGCTTGGATTGCCTTATTTTTATTTTTAGGTTACTTCTTCGGAGGAATTCCGGTTATTAAAAGAAACTTTACAATTGTGGTGGTTTTAATTATCCTGATTTCTGTTATTCCGCCAGTTATTGCAGCAATCCGCAGCCGCTCATCTGCCAAAACAAATCCGGCATAGCAATTTTTAGTTGGTAAAAACAATATCGGATTAAAGTTCTCTACCCAGAATTTTCCCATTTTGAAAATGATAGTCTTCCAGTTTTTCTTTCATTTTATCTTCTTCTGATAATTCTCGTTTAATTATCCCTTTTAAATCAGGTTGCCCGGCATCAACCCAAGCCGAAAACCAATAACTGCCAACAGACATTGTTGAAGCGCGCATCTGTTTTTCAACCATTCCGCGCAAAAGATTATGGTAAGCTGCGGAATACGGTTCTGAGTAATTTCGGATAATTTTATTGTTGTTTTTGATAAAAGTATATTTTTGATTGTTCCCAAAAGTTAACTCCAGCTGTTTTTCCAGCTTTAAAACATCATCCAGACAGCTGTAAGTATTTTTGCAAATCGTCCACGCATTTTTCAGCGGATCATCAACATAAACAGCTTTTCCGATAAAAAAATTATATTGATCAGAAAAGAGTTCAGGCAAACGGCTTTCCCAAAAAGCATGAATACCAGTTTGGTTGGTTAATTGTCCGTTATAATTGCTCGTGAGGTGCAGCGGAACGTGTGCATCTGCAATATAATGGCCCAAATCCGCAGAATATTTTAATATTCTAACAGAATCCAAATCTTTAAAAGCCTGCACCAAACGGTAATAATTTCGCTGGATTGACCAGGGAACCGTACCATATTTATTAAGCGTATCTGCAGAAAATTTGGTAGCAGCATCATCCCATTTCTGTGGAATACTGTCGAAAGGAAGTTTACCATAATGATCTGCATCCAAAAAGTGCCGTGATGCTTCGTGCGGATCGATGTAACGGCGTTTATCCGGATCAACTGCATGTTCTGTTATATAAATCAGGTTGTTTTTATAAAAGCCAATCATTGATTTTGGCAGGATAAAAACAGCATTGTGATTAATTTTTTTATGTCCGAAAAATCCCCAGCCGCAACAGGAAATTGTTATTAAAAGCAAAATAGGAAATACAAAATTGTTTAATTTCATTCAATTAATATTTCGTTAAAATTAATATATTTATTTTAATAGAAATAATGAAGTTATAATAAAAATCAAAATCAATCCAAATTTTATTGGAATTATCATTTGATTTTTCAAAATATCACACTATATTTGCAACCTTAATTTCAAAGAAGAACAAGTCGCTAAAAAATGGCAAATCATAAATCATCCATCAAACGCATCAGAGCAAACGCTGCAAAGCGCTTACGTAACAGATATCAGGCTAAAACTACCAGAAATGCAATCAAAAGATTGAGAAGCACAACTGTTAAAACTGATGCTGCAGAATTATTACCAAGAGTAATTTCTATGTTGGATCGTTTGGCTAAGAAGAATGTGATTCACAAAAACAAAGCTTCAAACAACAAATCAAAGCTGACTAAATTTGTAAATACTTTAGCATAAGCTAAAAATCATATGATAAAAAGAGCAGGTAATTATTTATCTGCTCTTTTTTTATATTCATATTTTCTTTTTAGTTAAATAAATTGCATATTTAGCTGATGGAAAACTATGAGGCTAAAATAAATATCAAAACTTGGGCAGAAGAAGACCGGCCGCGGGAAAAGCTGCTTTTGCAAGGCCGCCGGATTTTAAGCGATGCAGAATTAGTAGCTATTTTGATTGGTTCCGGTAGTGTAAATGAATCAGCGGTTGATTTAAGTAAGCGGATTTTGCACCATTTTGCCGGAGATTTGAATAATTTGGGAAAAGCTTCTGTAAATGATCTTTCCAAATTTAAAGGCATCGGCGAAGCTAAAGCAATTTCAATTATTGCTGCGCTGGAATTGGGCCGGCGAAGAAAAGAATCGGAACAAAAACAAGCAGAAAAAATTGGCTGCAGCAAAGATATTTTCCATTTGATGCACCGATATTTTGCTGATTTAAACCACGAAGAATTTTGGATTATTTTGATGAACCGGGCCAACAAAGTGCTTTCCCGGCATTTAATCAGCAAAGGCGGACAGGCCGGAACGATTGCTGATCCGAAAATTATTTTTCAAACCGCACTTGAAAATCATGCGGCATCGGTTATTTTGGCTCACAATCATCCTTCGGGAAACCTCAAACCAAGTCAGGCTGATCTCGATCTTACTAAAAAATTAAGAAACGCAGGCCAAATGCTGGATATTCTTGTGCCCGATCATCTTATTTTTACCGATACGCATTATTTCAGTTTTGCCGATGAAGGATTGATGTAAGTATAGTTGGTAAAACCGGATTTATGGCAGATGATTAAACGATCAACTATTACCGATCAACTATAAATTTTCGCCGCTTTTCCTATCTTTGTGCTTTTTCTTTCTGATCAAGCATGAAAATTTCGTATAACTGGCTTAAACAATATATCAATATCACCCAAACGCCTGAAGAAATCTCGCAGATTTTAACTGGAATTGGTTTGGAAGTAGAATCACTGGAAAAAGTGCTGGCCATTCCGGGTGGTTTGGAAGGTTTGGTAATTGGTTATGTAAAAGAATGCATACAGCACCCAAATGCCGATCGCTTGCGGGTAACCAAAGTTGATGCCGGTGGCGAGGAACTACAGATTGTTTGCGGCGCAGCAAATGTTGCAGCAGGACAAAAAGTGGTTGTGGCAACCGTTGGCACAACCGTTTATCCAAGGGTTAGTGAACCTTTTAAAATTAATAAATCTAAAATTCGGGGCGAGGTTTCTGAAGGAATGATCTGTGCCGAAGACGAAATTGGTTTGGGAACAGATCATGCCGGAATTATGGTTTTGGATGAAAATGCTCAAATTGGTGCTCTTGCAAAAGAATACTTTAAGCTGGAAGATGATTATCTGTTTGAAATTGGTTTAACGCCAAATCGGGCAGATGCAGCATCACATTTGGGTACGGCGCGCGATGTTGCTGCTTATTTAAAAACCAAAATCATTCTGCCGGATGTTGCTTCTTTTAGCACACAAAATTTGGCCTTGCCAATTGCGGTTGAGATTTTGGACGAGAAAGCTTGTCCACGTTATTCAAGTGTAACCCTTTCTGGCATCGAAGTAAAAGAATCGCCGGAATGGTTGAAGCAAAAATTAAGTGTAATTGGTTTACGCCCGATTAATAATGTGGTGGATGCCACTAATTATGTGCTGCATTGTTTGGGCCAGCCGATGCACGCTTTTGATGCGGATACCATCAAAGGAAATAAAGTTGTGGTAAAAACCTGTGCCGAAGGAACCATTTTCAAAACGTTGGATGGCGTAGAACGCAAGCTTTCTGCAGATGATCTGATGATTTGCAATTCGGAAGAACCGATGACGATTGCCGGTGTTTTTGGCGGAATTAATTCTGGTGTAAATAATCAAACCAAAAATATTTTTCTGGAAAGTGCTTATTTTGATGCCGTTTCGGTGCGAAAAACGGCTAAACGACATGGTTTAAAAACGGACGCTTCTTTTCGGTATGAGCGTGGAACAGATCCGAACATTACAGTTTTTGCTTTGAAATATGCGGCATTGCTGATTCAGGAATTGGCAGGCGGAACAGTTTCTTCGGAAATTGCAGATTTCTATCGAAAACCAGTTGCTTCTTTTATCGTGCAAATTTTGTACAAGCACGTAAACCGGCTAATTGGAAAAACAATTCCTTCCGAAGAAATTAAATCAATCCTGACAGCTTTAGATATTAAAATTACAGCTGAAACTGGAGAAGGACTTTCCTTGGAGATTCCGCCCTACCGGGTTGATGTTACGCGTGAAGTAGATGTAATCGAAGAGATTTTACGGATTTACGGTTATAACAATATTGAAATTCCAACGCAAATTCGTGCTTCGCTAAATAACGCAGCCAAACCGGACAAAGATGCAGTGCAGAACATGCTGGCTGATTTACTAACAGCCAATGGTTTTAACGAAATGCTGGCCAATTCCCTTACCAAATCTTCTTACACAGATCTACCGGAAACAGCCGTTAAAATTTTAAATCCTTTAAGTGGGGATTTAGATGTGATGCGGCAAACGCTTTTGTTTTCAGGTTTGGAAGTGATCAATTATAATCAAAACCGGAAATCTCCAAGTTTGAAGTTGTATGAGTTTGGAAAAGTTTATCATCAGTATTCCAAAAAATTTGAAGAAAAACACTGTTTATCATTGTTTTTAAGTGGATCTGATCAGCCTGAACAATGGAACCAAAAAGAAGAACAGGTGAATTTTTACCAGCTAAAAGCAGCAGTAGACACTTTGCTGCAAAAAGCAGGCGTGAAAAATTTTGTTGTAGAAGATGCGGAAATAACTGCACTGGATTTTGGTTTAAGTTATAAATTTGAGAACAAGGTTTTGGTTACTTTCGGAGCTGTAGCTAAACAGGAATTGAAAAAGACCGATGTGAATCAGCCAGTTTTTTATGCTGATTTTGATCTTGATTTATTGCTGAAACAGATCAGCAAAAATAAAATTGTTTATCAGGAAGTTTCCAAGTTTCCGGCAGTAAAACGTGATTTATCATTGCTGGTTGATGAGCAGATTACATTTAATCAACTTAAACAAACCGCGCTTAAAAGTGAACGCAAGCTGATTAAAGAAGTAAATGTCTTTGATGTTTACAAAGGAGATAAACTTCCCGAAGGAAAAAAATCTTATGCGCTGAGCTTTGTGTTGCAGGATGAAGAAAAAACTTTAACGGATAAAGCAATTGATGCCACGATGCAAAAAGTGATTTTTAACCTGCAAAAAGAAGCAGGTGCGGAAATACGAAAGTAAGATACTCAAAATCAGTTGTGCAAAACTAGGTGTGGTTTTAATCAAAAATGATAACTTTAAACTTTTAACTATTCAATTTTCAAATGTCTGTAGTTGCTGAGCAGTTAGTTAAAGTTGTTGAAAAAACGGAACGTTTGATTGATCTTTGTGCTGCTTTGCAGGAAGAAAATGAATTATTAAAGTTTGAAAATCAATCGTTAAACACGTTGCTGGAATCCGGTAAAGAAAAAAATAAAGACCTGGAAGATAAGCTTCGTGTATTGAAGATGGCCAAGAGTTTTTCGGAAACGAATGAAAAAAGCCTTGATATCAAGCAAAAAATTAACGATTTTGTGCGGGAAATTGATAAGTGCATTGTGTTGCTAAAAAAGTAACAACTTAATTTAAACAAGCTTAATGGGAGATATTTCCATCAAAATAAATATTGCAGACCGCGTTTATCCGCTAAAGGTGAATACGGAAGAAGAGGAAATTATACGGAGGGCAGCCAAATTGATTAATGACCGGATAAAAGATTATCAGGAAAATTATGCAGTTAAAGATAAACAGGATTTACTTTCAATGTGTGTTTTGCATTACGCAACTACATCTCTGAAAGCAGAAAAACAGGTAATGATTGAAGATACAGAAGTTACTGATAAAGTTTATCAGCTGGATCAGCTGTTGTCAAATTTCTTTTCAAACTCATAATTTATCGTGTAAAAAAAGCATTAGGGTAAACCGTTTTTTAAATTTAAGTTTTGCTGTTTTTAAGTAACAAATTGTTGGATTGATCAATGATTTTTGAGATCAGTTTAATAGTTTTTGCTTGCAATACTTGGTTTATAAACGGTTTTTTATTTATATATTAATTAATTACTATTAAAGATGGATGTATTATATACCATTATTGGTTTGCTGCTGGGCATTGGGCTTGGCATTGTTATAGGCCGCTATTTACTGCGTAAATTATTTACCAGTCAAGAAGTTGCGGCACAAACCAAAGTGAAAAAGATTTTAAAAGATGCAGAAAATAATGCAGATATTTTAAAGAAAAACAAACTTCTGGAAGCAAAAGAGAATTTTCTACAGTTAAAATCCGAGCATGAGCAGGAGGTGAACACTAAAAATAACACGATTAGCCAGCGGGAAAATTCGTTGAAGCAAAAAGAGCAATCGCTTAATCAAAAGCTGGAGAATGCAAACCGCAAGGATCAGGAATTAGAAAATAGTCGCAAAAATCTGGAAAAGCAAACTGAAGCCGCTGTAAAGAAGCAGGAAGAAGTAGAGCATTTAAAGCTGCAGCATGTGCAGCAGCTGGAATCTATTGCCGGACTGACTGCGGAAGAAGCAAAAAATCAGCTGGTTGATAATTTACGCGAAGAAGCCCGCACAAAAGCCATGAGCCAAATTAAAGATATTGTGGATGAGGCAAAACTAACTGCTACGAAGGAAGCTAAAAAAGTGGTGATCCAAACTATCCAGCGTACGGCAACAGAAAGTGCAATTGAAAACACAGTTTCTATTTTCAACATAGAAAACGACGAAATTAAAGGTCGGATTATTGGTCGGGAAGGACGGAATATTCGTGCGTTGGAAGCGGCAACCGGCATTGAGATTATTGTGGATGATACACCGGAAGCCATAATTTTATCAGGTTTTGATCCGGTTAGAAGAGAAATTGCGCGTTTGGCTATGCACCGTTTAGTAACTGATGGAAGGATACATCCGGCCAGAATTGAAGAAGTTGTTGCAAAAACGCGCAAGCAGATTGAAGAAGAAATTGTAGAAATTGGCGAACGTACTGTGATTGATTTGGGCATACATGGTTTGCATCCAGAATTAATCAGAATGGTTGGCCGGATGCGATATCGTTCATCTTACGGACAAAATTTGTTACAACACTCGCGTGAAGTAGCCAACTTTTGCGCCACCATGGCTGCCGAATTAGGTTTGAATGTTAAATTAGCAAAACGTGCTGGCTTACTGCATGATATTGGAAAAGTGCCTGATGATAACCCAGAATTGCCACATGCAATTTTAGGCATGCAACTTGCGGAGAAGTATAAAGAGAATCCGGAAGTTTGTAACGCCATTGGTGCGCACCATGATGAAGTGGAGATGACTTCCATGATTTCTCCGATTATACAAGCTTGTGATGCTATTTCTGGTGCACGTCCTGGTGCACGTCGTGAAGTGGTTGAAAGTTATATCAAACGTTTAAAAGATTTGGAAGCTTTGGCTTTGTCTTATCCAGGTGTAGAAAAAACTTTTGCTATTCAGGCTGGGCGCGAGTTGCGGGTTGTGGTTGAAAGTGAAAAAATCACCGATGCACAATCAGAGGTTTTAGCTGCTGATATTTCTAACAGAATCCAAACAGAGATGACTTATCCTGGTCAGATTAAAGTAACGGTAATCCGCGAAACACGCTCAGTTGCTTTTGCTAAATAAAAAAATCTAAAGCATAATTTTAAAGCGATGAATAACTCATCGCTTTTTTTGTAAATTAATATTATGATTGGAAAAAATCAGCAGAGACAATTGGATATTTATTTGGATTATTACAACAAAAAATACCCAACTCAAAACGACAAAATTGCACAAGGATTTTGTGCGTTTGGAATCTGCTTTGCCATATTAGGATTGAGCTGGACTTTGCCATTTCCGTATTTGCATTTTCTTGGTATGTATAATAATTATTTTAACTGGGCTTCCTTTATTATCGCCATCAGCATATATTATTATTCCAATTTATCACCTTTACTTTCTTATGTGATGCTGTTTTTAGCCTTGATCTTTACTTACCTGATTTCAATGATTGAAAAGCAGTTTTCAGATGATTTGCAAATGGGTACTTTGTTCGGCTTAATATTATTGCTAAGTTTACTGCTTCATTATCAGCATACTAAAAAGATCGGTAATTACAATTCAACAAAAATTGAATTAGGTTTTATATGGATCGGTCCAATTTGGATTGTAAGTTTAATGTTGAAAAGATTCAAAATTAAATTTTGAAAATTGGTTGACGCTTCTTTTATCAGCCAAAATTTGAGGTGGTAAAAGAAAAATTGTAAAAGCTAAATACTACAAATTCTTACCTAATTTTTCCAGCATTTCCTGCGGAACCTTTTCCAAATCCAAGACTAAAAATCCATCCAAACAATCTGAAAACTTAGGATCGATATTAAAACAAATGATTTTTGCATTGAGAGAAATATATTGCCGAAGCAAAACCGGAATTTTCATGTTTCGGCTTTCTACCTCCGAAATTAAATTATCCAAAACTTTAAAAGAATTTTCACCTTGTAAGAGAAGTTCTGTGTCAATCTTTGAAAAATCAACTTTAAACTTTTTACGGGGTTTTACATATTGTGCCATTTCATGATCAAAATGGTTTTTGCTGATGTAATCTACAATTAAAGATTTAGAAAATTTGGAAAAACTATTGCTGATACTCACCGGACCAATCAAATAACGGTAACGCGGATTATCAATTAGATACTTTAAAATTCCTTTCCAAAGCAAAAACAAAGGCAGCGGTTTTTGCTGATATTCTTTACGGATAAACGAGCGACCCAACTCCAAACTTTTCTTCAAAACCGGCATAAATCCACCTTTAATTTTAAAAAGTTCGGCTGTATAAAAGCCCTTTTTGCCCATACTGTAATAAATTTCGTCTCCTTTACCAATCCGGTAAGCGCCAACAATTAATTTGGCTTCTATATCCCAGATAAACAGATGGTTATAATAGATATCGTACTCATCCAGGTCAGAGCTTTTGTTTGATCCTTCACCAACTTCGCGAAAAGTAATCTCACGCAAACGGCCAATTTCTTTAATCGTGTTGGGTAAAAGCGAAGGCGGCGCAATGTAAACCTCGTAGTTTTTTTCAACCCAAATCAAGTAGTTTTCTTTCAAAGATTCAACTTCCTGCGCAATCAAATTCACAGGAACCGGCAAAGCAATAGGTTGAGGCGTTTTATTTATTTTGAAAAGATTTCGAGGATTAAAAAGTTTACGTTCTTCTTCCAATCCTGTTCCCAAAGCGTAAGTTTTTGCCCGAAGATAATTAAGCAGTTTAGTTGGATTTCCAGAATCCGGAATTTCACTTAAATGAATAGGTTTTCCGATTCTGAGCTTTATTTTGTGCCCTTTTTTGTTAAATAATTCTGCCGGAAGCAACGCTGTTCTTAACGTAGGATGAATCAAACTCAGCAGATTAAAAAGCAATCCATTATTGCCATGAAAATAAATCGGCACAACCGGTACTTTTGCCTTAGCAATTAATTTACCTACAACCGGATGCCATTGTCTGTCTGTAACTTCCTGATTTTCAATTTTATAAGTAGAAACTTCTCCAGCTGGAAAAATTCCGATTGGCGTTCCTCCGCGTAACAATCCTAACGTGTTTTTGATTCCGCTAATGCTGGAAGAATGTTCAATATTTTCAAAAGGATTAACCGCTATGAAATAATCACTCAGGTTTGGGATATTTTTGAGTAAAAAATTAGCCATCAACTTTGCATCTGGCCTAACCATACACAAAATTTTAAGTAAAATCATACCTTCTACACCGCCATAAGGATGATTTGCAATGGCCACAAAACCGCCCGAAGTTGGAATATTTCTTAATTCAGCCGGATCAAATTCTATTTCAACACCCATTCCTTCCAAAATAGCGTCAACAAACTCCGGACCTTGTTTGGGCTGCGCTTGTGCAAACAATTTGTTTACATGATTAATCTTCATAATTTCCATCAAAAAAGCAGCAAGGCCGGGCATTTTCAACTTATCAATTTTGGTAGCCTTCGCAAATTCTTCTTTGGTAATTACTTTCATTCTATACAGCGCTGATTTAAATTCTATTTAAAAGGTAAATATCACATAATTATACTTAAATTTCTAACCTAAACTGATGTTGTATGCTTCCAGCCATTAAAAACTACTTTGCAATTACTAAAAAGGAGTGGAACGGAATGCTGATTCTGGCAATGTTGATTTTAATTGTTTTGCTTGCACCAGATGTTTATAAACTTTTTGAAAAACCGGAAGTCGTTGATTTTTCAAGGATAAAAACAGCACAGCAAATTTTAAGTCAGGCTACAGATGTACAACCAGAATATGATCGAAACAGTTATCCAGCGAAACCTTCACCCAATGCTTCTTTTAGCACCATAAAATCAAAAGTTACTTATTTTTCCTTCAACCCAAATCATCTGCCGGAAGCATTGTGGAGAAATTTGGGTTTGAGTGAACGACAAATCAAAGTAATTAAAAATTACGAATCCAAAGGAGGAAAGTTTTATAAAAAAGAAGATCTGCAAAAAATCTATTCTATCACGCCAAAAGATTATGTGCGGCTATCAGCTTATATTGATATTCCAACAACGAATCGTAGCAAAGATTTTTCTGATAATGTTTCAACTTATAAAACTAAACCAATGGTTATGGTTGAAATAAATCATGCTGATTCTGCACAACTAACTACAATTAAAGGTATCGGACCAGCATTTGCCAGTCGCATTTTGAAATATAGAAACCGTTTGGGTGGATTTTACAGAAAAATGCAATTGATGGAAGTTTATGGTTTGGATTCTGCCAAGTATGAAGAAATTAATAATCAAGTAACGATTGATGCCTCAAACATCATTAAAATCAACATAAATAAATGTGATTTTGATGATTTGAAACGCAACCCATATTTAAGTTTTAAGCAGATGAATGCCATTATTCAATATCGAAAGCAGCATGGAAACTTTAAAAACACAGAAGATTTGAGAAGTGTAGCTATTTTGAACGATGATCTGATCAGAAAACTGGAACCATATTTTACCTATTAAAAGAAGCATTGAAAAAATGCTTCAATAATTATCTTTTCGTTTCGAAATAATAAAGTTTATCGTATTTTTGCCCTCCCTGAAAGGAGGTATTGTTGTAACTATGATTATCATTAATGTAAAAGACGGCGAATCTTTAGATAAAGCGCTGAAACGTTTCAAGAAAAAGTTTGAAAAAACTGGTGTTTTGAGAGAATTACGTAGCCGCCAGGCATACGAAAAACGATCAGTAACCCGCAGAAATGTTGTTAAACACGCCGTTTATAAACAAAATATGTTTGCAGATAACGCATAAGTTTTTAGAAACTTTTGTTTTTTATCTGAAGTAAAAACTATTTGTATCTTCAACTTTACGAAGAAGCAAATAGTTTTTATGCATTTAGACCGTTTTTATAATTACATCCAGCATGAGAAACGGTTCTCTCCCAATACGTTAACAGCTTATAAAACCGATTTGCTTCAGTTTTTCTCTTACGCTGAAACGGAAAATGATGCTTCTTTTACTGATGTTTTTTTGATCCGAAGCTGGATTGTGCAACTGATAGATCAAAAAATTGATCCGCGTTCTGTAAAGCGGAAAATTACTTCTCTTAAAACTTACTTTCGGTTTTTAATTCGTGAAAATCTGATTCAAGATAATCCGATGTCTAAAATTCAAAGTCCAAAACTGGCCAAAAAACTGCCGGTCATTATTCGCGAAGAAACAGTAAGCACATTATTAGATAGTAAAGATATTTTTGAACAAAATTTTTCTGGAATCCGTGATAAACTGATTATAGAAATATTGTTTGGTACAGGTTTACGTTTGGCAGAATTACTGAGCATATATGAAACCGATATTAACTGGTATGAAAATACCATAAAAGTTATCGGTAAAAAAAGCAAAGAGCGAATTGTACCGCTTAATAAAGAATTATTGCTATTAACGAAGCAATATTTGGCGGTTAAGAAAAATGAAAATTTTGATAACAATTCTTTAAAGTTGATCGTTACCGATACCGGAAGCGATGGTTATCCGAAGTTAATTTATAGAATTGTGCAAAAATATCTTGGTTATATTACTACACAGAATAAAAAAAGTCCGCATGTTCTAAGACATACTTTTGCAACCAGCTTGCTAAATAATGGTGCAGATTTGAATGCAATTAAGGAACTTTTGGGCCATGCAAATTTGAGTGCTACGCAGATTTATACGCACAATTCTGTAGAAAAATTAAAATTGATTTATAAACAGGCCCATCCAAAGGCATAAAAAAGGAGGAAAAATGAAAATTACCGTTCAGGCAATACACTTTACTGCCGACAGTAAACTGGTTGATTTTATTCAGAAAAAAGCAGACAAGTTAGATCAGTTTTTTGATCAGATTATTAGTGGAGAAGTTTATTTAAAACTCGAAAAAGTAGAAGACGAAGCAAATAAAATTACAGAGATAAAATTGCTGATTCCTGGAAATCAGTTGTTTGCAAAAGAGAAATGCAAAACATTCGAAGAAGCTACGGATTTGGCAATTGAGAGTTTACGGAAGCAATTAGAAAAACACAAGCAGAAAATTAGGGCACATGAGATCTCTTTTAAAGAGTCTGCTAATAATGATATATAACAGATTTTGAGGGTAAAAAACCTTATCTAAGCCGACGAAAATATTTGTCGGCTTTTTTTGTAAAAAAATTTTGCTGAATATAGAAAAAGTGTAGATTTGCATTCCGTTTTCAAAAGGCCGTTAGCAATAAGGATTTAAGAAAACTGTTCTTTAAAATGTTAAAAGCCTCCTTAGCTCAGCTGGTAGAGCGACTGACTTGTAATCAGTAGGTCATTGGTTCGATCCCGATAGGAGGCTCATAAAAAGAGTAGTAATATTCTTTTTAGATGGGGGGATACCAGAGCGGTCAAATGGGACGGACTGTAAATCCGTTGCTTCGGCTACGAAGGTTCGAATCCTTCTCCCCCCACTTTTTTCAAGCGGAAGTAGCTCAGTTGGTAGAGCGATAGCCTTCCAAGCTATAGGTCGCGAGTTCGAACCTCGTCTTCCGCTCAAAAATAAAATACGAGCTACGATTGACGATTACGAATTTGTAAATCATGATCTGCAACCGTAAGTTTTAAGCCGACGTAGCTCAGCGGTAGAGCACTTCCTTGGTAAGGAAGAGGTCATGGGTTCAAGTCCCATCGTTGGCTCACATTTTTAAAATGTAACAAAGTAAATTAACCTAATAACAATATAGAAAATCATGGCAAAAGAAAAATTTGACCGAAGTAAACCGCACTTAAACATCGGTACAATTGGTCACGTTGACCACGGCAAAACTACTCTTACTGCAGCTATTACAAAAGTATTAGCCGATAAAGGTTTTTCAGAAGCTCGTTCTTTTGATTCAATCGACTCTGCTCCAGAAGAAAAAGAACGTGGTATTACAATTAATACTGCGCACGTAGAATATTCTACTGCAAACCGTCACTATGCACACGTTGATTGTCCAGGTCACGCGGATTATGTGAAAAACATGGTTACCGGTGCAGCGCAAATGGATGGAGCAATTATTGTTGTTGCATCAACTGATGGTCCAATGCCACAAACTCGTGAGCATATCCTTTTGGCACGTCAGGTAGGTGTACCTTCTTTGGTTGTGTTTATGAATAAAGTGGATATGGTTGACGATCCTGAATTACTTGAATTAGTAGAGATGGAAATTCGTGAATTATTATCTTTTTATGATTATCCAGGTGATGATATTGCAGTTATTCAAGGTTCTGCTTTGGGTGGCTTAAATGGCGAACCAAAATGGGTTGATAAAATTATGGAATTGATGGATGCTGTGGATACGCAAATTCCTATTCCTCCACGTTTAACCGAATTGCCTTTCTTGATGCCGGTTGAAGATGTTTTCTCTATCACAGGTCGTGGTACAGTAGCTACAGGCCGTATTGAGCGTGGTATCATCAACTCTGGTGAGCAAGTTGATATTTTAGGTATGGGTGCTGAAAATTTAAAATCAACTGTAACAGGTGTGGAAATGTTCCGCAAGATTTTAGATAGAGGCGAAGCAGGTGATAACGTAGGTTTATTACTACGTGGTATCGAGAAAGAATCTATTCGTCGTGGAATGGTTATTTGCAAACCAGGTTCTGTAACTCCACACACTGATTTTAAAGCTGAGGTTTACGTTTTATCAAAGGCAGAGGGTGGTCGTCACACACCATTTTTTAACAAATACCGTCCACAATTTTATTTCCGTACTACTGATGTAACTGGTGAAATTTCATTGGCTGAAGGTGTAGAAATGGTTATGCCTGGTGATAACGTTACAATTTCTGTTAAATTGATTAATGCAATTGCAATGGAAAAAGGTCTTCGTTTTGCAATTCGTGAAGGTGGCAGAACAGTTGGAGCTGGTCAGGTTACTGAAATTTTAAAATAAAATTTCAAAATAAGGTTAATTGGAAACATAAGCTTGATTTTTTAGGCTTATGTTTTCTTATAAATACACGGGCATAGTTCAATGGTAGAATAGAGGTCTCCAAAACCTTTGATCAGGGTTCGAATCCTTGTGCCCGTGCATAGATGATAGAAAGTATATTTTAATGGCTAAAGTAACTGAATACGTTAAAGAGTCTTATATTGAGTTGACTCAAAAAGTAACTTGGCCAACATGGAGCGAGTTACAAAACAGTGCTGTTTTAGTATTAATTGCTGCCATCATAATTGCGCTTATTATTTTAGCCATGGATGAGTCGGTTGGTAACTTACTCAAATATTTTTACAAAACTCTTGCCTAATATTTGGATATGAGTGATCAACTGAAGTGGTATGTGGTGAGAGCCATTAGTGGAAAAGAAAAGAAAGTAAAGCAATATATAGAGGCTGAAGTAAATCGGTTAGGTATAGCGCATCAAATTCCACAGGTATTAATTCCTATGGAAAAATATTACCAGATGCGTGAAGGAAAAAAAATTGCTAAAGAACGTAATTATTTCCCAGGCTATGTTTTAATTGAAGCTGCTTTAGATGGGGAAATGGAACATATCATCAAAAATACCAATAGTGTGATTGGATTCTTAGGTGATAAAGCAGGTAACGCAGTTCCGTTACGTCAGGCAGAAGTTAACCGAATTTTAGGAAAGGTTGATGAAATGACTGTTCAAACAGAAACTATGAATGTTCCTTATTATGCCGGAGAAAATGTAAAAGTGATGGATGGTCCTTTTAATGGTTTCAATGGTGTTATAGAAGAAGTTAACGAAGAGAAAAAGAAATTAAAAGTGATGGTTAAGATTTTTGGAAGAAGAACTCCTTTAGAACTTAACTATATGCAAGTAGAAAAAGAGTAGATAAAAGAAGCATCGTAATAATGATGCTTAATCATAAAAAGCTTAAATGTTACATTGCTTCCACATTATAACATTTGTTATCAATTAATAGAATAAAATGGCAAAAGAGGTTGGTGCACTAATCAAGTTGCAAGTAAAAGGCGGTGCTGCAAATCCATCACCTCCAATTGGTCCTGCGTTGGGAGCAAAAGGAGTTAATATCATGGAATTTTGCAAACAGTTTAATGCTCGTACACAAGATAAAGCAGGTAAAGTATTACCTGTCGTAATCACTGTTTATGTTGACAAGTCATTTGAATTTATCATTAAGACTCCTCCTGTTGCTATCCAATTGCTGGAAGTTTCAGGTTTGAAGGGAGGATCAGCTGAACCTAATCGTAAAAAAGTTTCCAGTGTATCATGGAATCAGGTTCAAACGATTGCACAAGATAAAATGACTGATTTGAATGCTTTTACTATAGAATCAGCAATGAAAATGGTAGCAGGCACAGCACGCAGTATGGGAATTACCGTTAGCGGTAATGCACCATGGAATAATTAACAATTAAATTCAATTTAAGACAGTGGCTAGATTAACAAAAAATCAGAAAGCAGCACTTTCCAAGATTGAGGCGAACAAATTATATTCTTTACAGGAAGCTGCTTCTTTAGTGAAGGACATAACAACAACTAAATTTGATTCATCAGTAGATATTGATGTACGTTTAGGAGTTGATCCACGTAAAGCTAATCAGATGGTTCGTGGTATTGCTACATTGCCTCATGGAACCGGTAAAACTGTCCGCGTTTTAGTTTTGTGTACTCCTGATAAGGAAGAAGAAGCAAGAGCAGCAGGAGCGGATTATGTTGGTTTGGATGAGTACATTACTAAAATAGAAGGTGGCTGGACGGATGTTGATATCATCATTACTATGCCAAGTGTTATGGCAAAAGTTGGTAAGCTTGGCCGAATTTTAGGACCAAGAAACCTGATGCCTAATCCAAAATCGGGTACAGTTACTCCAGAAGTTGGTAAAGCAGTTACAGAAGTTAAAGGTGGTAAAATAGACTTTAAAGTAGATAAAACTGGTATTGTTCACGCATCTATTGGGAAAGTTTCCTTTTCTCCTGATAAGATTTTTGAAAATGCTATGGAAGTTATTCAAATAATTTCTAAATTAAAACCATCTTCAGCAAAGGGAACTTACTTTAAAAGCATTCACCTTTCTTCAACAATGTCTAAGGGTATAGAAATCGAAACTAAATCAGTAGCAGGTATTTAATCATGAAGAAAGAAGAAAAATACGAAGTTGTTAATGAACTAGCTGAACAAATTAAGGAGTATGGTAATTTTTATATTACTGATACCTCAAATTTAACAGTTGTTAAAATTAACGCTATTCGCAGAAAATGTTTTGAAAGTGATATTAAGATCCAAGTTGCCAAAAATTCGCTGATAAAAAAAGCAGTAGAAGCGACAGGTGGAGATTTTACTCCTATGTATGATGCATTAAAAGGTTCTTCATCTATTATGTTTTCTAAATCGACAAATGCTCCTGCAAAGTTGATTAAAGAACTCAGAAAAACAGGTGAAAAACCATTGCTAAAAGTAGCATACATTCATTCATCATTTTTTATTGGTGATAATCAATTAGATACGCTAATTAACCTCAAATCTAAGGAACAGTTGGTTGGCGATATTATTAGTTTATTACAATCTCCTGCTAAAAACGTTGTTGCCGCTCTTAAATCAAGCGGTGGCAAAATTGCTGGTATCTTGAAAACATTAGAAGAAAGAGGTTAATCAAACACCTTAAGTTTGAAATTATTATACAAAAAAGCATTAACATTTAATTTTAAATAAAATGGCAGATTTAAAAGCGTTTGCTGAGCAATTAGTAAACTTAACAGTAAAAGAAGTAAGTGAGTTAGCTCAGATTTTGAAAGATGAGTATGGTATTGAACCAGCTGCTGCAGCTGTTGCAGTTGCAGGTCCTACTGCTGGTGGAGATGCTCCTGCGGCTGCAGAAGAAAAAACATCTTTTGACGTAATCTTGAAAGAAGCTGGTGGCTCTAAATTAGCAGTTGTTAAATTAGTAAAAGACTTAACTGGTTTAGGTTTGAAAGAAGCTAAAGATTTAGTTGATGGTGCACCAAAAGAAGTTAAAGCTGGTGTAACAAAAGAAGAAGCTGAATCATTGAAAAAACAATTAGAAGAAGCTGGAGCAGTAGTTGAGGTTAAATAACCTACGTCCTTCTCTTATATTTTAAAGACTCCGGCCTAATTTGGCCGGGGTCTATTGTTGTTTATAACACACCCATTTTTGTTTGAAGTTCAGGACAAAACTTTAATCAAACAAGTGAAAGTTTATTCATAAACTAAAAAATTAATCCCTTGACAAACAAAAATAATCACAGAGTAAACTTTGCAACTAGTAAACACGTTATTGATTACCCTGATTTTCTAGATGTTCAGTTACAATCTTTTCAAGAATTCTTTCAGTTGGAAACGACTTCAGATAATCGTCATAAAGAAGGATTATTTAAAGTGTTTGCTGAGAACTTTCCAATTTCTGATTCCAGAAATATCTTCGTATTAGAGTTTTTGGATTATTTTATTGATCCGCCACGTTATGACATTCAAGAATGTATTGAACGCGGATTAACTTATAGTGTTCCGTTAAAAGCAAAACTTCGCTTATCTTGTAATGATGAGGAGCATGAAGATTTTGAAACAATTGTGCAGGATGTTTATTTGGGAACAATCCCTTACATGACACCGAAAGGCACTTTTGTGATTAATGGTGCAGAACGTGTTATTGTATCTCAATTGCACCGCTCTCCTGGTGTGTTCTTTGGTCAAAGCCGCCACACCAATGGCACAAAACTATATTCTGCTCGTGTTATTCCATTTAAAGGATCATGGATTGAATTTGCTACAGACGTTAATAACGTAATGTATGCATACATAGACAGAAAGAAAAAATTTCCTGTTACAACTTTGCTTCGTGCAATTGGCTATGATTCTGACAAGGATATCTTAGAGTTATTTGAACTCGCTGATGAAGTGAAAGTTAGCAAATCCGGCTTGAAAAAATTTATTGGTAGAAAACTTGCTGCCAGAGTTTTAAAGAAATGGGTTGAAGACTTTGTAGATGAAGACACAGGTGAAGTAGTTTCAATTGATCGTAATGAAATAATCTTAGAACGTGAAACTATTTTAGAGGATGAACACATCGATATGATCATTGATGCTGGTGTAAAAAGTATCATTTTAAATAAAGAAGATGCCTCTACCAGCGGTGATTATACTATTATATACAATACTTTACAAAAAGATACTTCCAATTCCGAGAAAGAAGCGGTTGAACATATATACAGGCAGTTGCGTAATGCAGAACCACCTGATGAGGAAACAGCGCGTGGTATAATTGATCGGTTGTTTTTCTCTGATAAACGTTATGATTTAGGAGATGTAGGTCGTTATAGAATTAACCGCAAGTTAAAGCTGGATACTTCTTATGAAACTAAAGTTTTAACAAAACAGGATATCATTGCCATAGTAAAATATTTGATTAAACTGATTAACGTTAAAGCAGAAGTAGATGATATTGATCATTTGTCAAACCGTCGTGTTCGTACAGTAGGTGAGCAGCTTTATGCACAGTTTGGTGTTGGTTTAGCACGTATGGCTCGTACTATCCGTGAGCGAATGAACATTCGTGATAACGAAGTATTTACACCAACGGATTTGATTAATGCCAGGACACTTTCTTCTGTAATTAATTCTTTCTTTGGTACAAACCAGTTATCTCAATTTATGGATCAAACCAATCCATTGGCAGAGATTACACACAAACGTCGTTTGTCAGCGCTTGGCCCAGGTGGATTATCAAGAGAACGCGCAGGTTTTGAGGTTCGTGATGTGCATTATACACACTACGGTCGCCTGTGTACCATTGAAACACCAGAAGGACCAAACATTGGTTTAATTTCTTCACTTTGTGTTCACGCTAAAATTAATAATCTTGGTTTTATCGAAACGCCATACAAACGTGTTGTTGATGGTAAAGTTTCTGTAGAAGAACCGGTTATTTATTTATCAGCAGAAGATGAAGACGGAAAAACTATTGCACAGGCAAATGCTTTGTACGATGACAAAGGAAACTTTGAAACTTCACGTGTAAAAGCAAGATTTGAAGGTGATTTTCCGGTAATTGAGCCAGAAAGGTTGGATTATATGGATATTGCTCCAAATCAAATCACTTCAATTGCGGCATCTTTAATTCCGTTTTTAGAGCATGATGATGCCAACCGTGCCTTAATGGGTTCTAACATGCAACGTCAGGCTGTTCCATTGTTGCGTCCGGAAGCACCGATTGTAGGTACAGGTTTAGAAGGCCGTGTAGCAAAGGATTCACGTACTTTAATCAATGCTGAAGGCGATGGAGTGGTGGAATATGTAGATGCAAACGAGATTAAAATTAAATATGATCGTAATTATGACGATCGTTTAGTTTCTTTCGAAGGCGATACGCAAACTTACCGTTTGATTAAGTTCAAGAAAACCAATCAAAGCACTACAATCAATTTAAAGCCAATTGTTACAAAAGGGCAGAGAGTTGAAAAAGGACAAGTGCTTTGTGAAGGTTATGCAACTCAAGATGGTGAACTTGCTTTAGGCCGAAATATGAAAGTTGCTTTCATGCCGTGGCAAGGTTACAACTTCGAGGATGCAATTGTAATTTCAGAGCGTGTAGTTTCTCAAGATATATTTACTTCTCTTCACATTGAAGAATTTGAACTGGAAGTACGCGATACCAAACGTGGAGAAGAAGAATTGACACCAGATATTCCAAATGTTTCTGAAGAAGCTACAAAAGACTTAGATGAGAACGGTATTATTCGCGTTGGCGCAGAAGTAAAAGAAGGTGATATTTTAATTGGCAAAATAACGCCAAAAGGAGAGTCTGATCCTTCACCGGAAGAAAAGCTTCTTCGTGCAATTTTTGGAGACAAAGCAGGTGATGTAAAAGATGCATCCTTAAAAACACCTCCTTCTATCAGCGGCGTAGTTATTGATACTAAATTGTTCTCTCGCGCTAAAAAAACTTCCAAAGCAGAAGAAAAAATTGCACTTGAAAAATTAGATAACAAACATGATAAAAATATCAAAGACCTTAAAAATTCTTTGATTGAAAAACTGTTTGAAATTGTA
>JBPBQN010000005.1:0-28180 GCA_050954865.1 Janthinobacterium lividum | reverse complement strand
AAAGCAGGCATTGCGCTAAAGTGCTGCGTTTGCAAAAAGATGATCTGATTGAAATTGTAGATGGAAAAGGCTTCTTTTATCATGCAAAAATCAGTGTACCTGATCCCAAAAAAACCCGATTTGTAATTTTAGAAACTAAACCAGCGTTTAGTAAAAGGAACAATTATCTGCACATCGCCGTTGCACCAACCAAGAATATTGAACGGCTGGAATGGTTCATTGAAAAAGCGACAGAAATTGGGATTGATGAAATTACACCGATACTTTGTCAGCATTCTGAACGGAAAATCATTAACCACGAGCGGTTAAATAAAGTAATCACTTCTGCCATGAAGCAATCGCTCAAAGCTTATCATCCACAGTTAAACCCGCTCACAACTTTTTCTTCTTTGGTTAAAGCTGATGTTAATTCGCAAAAATGGATTGCACATTGTGAAGACACCAAAAAAGTATCGATAAAAGAAGCATTGCTTCCGCAGCATAACTATTTAATTTTGATTGGGCCTGAAGGTGATTTTTCTCCGCAGGAAATTAATCTGGCTTTAGAAAACGGATTTCAAGCCATAACTTTGGGAAGCAGTCGTTTAAGAACAGAAACCGCTGCTTTGGAAGCCTGTTTTGAAGTCAACTTTTTAAACCGATGAAATATCTGCTGCTGATTTTCCTGTTTTTCTCACCAAAACCACCGGAACCAACTTACAAAATCGCTAAAATAAAATATAGCGGCGGGGGCGATTGGTATGGCGACCGAACGGCATTAACTAATCTGATTAAATTTTGTAATGAAAACTTAAAAACCAACATCAAACCGGAAGACGATGTGGTAGAAGTTGGCAGCGAAACACTTTTTAATTATCCGTTTACGTTTTTAACCGGACATGGAAACGTGGTTTTTTCTGATCAGGAAGTTAAAAACTTGCGTAAATATTTAATTGGCGGTGGTTTTTTGCATATTGATGATAATTATGGCCTGAACCAGTTTATCCGGCCGCAAATGAAAAAAGTTTTTCCGGAACTGGATTTTGTAGAATTACCAGTTAATCATCCAGTTTTTCACCAGAAATTCCCTTTTCCCAATGGATTACCCAAAATCCACGAGCATGATGGCAAGCGTCCGCAAGGTTTTGGATTGATTTACAAAGGCCGGTTAGTTTGTTTTTATACGTATGAATGCGATTTAGGCAATGGTTGGGAAGATGCAGGAACGTATGCCAACGATACGCCTGAAAGCCGTTTAAAAGCTTTAAAAATGGGTGCCAATTTGGTAGAATATGCTTTAACGCAATAGTGCTGATGCTGTTTTTACCGGTATAAAAGAAGGAGCGTAAAAAATAATTTTAAAAAGCATTAAAATAACATTTTAACTAATATATTAGTTAAAATGTTTAGCAATGAAATTATTCCGTTTTTTACTGTTGAGTTTTTTGATTGTATGTTCAGCTTTATCCGTTCAAGCGCAACAAACTGCTGTTAATGATGCATTTTTGCTTGATTTGTACCAAAATCAGCGTTTTGCAGAAGCAGCGGATTTTTTGAAAAAAACTTATCTTGAGCCAGTTACCGATTTGAAAACGCTGGCAAAACTTGCTTATACCACGCGTATGGCCGGAAAACTGCCGGAAGCAGAAAGCTATTATCTACGAATACTGGCAAAAGATTCTATGAACGTTCCGGTACTAATGAGTTTAGCTGGCATTCAAATTAAAAGAGAAAATGATGGCAAAGCGTTAGTTTATTATGAAAAAGCAATCAAGATAGATACCAACAATTTTGCTGTATATAAACAGTTGGGCAGGTTGTATCTGGGGAAAATTGATACAATTAATTCGCTTAAATATCTGCAAAAAGCAAACACTTTACAGCCTCAGGAAGCGGATGTTGCAGCTGATTTAAGTCTGTTGTTAATCAGCATGAAAAAAATAGAGCCGGCGCAACTTGTTCTAAAACAAGCTATTGCGGCAGATTCTACCAATTTGCTTTTGCTTAGGTGTTTGGCAAAACTTAATTATACCAATGATCGGTTTAAAGAGGCAATTAAAACATGTGAACAAATCAAGTTGCTTGGTGATAATTCTGCAGAGGTAGTTAATATGGTAGCTACTTCTTATTATATGTTGAAGTTTTATGATTGCGCAATCGAGAATTTCTCGCTTCTGCAACAACAATCAGAAAGAACCTATTACTTAACTGCTATGAGTTATAAGGCTTTGGAGAAGTACAAACTTGCTGCTGATTATTTTGATAAAACTTTAGGAGAAGCAATTTCGCCTTATACAAATGCCTATTATAATGAAAAAGGTAGCGTATTGGAAAAGGTTAAAAGTTTTCCATCAGCCGCCGAAGCTTACCAAAAAGGATTATTTTTTAAAGAGAAAGGAATTATTTATTACACTTTGGCTTGTTTGTATGATCGTGATTTAAAGGATCAAAAAAATGCAATCAGATATTACAAAAAGTATTTATTAACCAAGCCAACGGTTAAACAACAGGTATATATCAGCTTTACTGAGAGCCGGCTGAAAGAACTGGCGAAGTAACGGGTACTGATTTTATACCGATAAAAACAGTATTTATGTTTTATCAGCAAAATTCTACTAATATTAAAAGGCTATCATTGTTAAATGATAGCCTTTTAATATTAGTAGATACTGTTTTACAACTGTATTTTCTTCGGAGATTTTGCTTTTTTAACCCGGAAATGCGCTTTGTTTGCAGGATTGATTTCAGCTTCACCAATCATACCCATGGCGCAACGGAAACCAACTTCGGCAGTGGCATCTTCCTGATCCATAAAGCGGCGCGTTGCCGGATTTAACCAATAAGCACGATCATTCCAGGAACCACCTTTGTAAACTTTAGAATGATCATTCACCAAAGTTGTGTTGCCATATAAAGTGGTATTCACAGAATCTGCATAACCACGGGCATCAGGCGTAAATGCTTTGCCGGAATTGTTGGCTGCCGTAACTGCGCCTGCTGTCGGATTATTGTTAGCTACATTGGTTTCGGCAGCAGTAGCGCGTTGACCGTTCAGCTCACTCCATTTCTGTTTCTTGGAAGTTTTGGCTAGATCTTTAATCGGACGACCGTATTTATCTTTGGCTAACAAACCTTTATCTGCATTGGCTAGTTTTTTATCGGTATAAATATTACCACGGAAAGGATTGAAATCTTCAAAATCTTCATATGATAATTGGCGATAAGTATCAGCAGTCCACTCATTTACGTTTCCGGCCATGTTATACAAACCAAAATCATTGGGCGGGAAAGAACGAACTGGTGCTGTAATATCAGCCTTGTCATTCAAATAGCCACCAGTACCCATATTATCACCGGCACCACGTTTAAAGTTGGCCAGAATTAAACCTCGGGTACTCTTTTTAGGTGATCTTACACCCATGCCATTCCAGGGATAAACTTTTCCGTCGCTGATGTTTTCAAACTGTGTGTTTCCGGCTAAAGCCAAAGCAGAATATTCCCACTCTGCCTCCGTAGGTAAACGATAAGGTTGTTTCAGCACACCATCTTCAATACGTGCCGGGCGAGTTGCAGGTTTTCCGCCTTGCCCTTTTGCAGCAGCGTTCAAATCTTTCGGCATTTTTTTACCATCGATACCCTTACCGCGATATTGTCCGTTTAAATATAAATCCGTGTTAAAAGCAGCATCACCTCCTGTTTTTTTGTTTTTAGCCAGTGTTTTAAAGTCGGTGATGATACCACGTTCACGCAAAATTTCTTCGTTTACGCGTTGTGTACGCCAATCGCAATATTCATTAGCCTGATCCCAGCTTACACCAACCACCGGATAATCCTGATAGCCCGGATGACGCAGGTAATTATCTACATAAGGCTCGTTGTATGATAAAGGCTGACGCCAAACTAAAGTATCTGGAATCGCATTATAATACAATTCCCGATCTTGCGGATATGTTCTTTTAGTCCAGTACATATATTCCAGCCAATCTGTATTAGATACTTCCGTTTCATCCATATAAAAGGAAGCCACAGTAACTCTTCTCCTAACGTTGTTGTAATCAAACTGAAGATCTTCGTTTAAAGATCCGCCCAACACAAAGGTTCCGCCTTCTACCGGAACTAAACCCGGACCGGGAGCAGGATGTTTTTTAGCAAAAACCTGAAAACCACCATTGGTTCGGTCGTTATAAGCCCAGCCTGTTTTTTGAGATTTAGCTTTATTGCAACTGCTAAATACGCCGCCAAGCATAAGCATTGCTAAAGCACAGTTGGTAAAATTTTTTTTCATTTTTAGATAATCCTGTAGAACGTAAATTTAATATTTTTCGTAAAAACGCCAACATAAAATTTATGCATCAGCAAATACCATTTACAGATATTATTTATATTGAACGAAATAACATCTTTTAGAGTTACAGCAGATCAAAATTTAGTTAGATTTGACAATAAGCAAGTTATAAAGTAGTTGTTTGCTTTGTACAACGGATTTTGTTTTGCTTTATTCTATATATGTGTGTAAAATTATCGTGCTGCTTTAAACTTATTATTCCGGCTTAATGAAAATTGATACTATAATTAAAAGTGCTTTTGTCCTAACAGTTAGTTTATGTTTTAACACTTTTTATGCTGATGCTCAAGTTAGCGGTACTAATACCAACGGAAGTTCTACTTCGGGTGCATTACTTACAGCTGTTCCGTTTTTAACTATTTCTCCGGATGCCCGTTCTGGTGCCCTTGGAGATGCTGGTGTTGCTCTGACAAACGATAAAAATGCCAATTATTGGAATCCATCTAAACTGGCTTATATAGAAAACGGGGATCAGCTTTCTTTGTCCTACAGTCCGTGGCTACGCCGTTTGGTGCCGGATATTAATTTGGCTTATCTAAGCTATGCACACAGGCTGGATGATCGTAACGTAATTGGACTGTCTTTAAGATATTTTAATCTGGGCAAAATTCAGTTGGTAGATGTAAACCAGCAGGAGCAAGGCACTTATACGCCAAACGAATTTGCCATCGATGCCAGTTTTGCCCGGAAGTTTGGCGAGAATTTTTCACTGGGTACTTCTTTGCGGTATATTTATTCCAATTTGTCTAACGGCAGTTTTTCTACCGGACAGCAAACCAAAGCCGGTCAGGCCGTAGCAGCCGATGTTTCTTTAACTTACAAAAACCCAACGCAGCTTTTTGGTACGGATGATCTTTTTGCCTTGGGCGTAAATATTTCCAACATTGGTTCTAAAATCAGTTATACCGAAACCGGACAAAAATATTTCCTGCCTACCAATTTACGTGTTGGTGTAGCAAATACATGGTATTTAGATACTTACAATGAAATAACGGCTACTTTAGATGCTAACAAATTACTCGTTCCAACCAATCCAAATTCTACAGCCAGCGTGCCAGCCGGAATTTTTGGCTCTTTTACGGATGCCGGTTTAAGCGGAGAATTAAAAGAAATCAATTTTGGCGGCGGCTTGGAGTATTGGTATAATCATCAATTTGCGTTGCGCACCGGTTATTTTTATGAAAACCCTAATCTGGGTAACCGTAAATATTTAACGCTGGGTGTAGGCTTGCGTTACGATGCTTTTAACCTTGATTTTTCTTATCTGGTAGCCAATGAGCAGCAAAGCGCACTCGCCAATACTTTGCGCTTTACGATAGGTTATTCCTTCGGAAGAAATTCCGGCAATAAATAATACTTCTTTTATCTAATGAAAATTAAAGTAGGTTTTGGCTTTGATGTGCACCAGCTGCGCGAAGGTCATCCGTTCATCATGGGCGGCGTAAATTTAGCACATACTTCCGGTGCTTTCGGCCATTCTGATGCGGATGTGTTGCTCCACGCCATTTGCGATGCTTTGCTGGGCGCAGCCAATCTGCGTGATATTGGTTTCCATTTTTCCAATACGGATGATCGCTGGAAAGGCATCAGCAGTTTATTACTGCTAAAAGAAGTATTGCGGATGCTGGAAGAACACAACTGGACAGTTGGCAACATCGATGCCATGATTTGTTTGGAAGCACCCAAAATCAATCCTCATATTCCGGCCATGAAAGCGCATATTTCGGAAGCAAGCGGCATCAGTCAAGATGATATTTCCATCAAAGCCACAACCAATGAGCAAATGGGTTTTATCGGAAGAAAAGAAGGCGTTGTTGCTTACGCAGTTTGTTTAATTGAGAAAATTTAGGCGATAAAAGAAGCATCAAATTTTTGCGGTTGTCATTTCGACCGCAGGGAGAAATCCTATTTAAAGCGATATTATTATATTTTTGAATAAGATTTCTCCCTGCGGTCGAAATGACAGAAAACACAATTGCCCAATTTTATACCGATAAAAGAAGTATCAAACTTTTGCTTCCTGCATAGTAACCGTTCCGGTGCGTTTTAAATCGCCCCAGGTGCTTAATTCGCCTTTTACAGCTTTGCGCATCGATTTAAAAAGTACATAATACATCAGCTGCCGCCACATAAAACGCTGCGGAATAATGTAGATGAGCTTGCGGTAATCTTCTTTTTCCATCCAGAAAGCCAACAAGCCAACCAACAAATCCACTACTACAAAAACCACATAATAAATCAGCAGCTTACCAGGATTTTCACCGAATAAACTCAAAATCATCATCAAATCTGCCAACGGCGAAAACAGCGGCAAAATGATTTGAAAAATTAAAATATTTGGCATGCCAACCATTCCGAAATAGCGATATTTTGGGTTGAGCAATGCTTTGCGGTGTTTCCAAAAGCTTTGCAT
The DNA here is from genome assembly GCA_050954865.1 of Janthinobacterium lividum. GTDB lineage: Bacteria > Bacteroidota > Bacteroidia > Sphingobacteriales > Sphingobacteriaceae > Mucilaginibacter_A. The sequence goes on along the minus strand of JBPBQN010000005.1, from coordinate 21,443 downwards.
CACACCAAAACTCCAGCGGAAACGCTGTTTCATCAGCATTCGGATGGTTTCCGGCGCTTCGGTATAAGCAATGGCTTCACCACAATTCCGGATTACGTAACCTTCCTTTAAAATGCGCATTGTTAAATCGCAATCCTCGGCCAGCGTATCAGAAGTAAAACCGCCGGCTTCTTCTATGGCTGTTTTGCGGAAAGCACCGATTGCGCCGGGAACAACTGTAATGCTGTTCAGCAAATCAAAAGCGCGGCGATCCATATTTTGAGCCGTAATATATTCGATGGATTGCCAGCGCGTAATCAAATTTATTTCGTTACCTACTTTTACAGTTCCGGCCACAGCACCAATTTCCTGATCAGTAAAATAACTCATTAAATGGCGCACAGCATCCGTTTGCAGCTGCGTATCGGCATCAATACAAATCGCAAAATCATGCGTGCTTCTTTTAAGGCCATAATTCAAGGCGGTAGCTTTTCCGCCGTTGGTTTTTGTCAGGATTTTCACCTGCGGATGATGGAGATAAGTTGCGGTAACAATTTCCAGCGTTTTATCTTTCGAGCCGTCATCTACAAAGATAATTTCAAAAACAGAATAGTCCGTTTTAAGCAAACTGCTGATGGTTTGTAAAACCGTAACTTCCTCATTATAACCTGGTACGATGATGCTGACAGGCGGCAAATCCTCCGCAGAAAGATTTTTTACAGTTTTTTTATTGATGCTGAATTGTCGCCACGCCAGCACGCCAACCAAAATAATCCGACCTAAAGCCAGAAAAATGGCGAATAAAAAAACGTAAAATAAAAACCAATTGAGGTAAAAATAGCCCAAAATGAAAAAGCTATAAAAACGGCCCAGATAAATGCTCGTGGCATCATCATGAATAACCGGCATCACTTCATTTTTGGTTTTGCCGATGATGCTGGAAATGGTGGTAAACTGATAGCCGTGTTTTTTAAAATAATCAATGATGCGGGGCAGTGCTTTTACGGTTTCCTGGCGCGTATCTCCGCCGGCATCGTGTAGCAAAATCATGGAGCCTTTATTGCGCTGGGCGATGGTTCGGGCAACAATGCTATCTGCGGTAACGCCTGGTTGCCAGTCGGTTGGATCGATAGATTCGCCGATGTTGATGTAATTTTCTTCCCGGCTTTTTTCTACCGGAATCACTTCTGATATATTTTGCGGCTCAGCATCTGCATTAAAAGGCGGCCGAAACAGGATCGTACTTCTTCCCGTAACTGCTTCAATCAAACGACGCGTAGCGTTCAGTTCCAGCACCACGCGTTTCAAACTAACCGCGGAAATATCCGGATGCAGGTAGGTATGATTGCCAATTTCATAACCGTCATTAAATTCCTGGCGCAACAAAGGAATGTTCTTTTCGGCCATGCTTCCAACTACAAAAAAAGCTGCCGGCACGTTTTCGCGCTTTAAAATTTCCAGAATTTGCGGCGTGTAAGTGGCATCCGGACCATCATCAAACGTTAAAACCACTTTTTTTGGAGAATAACCGTAACGGCGGATTACGTATTTGGTAGGCAGCTGAATATAGTTCTGATCTTCAATCATAAACGTTTTCGGATCAATTTTAAGTGAAAGCAAGCCAGGTTTTGGTGTAGAAACCAAATCCAGCACTTCGCCTTCTCCGGTATAATCCACACGATCACTCAAACCAACACGTGTTAGTCGGGCTGTATCAACGCCGGTTTTCCGCAGTGAATCAGTAGAAAGATTTTTGGCAAAATACGTCCAGATCCGCGAATCTTCTGAACCCAAACGCCACAAAGCCACGCCGCCGGTTGCCCAGTCATCGGCCATCCGGATCACGTTAAAATTGGTAGCTGCATCTGTAAAATAAACGGTATGTTTTATTTTATTGCCATCGGTATAATCGAAAGTAAGATTGGCTGATGTTTTGTTAAAATTGATTTTGCTATTGTGTTCCTGCGCCAACTGAATGGCTTCCTGATACGTAACCGATTTACCTTCGCTGTTTTCCGGCCAATCATAACCCAAAGCGGCCACCGTTAAAATAACTTTCTTACTTGGCACCTGCGAGCAAACCTTGTCCAAAATACTTTCTACCTCATGCTGATCAGAAATATCGCTGTTGGTCAGGCCGTCGTTAAACGCCATTACAATTAGGTAATCACAGTAATTTTGCAGCAGTTTTAAATCGTATTCGCCATCATTTGGCACCACTTGCTGCATCACCAGATAGTTTTTTGCATGAAGTGTTGTGTACAATTCCTGCTCAAAAGCGATGTAATTTTTATCATTTCGATTGGCAATATCTTCAAAATGAATGTCAACACCTTTGATATCGTACTTGACCAGATTAATTAAAATATTGTTAATCAGTTTAGTACGATGAGCTTTAGTTTTAACAATTTGCTGTACTGTTTTTGCATCCCAATTTCCATCAACCAAGTTTTCAATAATGGCGATAACCGGTTTTTTATTTTTTTTAACGAGTTTGGTTAGTTCCGGCTCCAGTTTTCCTTGCAGCGAATCCGTACCGGGCACAATCGTAAAAGATTCGCTGATCACCATATCCATTTTGTTGATATGATCGGTAAGCGAAGTGAAAGATTGCGGATCCCAAGGCCAGAAAAAACCTACATTTAAGCGGTTTTTATTGTTGGGATGCTTCAATTGGTGCTGATGGCGGTTGCGGGCCAGTTCGCGGATTTGCCGTATATCCAGTTTAATTTCTTTAAACCGTTTTGATTTTTTAACCTGATCCAACTGCTTCTGGCTAAGTTGTTTAGGAATATCAATCAAATTTGGCAGCGAAGGATATTGCTGGGAAGAAATAGTAATTGCCGCAGCAATCGCGCTCAAAATCAGCACAATAACCAGGCTTCGGCTAAGCCACTTAAAGCGGTTCCATCTTCCCGGAGAATCTGTTTGAAAAATCTGTTTATCAGAGGGCATGTAATGTTAAATAATGTAGTCTAATCTTTACTTAAAAAATTGTTTATCAATCATTTGTACGTCGATTTTTTAACCAGTAAAAACTTAAATTAAATGCAATAATGATGTGGTTAAAAATAGTTGGCAGCAAACCATAATGCTTCTGCATAATCGAAAACCGCTCCTGCAAACTTTGTAAATGTTTTTTTTTAGACAAGCCGCCAACCAGATATTTGGCCACATATTGGTGCACCTTTACAATTTTCCGTGTTTTTTTTGCTGCCGATAAAATCCAGTCGATATCAGCACTCAGCTGGTATTTCAAAACATAATTTTCAACCAGTTTTCTGCGAATAAAAATAGCCTGATGGCTCACGCTCATACCGTATTTAAAATCGCGCCAGGTAAAATTTTCTGGTGCTTTATGCCTGCGCCTACCCAAACTTTGCAGGTTTTGATCGATCATTTCTGTTTCGCCATAATAAATATCCGCATCAGGCGAATTTACAAATACTGTTTTTACCGTATCTTTTTCATAAAATTCATCGCCCGAATTCATAAAGATAACGTAATCGCCGTTGGCTTTTGCCAAACCTTTGTTCATGGCATCGTAAATTCCATTGTCTTTTTCAGAAATTAAAACAGCTAATCGGTCTTTATATTTTCCAATAGTTTTCAGCGTTCTGTCTGTAGATTTTCCGTCGATCACCAAATATTCCAAATTTGGATACGTCTGATTCAGCACCGAAAGCATCGTTCGCTCAATATCCTTTTCGTTATTAAAAACAACCGTGATCACACTTAAAAGCGGTTCATTCATGTGCAATTACGCTTTGATAAAGTTCCAGATGTTTTTGCGCAATCACTTCTTCAGAAAACTTTTGCATCACCGTTCCGCGGGCATTTTTGCGCAATCCTTCTTTTACCGGGTAATTTTTGATCCATTCCATTCCCGCACAAAAACTTTCGGATGAGCGATATTCAGCCAGAAAACCGTTGTGCAAATGCTGCACCATATCTGGGATCCCACCGGTTGTAAACGTAATCACAGGCGTGCCGCAAGCCAGACTTTCCATCACGGTATAAGGCAAATTATCTTCCAGTGAAGGAATTAAAAAAGCATCAGCTGCGGCGTAACAGGCGGCCAGTTTTTCATCATCTTTAATCGTTCCCAAAAAAGTGGTTTTAAATGGAAACGTTGGCATATCTTCTGTATTTCGGTTCCCAAAAATTACCAGTTCTATTTGGTTTGGGTTGATACTGTTTTTAGCAACTAAAAGTTCCAGACTTTCTAAAAGATAAGCCGCGCCTTTATGCGAATCTTTTTTGGAAGGCATAAATCCTGTCAGAAAAATAAATTTATCCAACGGTAAATTCAGGCTTGTTCGTGCTTTTTGCTGATTTTGGGGCTGAAAAACATTGGTTTCCAACGTATTCGGAATAATGTTGATTGGCTTTCCTTTCATCAAACTGCTTCTCAAAACTGAAGCTTTCATCCAGCTGCTTGGCGCAATAATCTGGAAGTTTAACTGCTGATAAGCTTCGTTTTTTTGCTGCCAGATTTTTTGCGAAATATCGTTAGGATTAGCATCAACTAAAACCGGACAATCGCCACAACTTCGTTCAAAATGATCACAAGTATAACGCACATGGCAACCGCCGGTAAACGCGTTGCTGTCGTGAAAAGTCCACACAATTGGTTTGTTCAGTTTGGCCAGTTCTACCAAATATTTCGGATTTAAAAAACTATGGTTAACCCAGTGTAAATGAATAATATCCGCAGCCAAAACATCCGGATGACTGACTACAGATTGCCCGAACCACGTAAACGAAAACGGAATTTTTACCGGCTTTAAATAGTGTTTGGCCAGCAAACGTTCGGCAATAATGCTAAAAGCCGCAAAAGTGCGTTTAACAGCATTGTTATTGAACGTTTTTACTTCAGGATTTTTGCCGAATTTGTAAAAAACAACTACTTTAGAATCAAATCCTGAAACTGAATTTAAAGCCAGATTTAAGCGTAAACAAGCGCGGCCAGCACCACCATTTCCATCATAAGTATTTAAATGAACCACTTTTAACATCGCCCAAAAATACACTAAAATTTATGCTGTAAAAGAAGCATTACTTACTGTAAATTGCACAGCTTTTTCTTTACTTTGCATCAAAATGAGCAACCAACTCACCGATCGGACCTTCTGGAAAAAGTATTGGGAATCGAAAAAAGACCTTGCGGTTGCCATTAAACCCAACTATACTTTTCATCGCATTCTGCGGAAGTTAATCAAAAAAAACAACCTTAAAACAGCAATTGAACTGGGCGGATTTCCGGGCTATTATGCCATTTACCTGCACAAATACGAAAATCTGGAAACTACACTTTTTGATTATTATGTGCACACCGGAATTTTAGTTGATGTGCTGGCAGCCAATAATTTAAGTGAAAAAAGCATTGGTGTGATTGAAGGTGATTTGTTTAAATACAGAGCTTTAAAACAATACGATCTGGTGCTTTCCTGCGGATTAATTGAACATTTTGAAGATACAAAAGACATCATCAAAAGGCATTTATCTTTCCTGAAACCCGGCGGAACTTTGTTTATCACTTTGCCCAATTTTTTGGGTGTAAACGGTTGGGTGCAGCGCAATTTTGATCCGGAAAATTACAGCAAACACAATGTAAAAAGTATGCAGCTGGATTTGCTGGCCAAAATTTGTCACGAACTGAATTTGGAGGAAATCGAATTAAGCCATTACGGCAAGTTTTCGGTTTGGCTGGAAAATCAGCAGGAAAAATCAGCAACAGCAAAAATTCTGACAAAAACGATTTGGCTGGCCGGCAAAGTTTTTACGCGAATTGTTCCGGCAGAAACGAAAATGCTTTCGCCTTATATTGTACTTTCCGCCAAAAAACCGGCTTAGGCCATACTGTTTTTACCGTACTTTTTTCAGGATAAACCGTTTGATTCGTGCCAAAAAACTGCCTTTGCGATTCTGTAAAAAGTGTTTGATAGCTGCATAAGCTTCAGGTTTTTCTTCAAATTCCGCAGGAAAAAAATCAACTACCTGCTGCGCCACTTGCACCTGATACATTTCTTCTTTGTTAGAATGCACGCCGCTGCCATCATGGCCAATGTTTTGGATCAAAGATTTTGCTGGATTCAGCGTTAAACCATCTTTTAAAAAAATGGAAGCATACCAGCGGATGGCCCAGGAATTATTTTTGCTAGATTTAAATTCCTTCATCTGTTTCCAGAAATTCATGCTGCCTTCAATCGAAAAAGCTTTGATTTTGGACTTGTCAAACTGCTTCATCAAGCCATCAATATCCGGATTGAAGTTTTTCCACGCACGATCCCAGGTTGCCCAGCCCCAGCTGGTTGCCGCGCGATAAAAAAAAGTTTGTGGCAGTTTTTCTTCTATCGGATACATGTATGCGCCAATGTGCATCACTTTTTCATCGTTAAAATAGTGTTGCAAAGCATCGTTAAAATAGCGCAAAGTGTAAGGTGAGGCAAGCAAATCATCTTCAAAAACAATCACTTTGCCGTATTCTTTTACCAGCAGCGAAACGCCGTTGATAATCGAATCTGCCAAACCGTAATTGATTGGATTTTCGTAAATTTTAATCGATTTAAAACCTTCTGTTTGTTTAATCAAAGCGCGCACTTCGTCTACTTTTTGCCTGTCTTCGCCATATTTTGCGTTATCCGAAAAAATGAACAAACGAGAATCTTCAGCTAAAAAATTCTTTTGTAAGTAACTGATTGTCCGCCGTGTATGATCCGGCCGGTTATAAACAAAAAGTGCAATCGGTGCCAGGCTCTGCATAAATACTTCTTTTATCGAGTAAAAATCTGTGTTTTTTCTTCCGAAGAACTGCACAAAACCGTGTAAGCACTCGCCAGTTTTTCCTGAAATTTTTTGCCCAGCAATCGGTTCAAAATGGTTTTAAGCTGATATTCTGCCGTAATTTTCAGGTTTTTCAGCAGGCTTTTTTGCTTTTTCTGGTTGATAAAAGTATTAAAACGCGTTACTTCCGGCGTAATCATGGAAGTTTTATCAGCCAGAATTTTAAAACCTTCCGATCGCAACAAATACCGCAGCGAACTTGGCGTATAAACATTTAAATGGCCGTAAGCGAGGAAATGATTGATGCGCTGATCCACACCAAAACGATAATCGCGCGGCACTTCAATCACCTGAAATTTGGAAACGCGTTTCAGTTCGCGCAGCAGCATTCGCTCGTATTCTACATGCTCTAAAACGTGCGCCAAAATTACCAAATCAAATTCCTGATCGGCATAAGGAATGTGATAACCATCAAAAATCTGTACTTCTTTTACCGACTTTAAATTACGGCTTTTGATGTGATCAACGCCACTTTCCGAAATCTCAATTGCATATAATTCTGTTGCAAAATGCTGTTGATCAAGATAATACAAAATGCTGCCATCGCCGGCGCCAACTTCTAAAACCTTGGCAAATTGCTTTCTGCGGCAAACATCTGCAATATTTTGCGCTTTGTATTTGGCACCGAGCATGCGCCAGGCTTCGTCGTGGTTTTCGTAAAAATCGCTGTAGGCATCGATAATGCCGGAAGTTGGGTTTTGTGCCATGAGTTTGCTAAAATAGCTTTTTGTGCCGAAACAAATTTTAGGTTGATAAAAACAGTATCAAAATTTTGACGGATCCGCCTGACCTAAGTTTCCGGCCAAACCATCATCAACGGCTTGAAGCAGTTTTTTATATTGAGGTTGTTTATTGCTGAAGATGGAAATCAGCTTCAATCCACCTAAAAAAAGCATTTTATTAAAGTTGAAAAGCCAGCGGTTTTTAATAGTTACGGGCGAATAAAAATGCAGCCGGTTGCGGATGTGATAATAAATGCGGAAATTCCATTGATCCAGCAAAGCCGAAGCAAACAGTTTTTTTTGGTAATTGATGCCTTGCGATTGATCAATATCCACCACTTTTGCTTCCGGAATCAGCCAGATAATTGCGTTGTTTTGCGTGATGCGATACGAATATTCAGAATCATCCACATATAAAAAAAAGGCTTCGTTTGGATAACCGATTTTGGCAATCATTTCCTGGTGCAAAAGCAAACCGCCATAAGGCACGTACGGAATTTTAACCTGATTTTTAAATGATTTTTCTGCTGTAAAATGATCTTTGAGCTTCAAAAACTGGTTGTGAAAAATGCGTTTCAAGCTGAATCCCAAAAAATTATCGGACGCTAAATAATAACGGTTTGGGTTTTCGCCTTGTGCAATTTTGACGTGCGGTTTCCGGTCGGTACGCAGGCAGAACAACGCTTTTTCATCATTTTCTCCGGGGATTTTCTGCCAGTTTTCGAGCAGGATTTTCAAAGCGTTTTCATCGGGAAGATTATCATCATCTAACAACCAGATCAAATCTGCAGCAACCTGCTGATGCGCATATTTTAAAGCCTGATGATAACCGCCAGCCGAACCTTTATTTTCTGCATTAACCAATACTTTTACGCGGTTATCGTTTAATGCTGATGCTTCTTTTAGCACCGAAAATTCGCTGGCATTGTCTACCACAATCACCTGCATTACTTCTGCAAAACTTAAAACGCGCTGCAAAACCTGCTGCAAAAACCGCCAGCGATTTCCGTAAGTAACCGTAAGCACGCAGACTTTATATTTTATATTTGCCATCCGATTGGTTCAAAAATAGCACATAAAAACAGCATCAGCGAGGCAAATAAATGGGAATTATCCAGCAGCAAACTATCAAGGGCACCTTTATTTCTTACCTCGGCGTGGCGATCGGCTTTGTTACTATTTACTATTTTCAGCCGCATTCACTTAGTATAGAGCAAGTTGGGTTGATTAATATTTTAACGCCATATTCACTTCTGTTTGCATCATTTGCGATTTTAGGTTTTAACGGCACGGCCAGGTATTTTCCATATTTCCGGAATAATGAAAAAAATCATCATGGTTATTTGGCTTTGGCTTGTTTGGTTTCGCTCGCAGGATTTGTACTTTTTACGCTGCTGACTTTTATTTTTAAAGATCAACTCATCAGTACCAAATCGCAAAAAAGCGGATTGTTTAACCAGTATTTCTGGTACCTGGTTCCGCTTACTTTTTTTACGCTATTTTTTAACGTATTTGATTTGTATGCGCGGATGCTATACGACACCATCAGCGGCCGTATTTTGCGGGAATTTACAAAGCGTTTTTTAATCCTGCTGGTGCTGGTGCTAATTTTTTTTAAATGGATCAGCTTTCCAATTTTCATGATTTTATGGCTAATGGCCAACATTATCCCAACATTTTTAATGATACGAAGGCTTTCTGCCGAAGGGAATTTTTCTCTCACAACCGATTTTGCTTTCATCAACAAAGATATTGGCCGCAAATTATTGAGTATCTGTTTCTTCGCTATTTTAACCGGATCGGCACCAATCATCATCGAAAGCTTGGATAAATACATGATTAACAAGCAGTTTGGTTTAGGTGAAACTGGGATTTACAGTGTTGCGGTATATTTCGGCTTAGTTATTACGCTGCCCGCACGCTCACTTTACAGTATTGCCTACACTGTTATTTCTGAATCATGGAAAAATAACGACTTGCAAAACATCAGTAATATTTACCGTAAAAGCTGCATCAATCAGCTGGTTGCGGCACTGTTTATTTTCCTGCTGGTTTGGGTTAATGTGGATAATATTTTCAAAATTTTGCCGCCTGCTTATGCCGCCGGGAAGTATGTGATTTTCTTCATCGGTTTGGGTTCCGTTATTGATTCGGCAACGGGCGTAAACGGCGTTATTTTAACCAGTTCACGGCATTTTAAGTACGATTCTTTTTTTAATTTAGGATTGATCGCCATTACTATCGGACTCAATTTGCTCTTCATTCCACTTTACGGCATCACCGGAGCTGCAATTGCTGCCGCAGCTACTTTATTGATTTTCAATTTGTTCCGTTATATTTTTATTCTGGTAGTTTACAAAATGCAGCCATTTACTATCAAATCTTTGTATGCAATACTTCTAGCGATAGCCGGCTATTTTATCTGTTATAAATTTATTCCGGTACAGCAAAACTTTATTTTAGATACTGCAATCCGTACTGTTTTTACCACTGTTTTTTTTGGGTTGAGTGTTTATTTTTTAAAGCTTTCGGAAGATATCAACCTGTTTATCCAAGGTTATCTAACCAAATTCAGCAAAAATAATTTACGGTGATTACTTCTTTTACCCAACAAAATTATCAGCAGCTTTGTGATGAGCTGGCTGCGCGCGATGCTTCTTTTATCGATATAATTTCGTCGTATGGTTATCCGCCATTCTGGTCTCGCCCAAACACTTTCGAATCACTGATTCACATTATTTTGGAGCAGCAGGTTTCGGTGGCTTCGGGTTTGGCGGCTTTGCAAAAACTGCAAAACAAGCTTGAAATTGTCTCCGCAGAAAACTTGTTAGCTTTAAGTGATGAAGAACTGAAAGCCTGTTATTTCAGTCGGCAAAAAACAGTTTATGCCAGAGATTTAGCCCGAAATATTTTAAACGGAAATTTAATTTTAGCGGAACTAAAACTTTTGCCAGATGAAGAAATCCGCAGAAAACTAACTGCCATAAAAGGCATTGGCAACTGGACCACAGATATTTATCTGATGTTTATTTTACACCGAACGGATGTTTTTCCTTCGGGAGATTTAGCCGCCGTAAACGCGTTAAAAAGAATCAAAAATCTATCAAAAGACACGGAAAAAGAAAGGCTTCTGCACATGTCAGAAGCCTGGAAACCTTACCGAACCATTGCCACCATGCTTTTATGGCACGAATATTTGAGCCGTCGCGTTAAATAGTTACGCCGGCACGTTCTTTTTCTTGAAAACTCTGCACCACATCAATCGCATTATCCACCACATCGCTTAGTGCCACAATAAAAGCGCCCGGTTTGGCCATGCTGATGGCGTGCTGAAAAACATCCATTTTGCTATCGGCAATTTCGTAGGTTTTGTTTAAGCCAGCAGATAAAAATCCTTCTTCCATCAATTGCAACAAATTTTCGCGGGTGCGGCCGCGCAGGTGGTTTTCCTGACGGAGAATGACGTGATCGAACATTTCGGCTGCAATTTTGCCAATTTCACGGATGTCATCATCGCGGCGATCACCTGTTCCGGCAATCAAACCAATTTTCTGCGGAGAATCGATCGCTTTCAAAAACTCTTTTACACCATGAAATCCAGCCGGATTATGGGCGAAATCAACCATGATTTTAAAATCTTTAAAGTCGAAAACATTCATCCTTCCCGGCGTTTGCGCTACCGAAGGAATAAAGGTTTCCAGCGAAGTTTTGATATCTTCCGTGCGGAAACCCCACACAAAAGTTGCTAAAGTTGCCGCCAAAACATTCTGAATCATAAAGCCAACCGATCCGCCAAAAGTAAGCGGAATCTGTGCTGCTTTTTGCACCCTTATTTTCCAGTCACCTTTTTTAATGGTAATGTAACCGTTCTCGTAAACGCAGGAAATATTTCCCTCGGCACTTTGTTTAACGATGATCGGATTTTGTTCATCCATGCTGAAATAAACTACGTTGCAGCTCGCTTTTTTGGCAATTTTAACGCAGAATTCATTATCCGCATTGATTACCGCCCAGCCGGTTTTTTTAACGGAATTGATCACTACTTCTTTTACCCTGGTTAAATCATCCAACGTGTGAATATCGCTCAACCCCAAATGATCTTCCTGGATGTTGGTTACCACGCCAATATCGCATTGCCCAAAACCTAAACCCGAACGTAAAATACCGCCGCGCGCCGTTTCCAGCACAGCAAACTCTACCGTTGGGTCTTTCAAAATAAATTCTGCGCTGTACGGGCCGGTGGTATCACCTTTCACCATCAACGTATTTTGTACATAAATTCCATCCGAAGTGGTAAATCCAACGCGGTAACCGTTGTTTTTAACGATGTGAGCGATTAAGCGCGTCGTTGTTGTTTTTCCGTTTGTTCCGGTGATGGAAATGATCGGAATGCGTGCTGATTTCCCGTATGGATACAACATATCAATTACAGAAGCAGCCACATTTCGCGGCAAACCTTCGCTTGGTGCCAGGTGCATCCGGAAGCCGGGAGCTGCATTCACTTCCAAAACTACGCCGCCGTTTTCAGTTAGCGGTTCGCTGAGGTTTTGGGCCATGATGTCAATCCCGCAAATATCCAGACCGATGATTCTCGAAATTCGTTCGCAGAAAAACACGTTCTGCGGATGCACCATGTCGGTTACATCAACCGAAGTTCCACCGGTGCTTAGGTTTGCGGTAGATTTCAGGAAAACCTGTTCGCCTGTTGCCGGAATGCTTTCTAACGTATAGCTTCTTTTATGCAGTAAATCTAACAAGTCGCGGTCGACAATAATTTCTGTCAGCACTTTTTCATGACCGTAACCACGCCGTGGATCACTGTTGGTTTGATCGATCAGCTGATTGATATTCGATACGCCATCGCCCATTACATGCGCCGGAACGCGCAAAGCTGCGGCCACCATTTTATGATCCACCACTAAAACCCGGAAATCAAAACCGGTAATGAATTTCTCTACAATTACGCGCCGGGAAACCAGAGCCGCATGTTCAAAAGCATCAATCGCTTCCTGTTCGGTTTTTACGTTGATGGTTGCTCCACGACCATGATTTCCATCCAAAGGTTTGAAAACCAGTGGAAAACCAACTTTCCGGATCGCTTCCTGCACGCCATCCACAGAAGTGATGGTGATGCCTTTTGCTACCGGAATGGCCTGTTCATCCAGCAAACGTTTGGTTTCTTCTTTGTTGCTGGCCAGATCTACGGCGATGCTGCTGGTGCGTTCCGTCATGGTAGCGCGGATACGCATCTGGTTTTTGCCGTAACCCAGTTGTACCAGCGATTGATTATTCAACCGAATCCAGGGAATATCGCGTGCAATTGCTTCCTCTACCAACGAACCGGTGCTCGGACCCAAACGCGTTTGTTCACGGATTTTTTTAAGCTGACGGATATCTTCCTCCAGATCATAAGGCAAATTGCTGATTAAAGCTTCTGCAATTTTAACCGCAGCTTCCGCAGCAAAAACGCCTACTTTTTCTTCTTCATAATTAAAAACAACATTATAAACGCCTTTTTCTTTGGTTTCTCTGGTACGGCCATAACCAGTGTTCATGCCAGCTAGCGTTTGGATTTCCAGCGCAATATGTTCAATTACGTGGCCCATCCAGGTGCCTTCTTTTACTCGTATAAAAAAACCGCCTGGCACACCTGGCGAGCAGCGGTGCTTGTCTAAAGACGGAATCAATTGCTCCAACCGTTCGTAAAAACCTTCAATTTTATTGGTTGGCTGGTGCTCTAATTCCTCCAGGTTTAAGCGCATTTGTATCAGCTTTTTCCGGTAAGTGCTCCAAATATTTGGTCCTTTCAGAACTTGTATCTTTTCGATCTTCATATCGTATATCTTTCTATGCTTCTTTTATGGGTGATTTTTTATCAAATTTTCAACTAAAACCCTTGCAAGTAAATAAGTTTTTTAATAAAAAATGCAAATTATCGCTAATTTAATAGCTTCTGGCTTTTATCTTTGGAAAAATACCTTAAATTTTTGATTGATGATCATACCAAAAGGGAAATTAGTAATAATAGGTGGTGCCGTTGACCTGGGTACGAACATTAGCGAAACTGAAGGACTTAAAAAACCGGATCATTTGCAGTTTTTTGAGCACGGAATTTTAAAAAGAATCATTACAGAAGCGGCTTCCGAAAATCCTGTGGTAGAAGTAGTTACCACGGCTTCTCAGATTCCGGAACTGGTTGGCGAAGAATATATTAAAGCGTTTAACCAGCTACATGTGGAAAATGTAAATGTGCTGGACATCCGCAGCAGGGAAGAAGCTGTGCGCCCAGATTACCTTGAACGCCTAAAAAAGGCCAATGTGGTGATGTTTAGCGGCGGCGACCAGCTTCGTTTAAGTTCTATTTTTGGCGGGACAGAGTTTCTGGCGATTTTGAAAGACCGTTATCTGAACGAAAACTTTGTAATTGCCGGAACTTCTGCCGGTGCTGCTGCAGCTTCAGCCAACATGATTTATCGCGGCCAAAGCAATGATGCCATGATCAAAGGCGAAGTGCAAATTACTGCCGGACTGGGTTTTATAGATTCCGTAATTATTGATACGCATTTTGTGCAGCGCGGCCGCATCGGGCGTTTGTTTTATGCCGTGGCCAGCAATCCTGGTATTTTGGGCATTGGTTTAGGTGAAGATGCCGGTTTGCTTATCACTGAAGGCCAAATTATGGAAGCGATTGGTTCCGGATTGACGATTGTGGTGGATGGCCGCAACATCATCAAAACCAATATTTACAATGTAGAACTTGGAATGCCGGTTTCTGTGGAAAATTTGCAAGTACATGTAATGTCTATTTATGATAAATTTGATCTGCGGCAGCATAAACTTTATATCAACCAAGCGGTAAAAACCGTTTCGGTAGAAATTCCGGATAACGATAAATAATATGAAACTCATCATCCACGGCGGATTTTTCAGCGAATCCGGCACCAATCAGGAAGTTAAAAAAGCAAAACAGGAAGCTTTGGCCACCATTGCCGAAGCCAGTTACACTTTTTTAAAAACGCATACAGCTTTGCAAACTGCTGTTTTTGCCGTGTCTTTATTGGAGGATTGTGATTTGTTTAACGCCGGTTTGGGTTCGCAGATTCAGAGCGATGGCAAAATCAGGTTAAGTGCAGCTTTGATGGATGGAAAAACTGAGCGTTTTGCTGGCGTGATCAACATTGAAGATGTTAAAAATCCGATACAAGTTGCCGAAAAACTGCTGCCGCTGCAAGATCGTGTTTTGAGCGGAACAGGAGCTAAGGATTTTGCCCGTGAACATGATTTTCCTTACTTCAATCCGCAAACGCCGCAACGCAAAACGGAATATGAGCAAAAGCTGCAAAGTTCTGTTCGTTTGGGTACGGTTGGCTGTGTAGCTTTGGATGTTCACGGAAACCTGGCCGCAGCAACTTCCACCGGCGGAAAAGGTTTTGAAATACCTTGTCGTGTAAGCGATTCGGCAACCACAGCCGGAAATTACGCCAATCAGTTTGCAGCCATTTCCTGCACAGGTGTGGGCGAAGATATTACCAGCGCTGCTTTGGCATCTAAAATTGTAACGCGCGTAACCGATGGTTTTAAGCTGAGCGATGCCTGCGAAAAAACATTATCAGAAATGGCTGCGTATGATGGATTTGCAGGCATAATCGGCATCAAAGCAAACGGCGAAATTTATCATGCAGACACGCATCCATACATGGTTTGGGCTTGTTATGATGAGGAACTGGAAGTTTTTAGCTGATCGTTGCCTTCCATCCAAAGCAAAAAATGAAAATACTCTATACTGTTTTTATCACCCTTTTTTCATTGAACGCTTCGGCGCAGTTTTTTACCAGATTTTTTCCACATAAAAAAGTTCAGCCAACGTTAAGTGCAAAGCCTGTTACTTTAAAACCCGATTCGGCAGTTTTAATTTATAATAATTCTTTTACCGCTTTTAACCATGATTTAGGCAGAAGTCGGTACAGTTTTCAGGCAGAAGAAGCTTTTATTATGCATAATCTGAGGCATTCTGCGCGTTTCGGACCAACGGCTATGCGTATGCAATTTGATAGTTTGGTTAATTTTTACCTGAGTCAAAACCGGTTTTCTGAAGCCAAATGGTATTTGCTGCGCAGCAATGCCATCTCCCGGCAACAAAAAAATTATGTGCAAATTATCAATTCATTGCTGGTTTTGGCCAAGATAAAATCTGATTTAGACGATTACAAACAAGCTGATGAAGATTTGCTTGAAGCTAAATCCATTGCTGTTTCTCATAAATTACTGCCTGATTTACAGTTGATTGAGCAGCAAACTAATCAAATTAGGTTGCATAAAGAAACGGGTTTGAAAATCCAAAACCGGTATTCAGATCTGCCGTGAATTAGTTTTTTAAAGGTTTAAGCTGATGCTTCTTTTATCGACTAAAATTTAGAAAATTACTTTTTTTGAAACTTTTAAAGCTGCTTCGAGAATAAGATTTAGATACGATCAAAATTGTTGAAAATAAAATTTTTGTATTTACCTTAGAAATAGGTATTTCGTATATAAACAAATTGTATTTTTACGAGTTAATGTAAAACAATTATCAAAAATCTAAATCATGGCAAAAGCTAAAAAAGAAGAAACAGAAGGTGGTATCACCGCTTATTCTGTAAAAACAAAAACTAAAAACGTTCCAATGGTTAATCCTGTTATTAATTGCAAATCTGGCAGATATATTGCGGTTGGAAAAGATGCTGATGGAAACAATATGGCTGCCATTTTAGGAAAAGCTAAAGCGGAAGAACACATTAAAAGCGGACACGCTAAAAAAGGCGAAGGCTGGGAAAAATAATACTGTTTTTATACAGTAAATTTTCGCTTTCATGGTTTTTAGGCCGTTTTTAAGTTGCAAAACCTTTGTATTATAATGCCAGGTAACCAGGTTATCTGGCAATTTTTTTGTTTGAAATTTTTAGATGTTTTCTTTGTTTAAAATCTACCTTGCAACATCATTTTATCTAACTAAATCCATGAAAACTTTAAAATATTTAATGCTGATAACTGCGTTTTGGTTTTTAAACAAAGCCAATGCGCAAAATAATACGGTAATTGTTAATCAGCTTTTGCAATCTTATTTAGCTGTAAAAGAAGCTTTGGTTAAAGATGATAGCCCGGCAGCCAATGCAAGTGCGAAAGCTTTGGTTTCTGAGGTTTCTAAAGTGGATTTTTCTAAACTGAATGCCATTGAAAAAACAGCCTGGACCAGCTATGGAGAAAAGTTACGTTACAACGCACAACACATCAGCGAATCTAAAAGCATTGATCATCAGCGGGAGCATTTTGCTGCACTTTCTGATGCGATGTATGGTTTACTGAAAACTTTTAAAACACATCAAACAGTTTACCGCCAGTATTGCCCGATGAAAAAGCAGTATTGGCTTAATGCTTCCAAAGAAATTCAAAACCCATATTATGGCAAAGAAATGCTGGATTGCGGCAAAGTAATCGAAACTTTAACCGGAACAGCATCCGCAATCATGCTTAATTAACATTTTGATAAATCACATCAATTGTGTTTTATCAAAATGTTAAAACCAAAAATCTTTTTTTAGGTTGATAACATGTTTGATACAAAGTATTTAGTTGCCCTATTAATCAATCATGAATAAGAAGATTTTGGTTTGCGATGATAACCCAGACATTTTAGAGATGCTTGTTTTGTTATTAGAAACTTCTGGATATGATGTAATAAGCGAAAATAAAAGCCCCAATATATTTAATATCATTGCCGAAGAAAACCCAGGATTAGTTATTGTTGATTTGTGGATGCCTATGCTGCCCGGCGATAAAATTATTAAACAATTGCGCACTGTTCCTGCTACACAATCTTTACCGGTTATCGTGATTTCTGCTTGCATTGATGGGCAACAAATGGCTGAGGCTGCTGGTGCAACTCATTTTATCAGCAAGCCTTTTGATATTTTCAATCTTCTAGATAAAGTAGAGCAGTACTATGCTCAGGCCAGCTAAAATTTAGCTGGTAAAAACAGTATCCAATATTATTTTTTCCTTTTGATTTGCTGAGCCATGATTTCGTTGCTTTAGCGCAATTATTTTTATTTAAATTAATTCTAAATAATTTTGCCATTTATGTCAAAACTGTACATTTGCCAATGTAGAATTAATCTAAATAAAAACAGTTAAGCATTGCCTGATGAATCAAAAACTTTTACTCTTATTAATATCACTGTTTATCATTATCAAAACTGATGCTCAAATACAAACTGGTAAAATATCCGGAAAAATCAGGACTAAAGACAGCAAATCGGAAGCCGCTGTAACAGTAACGGTTAAAGAATTAGCTCGTTCCACAACAAGCAGAGAAGATGGTAGTTATGTATTTAACAATGTAAAACCCGGAAATTATACAATCAAAATTTCTTGTGTTGGTTGCGTAAGCAAAGAGGTTTTAATTAAAGTAGAAGCTGGAAAAACGGCTTCTGCAGATTTTAATTTAACCGAGAACTCCTCACAACTGTCTGAAGTTAATATTAATGCCCGTAAAAACAGCAACAACATCCCGGTGATGTTGGGCAAAGCAAATATCAGTCCGCTTAATTTGCCGCAAAGTACCGGCGTGGTAAACAGTCGGGTAATTGAAGATCAGCAGGTTAACCGTTTAGGAGACGCTTTAAAAAACGTTAGCGGCGTATCATTAACCCAAACGCGCGGTGGCGTTTCAGAATCATTTTCGGCCCGTGGTTATACCATTGGGATTGCCGGCGGATCCGGAAGCATTTTCAGGAATGGTGTTTTAACCAATACGGCAGGTTTTCCGGATGCGAGCATGCTTGAATCTATCGAAGTTTTAAAAGGAAGTTCGGCATTGCTTTATGGCAACACTTCTGGTGGTTTGGTGATTAATTTAGTAACTAAAAAGCCAAAATTTGATTTTGGCGGAGAAGTAGCCATGCGTTACGGCAGTTACAATGATTACAAACCGATCGTTGACGTTTACGGACCTATCAGCAAAAGCATTGCGTTTCGTGTAATTGGTACATACGAAAATGCTGACAGTTACCGTAATCAGGTTAAAACGAAGATTACCAATTTAAGTCCGTCTTTACTTTTTAATTTCGGCCCAAAAACTACTTTATTGGTTGAAGGAAATTACCTGAAATCAGATTTAACGCCGGATAACGGTGTAGGAACTACAAACAATGGCCGTTTTATTCCTGATGTTTCCCGTTCGCAATTTATCAATACCAACTGGGCCTACAGTAATTTAGAACAAGGAACAGGTTCTGCCACTTTAAACCATAAATTTAACAACAATTGGAACCTAAATGCAATTGGCTCTATCCAGGGAACCGGCGTAAATTCTTTTGGCTCCAGTTTGCCTAATAACGTAGCTGCAAACGGCGACTGGAACCGGGGCCTTACTCGTGCAAAAACTTATGAAGGTGATTATACCGGACAAGTTAATGTAAACGGTAAATTTAAAACCGGGTTCTTAATTCACCAATTATTGCTCGGAACTGATTTTACAGAAGTATTAAATATTAGCAGAGCATTTAATGTTGCAGGCATCACAGCAGCAAAACCAACGTACGATAAAATTAATATAATCGACTTGAATGAATTTACTCAACGTACTGATGTACCAAATTCAAGCGATACATTACGTACTAAATCTCCATCCTACCGTTACGGTTATTATGCGCAGGATTTGATATCGATTACCAGTAAGTTAAAAGTTTTGGCTGGTTTACGTTATTCCATTGTAAAAACAGAACAATCTTACCTAACTAATTTTTACAGAAATGTTGACAGCCGTGGAGCTCCAACAAAGTTTGACAAAGCTTTTTCTCCAAAAGTGGCTATAATTTTTCAGCCTGTTAAAACTACTTCACTGTACGCAACTTATTCAAACAATTTTATTACCAATACAGGCACTGATATTTATTTTTCTAACTTAAAACCATCATCGGTTGATCAATATGAAGCAGGTATAAAAAATGATTTGTTTAACGGAAAAGTAACTGCAAATTTAAGTGTTTACCGGATTAGAAACAGTGATTTGGCCATTCAGGCAGTATATGATCAAAATGGAAATTTAAATTCTAATGCCAATCTTAAAGAGTTTAGCGGACAAACCACCAGTGATGGTTTTGATGTAGATGTTAAAGCCGATCTATCTAAAAACTTTTATTTTGTTACGGGTTATAGTCACAATTACATACGTTACACTAAAACAACGGGCACAAAAGGTTCATACACCGTTGGCGAACGTTTGGTTAATAGTCCGGCAAATACCTATAATGGCAGTATTTTTTATGTGTTTGATCTGCCTGCTTTGCGTGGTTTAAAATTAGGCGCCTCCGCGTTTTATACAGGTTCGCGCTTCGGAGGATATAACAATACAGTTGGACAAACGCAAAATTATAGTCGCTTAATCCCTTTAACTGGTTTTACAACGGTTGATCTTTCTGCTGGTTATTCTTACAAAAGATATTCTTTGTTAGGAAAGATTTCCAACATTGGCAACACTTTAAATTATTTGATCCATGATAATTATAGCATTACCCCAATTCCGCCGCGCCAGTTTTTAGCTACTCTGGCTTATAAGTTTTAGGAGAATTGTTAATCATAAAAAAGCAAACATCAGCAACGGTGCTTGCTTTTTGTTGATAAAAACTAAGCTCACTCAACTATTTTTAAACAGCTTCTAAGTACAATTACATTCAAGCTGATTTAAAAGTATTTAAAGCCTGTTTAATTTGGATCAGCACCATTTATAATGCTTCTTTTATGCCACTAAATTTTGCTTTATAAATGATTTGGATAGAAGAATCCATAAAAACACACCAAATTTTAGGCGATAAAAGAAGCATCGAAATAGTCTTCACTGAAATCTAAACAGGTTTTTACTCAATTCTCATGAACATTTATTGTATGCTTTCTTACATTATAACCACTATTTCATAATATACTGTTACTTTCCTTTTGTCGATGACAGTATAGCTTCAAAAATTACAATTCATAAATGCACCAGCAGTTTCAGCCTATTATTTTGCAATCAGTCCCCGGTTTTTTAACATTGGATTAATGTCCGGATTATGGCCACGGAAATCTTTGAACATCTTGCCCAAATCTTCAGTGTTACCGCGTGATAAAACCATGTCTCTAAAGCGTTGTCCGTTTTCACGCGTTAATCCGCCATGGTCTTCAAACCAGGAATACGCATCGTTATCCAGCATGGAAGTCCACATATAAGCATAATAACCGGCAGCATAACCGCTTCCCCAGATATGAGAAAAATAAGTAGAGCGATAACGCGGTGGCACTTGCGGTAAATCAACACCGGTTTTGCGCAGCGCATCTGCTTCAAATTTATCTACATCTGGCACTTGTGCATTTGCGGATAGTGTGTGCCATTGTAAATCCAGGTAATCAGCAGCCAAAAGTTCTGTTGTTGCATAGCCCTGATTAAACGTGGCCGCTTTTTTTATTTTATCTACCAGTTCCTGCGGCATTGGCTCGCCGGTTTTGTAATGAACAGCATAATGTTTAAACACTTTGGGATCCATCGCCCAATGCTCATTAAACTGAGAAGGGAACTCTACAAAATCTCGTGCTGTGCTCGTGCCGGAAAGGCTTGGATATTGCTGACTGGCAAATAAACCATGCAATGCGTGGCCAAACTCATGAAACATGGTTGTTACATCACTAAAACTGATTAAAGCAGGCTGACCGGGAGCAGGTTTGGTAAAGTTTGCAACGTTATAAATAACAGGTTTTGTGCCGAGCAACTTTGATTGTCCAACCATATTGCTCATCCAGGCACCACCTCTTTTATTGTCGCGCTTATAATAATCGCAGTAAAACAAACCAATCTGGCTGCCATCTTTATCAAACACGTCAAAAACA
>JBPBQN010000004.1:0-31082 GCA_050954865.1 Janthinobacterium lividum | reverse complement strand
GTAATAATAATAACCATCTTTATAAAAACTGTATGGATCAGCACCGGAAGGCAACAGCGGATTGGTAAAGGTTTGTTGCGCCGAGCAAACTGAAAAAAGTATCGATAAAAGAAGTATCAGTAATGGAAGCTTTTTTTTCATAATTGAATTAGGTTTTATTTACCTGCGGAATTGCTGATTTAGTGTAAATATTCACTGATTCCAAGCCTGGCTTCAAAAACTGCTTAATCCGCACGAAAAAATAATATTCCTGCGGGTTAAAACACCTATTTATATAAGGTAAAAGAAGTATTAACTGTATAAATTAGTAACCTGGGTTTTGTTTAAGGTTTGGATTTACATCGATCTCTCTTTGCGGAATAGGGAAAAATTCATTTTTGCCTACTACAAAGTTTTTAAATCCGGCATCTCTGGAAGCTAAACCGGGACCTAAATCGCCCCAGCGAACTAAGTCGTCCCAGCGATGACCTTCGCCTGTTAATTCAGTAATTCTTTCATGCTTTAGCTGAGTAAGAAACTGAGCTTGGTTTAATCCTGGCATTACGGTTGACAAAGCTGCAAGGTTTGCTCTTTTCCTTACTATATCTATATATTGGTAAGCATTTGTAGTTGCTCCTGTTGCATTTAAACATTCTGCATACATCAGCAATACATCGGCATAACGTATAAACCGATAGTCATTAGCTGAGTGAAAAACTTCAAAATTACCGGGAGCGGCGGCAGTACCATTATTATAATTAAGGAATTTAGCAAACCATACAAAATTATCATTGGAAACATTTGTTGTACCATATCTGGATGCAAAAGTTTTTCCATATATCATTGTATAGTTTGGTCCCCGTACATCTGCTGAATCAAATAGCAAGGAAACAGCCAGACGTGGGTCTCTGCTGCCTGTTGTTGTCGTTTCTTTTTCAAATTCAGCTATTGGCCAGCGCCTTGCTTCACCATCGGTATATCCAAGTTGTGGAGGTGCAAAAAATGGCGGTAAAGATGATCCATAGTTTAGGTTGTCCTCAGCACTGGTATTTGTATCATCGTCATGGTTGTCATTTGGATTAAGTAAATTACCAAATTCAAATACAGACTCCTTATTAAATCCTGTTGTTACTAAGAAATTATCCTGATAATTAGGCATTAATGAATAAACACCGCTTTGTACAACTGCCTGTAATGGAGCTAAGGCCGCCTGATAATTGTGCTGCTGCATGTATGCTTTAGCCAGCAAAGCATTTGCTGCGCCTTTAGTAGCACGTCCTAAATCATTACCGGTATAACTAACAGGCAATGCTGCAGCTGCGGCAATACAATCCTGTTCAATTTGCGCAAATACATCAGCCTGGGTAGAAGTTGCGGGTTTATCAGTAAGTGTTGAGGATTTTAATTGAATTGGTACATTGCCAAAAAAGATAGCCAGTTGATAATAAAATAGGGCCCGTAAAAATTTGGCTTCGCCCAAATACTGTGCTTTAAGGGTAGCATCCATGTTAATATTTGGCACATTATCCAAAACTTGGTTAGCCCGGTTAATACCAAAATAATTATCACCCCATAAATTGTTGTAAACACTGCCATAATTATAATCTGAAACAACAAACTGGTCGTAATTAGAGATGACAGTAGGGTCACCGCTTTTACTCCAGCCTTCATCGGCACGTATTATGGTGGCAAAAAAGTTCCAACGTGATAAACCTTCTCGGTGGAATGTGCTATAAATAGCGTTAACACCTAATTGTGCATCGCTTGCGGTTTTCCAAAATTGCTGTGTTGCTACCGCATCGGGGTTAACAATATTTAATGATTTTTGACAGCTACCTAATGTTATAGCTGCTAAAAATAATATTATAATTTTTTTCATTATTTCAAATCTTTAAATTAAAATCCAAAGTTAATTCCTAAGGAAAATACACGGCTTGGCGGCCAGCCACCGTTATCATATCCAGGCTGTAAAAGATTACCAGTTACATCAGGGTCCAGACCTTTATACTTGGTTATAGTTAGCAAATTTTGTCCGCTAATAAATATTCGAGCATTACTAACATTCCATTTAGTTACTAAAGCTTTTGGAAGCGTATAACCGAATTCTAGGTTTCTGATACGACCATAAGAGCCATTTTCTAACCATCGTGAACTTGCATAAGTGTTATTATTGGCAATTCCCTGATCAGTTGCAAAGCCTAAACGAGGATCTGAAGTATTCGTATTGCTGGGTGTCCAGGGGCTAATGGCTGTGCGGAAATTATTATTTTGATAGCTGTCTAATGATTCTCTAACAGCATCAAATATAGTAGAACCGAATATACCCACTAATTGTATATTCATGCTAAATTGTTTGTACGCGGCGTTAAATTGTAAACCTGTTTGCAAATTTGGCAGCGAAGTACCGTCAAAAATACGATCATTATTATTAATTGCACCGGTACCATTAGGATTGGCATAAAATTTAACATCACCAGGTTTTGCAAAAGGTTCTATTAAATCGCCATTACTTCTTTTATAGGCATTTATTTCGGCTTGGCTTTGGAATAAACCTTCATCTTTTAATACAAACCATGATCCTATTTGATGACCGACTTGTGCACGGGTTATATCAGGATTTTGCACTAAATAATTAGAACCGCCTTGGTTGCCTACACTTAATACTTCATTTTTTATAGTGGTAAAATTACCTGAAACACTCCATTTGAAGTCATGATCATTATTACGGTAAGTAGCTGAAAACTCTATACCTTTATTACGAATAGATCCTGCATTTATATATGGATTATTGTTGGCTCCCAGGTATTGAGACAATTGCTCTATTAATAGGGCATCTTTAGATACATTTCTATAAACTGCAGCCGATATACTTACTCTGTCATTCAAGATACTGGCATCCAAGCCAATGTTGGTTTCGTGCCTGCTTTCCCAGTGTACATCAGGATTAAAAAGCGATGCCTGGTAAGCTCCATTTTGTACCACACCGTTTAATATTGCGCGGGGTGCATTATTAATATAACCTTGATTTGCAAATTGTGGTATAGTATTAACACCCAGAATACCATAGGATGCATTAAGCTTTAAATCATTTACCCAATCGGCTTTAAAAAAGCTTTCCTTATTTATACGCCATGCCGCTGCTACAGATGGAAAGAAACCGGTACGGTCATTAGAACCAAATCTGGAATCCTGATCAACACGGCCGGTTGCTGTAAGTAAATATTTATCATTAAAACCATAGTTAATACGGCCTAAATAACTTATTATCTTCCAATCTGTATTTGTTCCTCCGGTTGCTGTTGGAGAGCCATTAGCTGAATTAATAGATGTTAAATATTGACCATCAATATAAGTCAAACCTGTACGCCCGCCACCTGTATAAGTATCTTGCTCTCTCTGCTGGGTATAACCAAATACACCATTAATATTATGCACACCAAGTGTTTTATTAAAATTTAGCGTATGCTCCATTAACAGGTTAGTAAATTGGCCTCTGGTTTCACTAACAGTACTTGCCGCTGATGGCGTGCCATATCTTATAGGAGTACCATTAAACAAGCCAAGAGTATGATCAAAGCTGGTTTCTAAACCGATATTAAACCTATAATAAAGCCAGCTGGTTAGCTGTAACTGTGCATAACCATTACCAACCAACTTTGCGTTGTTGGTATAGGAACTGTTAGTAACATTACCGGCAAGAATGTTGTTAGCATAGCTTATATCCTGTGCACCACCAGCCGGATCATTCGTGCCATTGGTAAAGCCTTGCGGATTTGTTGAATTAATCCACATACTGCTTTGTATCGGAATGGTTGGTAATGACGTAGGTAAATCAAAAAATGGATTACCTACATTAGGTATACGAGTATTAGTGTTGGTTAATAAAGCATTTTCTCCAAAGGTAAGTATACCCTTTTTTGTTTCCGTGTTGATGCGGAAGCTTGCACGGTTAAAAGAATTTGCCAGTAAAACGCTCTGGTTATCATAATAGCTTGCAGAAACCAAGTATTTAGAATTAGTTGAACCTCCAGATAAGGTGATGTTGTAATTCTGGTCATTGCCTGTACGCTGATCCAGATCCTGCCAATTGGTATTTATTGAAGGGTTAAAGGTTGCGGAAGCTACACTCGGCGGAACGGGTAATCCTGCATCCGTGTATTGCTGTCTCTTTATATTAGCGTATTGTGTACTATTCATTACATCCCATTGTTTTGGTATATGTTGCTGACCAAATTTTGCAGAGAAGGTTATTTTTGGAGGCCCGTTTTTACCTTGTTTTGTAGTAATGATAATAACACCATTAGCAGCACGTGATCCATAAATGGCAGCGGCAGAAGCATCTTTAAGCACCTGGATAGATGCAATATCATCATTGTTGATGGTAACGTTAGCATCTGACAGCATACCGTCAATTACATACAATGGAGCAGATGACAGATAACTACCAATACCACGTATTTCAACTTCTGCATTTGCACCAGGTGCACCACTGTTACGCACAGTAACTCCTGCTGATAAGCCTTGCAAAGATTCTCCAACCGAACTGGAAGTAACCCGATTGGATTCTTCAGGACTAATAACCGATACTGCACCGGTTAAATCTTTTTTTCTGACTGACTGATAACCAATCACCACAACCTCATTCAGTTCTTTGGATTCTTCCAGCATTTGGATATTTACCGGATTACTTCCGCTAAAACCAACTTCGCGTGTTACAAAACCAATAAATGTAAACACCAGCGTGCCGCTTGCCTGCGCAGAATTGATTACGAAATGGCCATCCAAATCCGTAGCCACGCCAATGGTTGTTCCTTTTAACTGCACGCTAACACCCGGTAAAGCCACACCTTTATTATCGGTGACACGGCCGCTGATGCTTTGCTGCTGAGCAGAAGAATTAGCTAGAGTGTTTTTCTGTGGATGATATTCATTTGCAGAAGCAATAAGCAACATGCTGTTTTTATCGGGTAAAATCTGGTGTGCCGATGCTTGCTTTGCAATACCGGCACAGGTAAACAAAGCAAAAACAGAAATTTGCGTTGTTGCAATTCTCATTGTTGTTTTTAAGCAAACAACAATTCGTTCTTTTTTCATAACTTGTAAAGTTTTATTCATAAAATGGAAAGATTTACTGGACGAAATACCTGTAAGAGTTTATTGCCGCCAATGTCCTCATATTGCCGGTTTTTCTTTTTCAGGTATGATTAGGTATATGCTTTAATTCATAATTTTCAGGTTTAAATGGTTAGTAGTTTTTTGATTTAATATCGGTTGCTTACGCTTACTAAAAAACTCATAAAAGGTTTCGTAGTAAATTCTTCTGCAAGAGCCTGGATGTGTAACATTTTTATAAAAAACTGATAAAATTCTATTCCAATACCAGTAGTAAACTTCTTCAACTGCAGCCTAAGACTTTAATTTTGAAGGAATAATCAACTTTTTATCAGAAAATAAATAATGCTTGGCAGTAGTGCAAATAAACACAATCATTTAAATTGGCAGTAAAATAATGGATAATCAGTTTTTATAGGTTATGATCAGCAGAAAACAGATTTATTAAGGAGTGTAAATAGTAATTTGTTTTGCCATCAAAAAAATTTATCTGTTCAATTTTTTTAAAGTTTTTATAGCTGATTTAAGCTTATCAAACATTATGGCAATGCTTTTTTTAGCACTATAAATTATGTTTTTTTCTGGTGATGCTGATTTGAAATAATCGCTCATCAATGTTTTTTACCTGATAAAAGAAGCATCGAAAATAAACTGAACCAACTGCAAAAAAGCGCATGAACAAGCCGATAAAATTCTCAGCAAAAAGAGCTAAAAACAAAAGCGGCACAATCATGATTGTGCCGCTTTAATAAATATTAAGTTTTGTAGTTTCTGAAGATGAATCAGGAAGTTATTTATGGCTGTCCACTTCCACCAGCAGAACCGTAAACCTGACCTGTTGCATAACTAGCATCACTTGCTGCCAACTGTACGTAAATAGAAGCCAATTCTGCTGGCTGGCCCGGACGGCCCATCGGCGTTTGTCCACCAAACATTTTTAACTTATCCTGCGTGGCACCACCACTTACTTGCAACGGCGTCCAGATTGGTCCCGGAGCCACACCGTTTACGCGGATGCCTTTCGGTGCCAGTTGTTTAGCCAATGATTTTACATAATTCATCGTTGCAGCTTTGGTTTGCGCGTAATCGTACAAATCCGGAGAAGGATCATAAGCCTGCTCAGAAGTGGTACCAATAATAGCTGATCCCGGCTGTAAATGCGGCAAAGCAGCCTTAATGATCCAGAAAGGCGCGTAAATATTGGTTTTCATCGTCCAGTCAAACTGTTCTGATGAAATATCCAAAATGGAAGCGTGTGCCTGCTGGCGTCCGGCATTACTCACCACAATATCCAAACCACCTAATTGGCTTACGGCCTCTGCAACTAATTTTTGGCAGAAAGCTTCATCCCGCAAATCTCCCGGAATAGCAATGGCTTTGCGGCCTTCTGCTTTAATTAAAGCAATCACTTCGCGGGCATCCGGTTCTTCTGAAGGAAAATAGTTGATGGCCACATCCGCGCCTTCACGTGCATAAGCAATGGCTGCGGCACGGCCCATGCCGGAATCTCCGCCGGTAATTAAAGCTTTGCGGCCAGCTAATCTACCTGAACCTTTGTAGCTGGTTTCGCCATGATCCGGGCGCGGATCCATCTGGCTGGCCAAACCCGGCCACGGCTGCGATTGCCCTTTAAATGGTGGCTTTGGAAACTTAGTTGTTGGATCTACCAGTTTCGCCGGGGCCGAAGTATCTAAACGCAATCCTTCTGCCGACGCAAAAACCGGTGAAACCGCAGCTGCTGCCAAACCAGTACCTATACCGGCAATAACTTGCCGCCTGCTGATTTTATTATTTTCATTCATGATATAGTGCTGTTGATGTGTTATTTGATAATTAAACAACTCAGCTTTTGCACATTGGTTTTTTATTATTAAGAAATAGGAATACTTTTTATGGCGATAAAAAGAGTATTGATGATTAACTTTTGTTTAGCTTATGGGAAAAGACATTATAAGATTCAGGCTTAAACAAGCGCAATAATGTTAAATTTAGATATGAATTTAAAATCTGATCAGCCAACTTCAATAATCAACAATTTAATTTTAAGTAAATAAAAAAAATTACAATGATAAATCCACTTTAACTTTTTTGCGTAAATGATGTTCTATAAAAATCGTTTGCAAAAAGTAATTTATGAAAACAACTTCTATTATTTGTGCAGTAACATTGAGTCTGATGATCGCTGCCGGATGCAAAAAAGACAAAACCATTGCCATTACGCCATCAGGACCAAAACCTGCCTGGGGACCAGATATCAAACCTGAAATGCAGGTGGTGATTGAAAAATTTATCAGTTTTGGTGATACCCCTCTACCAAAGCTTACCGCTGTACAGGCGCGTAAAAATCATACCGCTACTGATGCTGTAATGGCTGTAATGGCTGATTATCATATTCCTGCTCCTGTTTTTAATGTGGATACAGTAGGTAAAGAAATTCCGGTAACAGGCAGCACTGTTCACATACGTATTTATACGCCTAAAAACACTACCGGAAATCTGCCGATTATCGTTTATTATCATGGTGGTGGATTTGTAATTGCCAATATTGATGTTTATGATACTTCTGCAAAGTTGTTAGCTGCCAATACAGGTGCTATAGTTGTATCGGTAGCATATCGTTTGGCACCCGAAAACAAGTTTCCAATTGCGCACAATGATGCTTTTGATGCTTATAAATGGGTTATTCAAAATGCAGCTTCCATTCGGGGCGATGTAAATAAACTGGCATTGGCAGGCGAAAGTGCTGGCGGAAACCTGGCCGTTGCAACTGCCATTAAAGCCCGCGATCAGGGCGTAAAAGCACCTGTTGCCATATTGAGCATTTATCCGGTAGCAGGAGCGGATACCAATACAGATTCATACATCAGATATGCTAACGCCGTACCATTGGATAAGCCAAGTTTACTGTGGTTTATCGGAAATTATACCAACACGCCGGCAGATGCAATGGATCCACGTTTAAATTTGGTGGCTGCAAATCTTACCGGATTGGCTCCGGTGACTATTATTAATTCCGAACTTGATCCATTACAAACCGAAGGCGGCCAGTTAGCTGATAAATTAAAAGCTGCCGGTGTATCTGTAGATCGTAGAGTGTATGCTGGCGTCACCCATGAATTTTTTAGCATGGGCGCAGTTGTACCAGATGCTAAAGATGCAGAAAATTATGCTGTGAGCAGACTTAAAGCTGCTTTTCAATAATCACGAATAGTTAAAGACTATAAAAGCCCGGAACTTTAACAGGTTCCGGGATTTTTTGTATTACAAGAAAAACGAAATTTAATAGTTTATAATTCTACTAGTCAGAAATTCTATGGCCTAAACTCATACTTGCGCGGATTACTTTTACGACTTGGCACGCCGCTGTAAGCCGTATATAAAACGTATTTTTTATCCTGATCAATGCCTGGAATCACTTTTCCGATTGCTTTTTTTATTGATGTATTTTCCTTCTTTAAAGCCGTGGTATCGTTGATGTTGATTGCAGAAACATAATCAATCATCGGGAAAGTGCCTTCCGGCGTATCTTCAGTAGAAATCCGGAAAACTTTTGGCTGAGTTGTTACGCCATTAATCACAAAAGGAAAATTAACTTTTGAACTGGCCTGTTGCAGTGTGTTGAAGTAAAACTGATTCATGATCGTTTCGTGGGCGTATTGCCATTGTCCACTTGGATGAAAACATCTCACAGCCATCGTCATATCGTTTGCGGCATCCACCCAAAAACCTTTAGCATAAGCTGCTTTGGCTTGTTTGTAAAGCTGAGGCGCGTTTTTTCCGTTGATGGAATACAAGTCAATATCAACTTTATTTAGCTTCCAGCCGTAATTGTACTTGCCATAAATTGCTGTGATTAAGCGTTGATTGGCACCGTTTTTTGGAACAACCAAAAAAGCAATGTAATTTTCTTTCGTGTTGGATTGATTGTAGATTAAAGTATAAGCATCGTCGCCTTTTGCATTAGCATTGACAACCAAACTGCCCGGCGCATCTTTTTTATCCACCAAATAATATTCGTCTAGCAAGCTATAATTGCCCAGTTTGGCTTGCAAACCAATCAGTTCCATTTTTCGGTTAACAGTATTGTCTTCCAGCAACTCTTTAGACATCATGTTTTTCGCATCATCCACATGATTAGCTTTCAGAAGTTCAAAAAGCTGATCATTTAGTTTATGAAATTCGGCTTTTTCATCTGCCGGAATGGCTTCATTTTTATAAGTTCCTGCAGGATTTGGCTGTTTACAAGCAGAATAAACAGTAATAATCAGCAAAAAACTAAAGCATTTTAACAATTGTGGTTTGATGGATTTCATGTGCTGGCAAGGTTTAAGGTAGCAATCATACAATAATAAAATATTATGGTTGAATTAGCTGAGTTATTTAAGCCTTGCCAGCAGGATAAATTTATACCGGTAAAAACAGTATCGCCTTTACCAACCCGATTGCTACAGATTTACAAATTGGTGGAAATTTCCGGTAGCGATATGATAACCGGCCATAATAAAAGCAATGATAACGGAAAACACTAAAATGGCACCAAGCAGGTTGGTGAATTTTTGAAGATTAGCTGGAGTTTTCATGATGGCAGTTGATTAATTGTGGTTGGTTTGTTTTGTTCTGGTTCTGTAATTTCAGACGACAAACTGCTTCCGATGGTTTAATTATAATCGTTTTTATCCTTAATTCCGC
The DNA here is from genome assembly GCA_050954865.1 of Janthinobacterium lividum. Classification (GTDB taxonomy): domain Bacteria; phylum Bacteroidota; class Bacteroidia; order Sphingobacteriales; family Sphingobacteriaceae; genus Mucilaginibacter_A. Next base: position 21,302 of record JBPBQN010000004.1, on the reverse strand, counting down.
ATCAATCCAAACTCAAAACAAACCATTAATCTATAGTTAATCTCCCGAAAACTTTATATTGGCGTTTACATTGAAAGCGGTTTACAAACCCACCAATAACTAAGATAGATGCTTAACAAATACAAAATTTTATTAATTATTCCGTTACTGGCTATCCTTGGGTCGATGGCGTATTGCGGCAACAAGGTTTACACCCTTTCTAATCAGCAAAAACAGATTAAAGAAGATTTTGCAACCATCAACAGCATCACATTCGGGCTGCTTTCGGTAAACCAGTGGAAAGATAAGGTTGCCACTATTATCAACAAGCAAATTTCTGGTTTTAACTTTACTTCGGGTCAGCAAAAAGATCTGCAAAAAGAAGTAGAACAGATTATGAATGCGCTGATTACCAAAGCGATTGGCATCATCAACCGGCCGCAAAAAACGCTGATGGGCAAATTGAAAAAAGCTGCCGTTAAGGTTTTTGTGAACGAAAAAGAACTTCGGGCGCAGGTGCCGGGTTTTGCCAAAGAAATTATCAAACAGGTTAACAAACCATCCAGCAAAAAAAGACTTAAACGACTGGCCAGCAGCAAGTTTAAAGAACTGGAACATACTACTTTTGATAGTTCGATTACAGCAGAACACCAGGTTCGCGAAAAAATGTACAGCAAATATCATGTTATAGATGCGGATACATTTGATAAGAAAACTAATCTGATTTTAACCACTATCGATCACGACAGTAAAGTTTATGCTTACTCCATGTTGGGAGGCGCTTTGCTGATTTTGATCATCTGGCTGTTTGTAAAAAAATACGCAATCCTACATAAAACCTTGTTTGTACTTTCGATCATAGCTGCGGCAATTTTGCTGGTTGTGGGCGTTAGTTCAACCATGATTAATGTGGAAGCGCGTATTCAAACCGTTAATTTTATTTTGCTGGATAAAAATATGGTGTTTAAAAACCAGATTTTATTTTTCCAGAGCAAAGGTATTTTAGAAGTTGTAATGGTTTTATTAAAGGCAACCGCGGTAGAATCTATCGCAGTTGGCGTACTGATTTTCTGTTTCAGTATTGTGTTTCCAGTGAGCAAATTAACTTCAGGACTAATCTATGCACTTGGACATAAAAAATGGATGCGCGGTAATTTCATTCATTATTTTGCCTTCGATTCAGGCAAATGGAGCATGGCCGATGTAATGGTTGTGGCCATTATGATGACTTTTTTGGCTTTCAACGGCATTTTAGATAGTCAGCTGAGCGAGTTAAACATCAAAAACAGTTATTTATCAACCGTAACCACCAACAATACAGAGTTGCAACCAGGGTTTATTATCTTTTTAACCTTTGTGATTTTTAGTTTGATTATGTCCGAAATCCTGAAAAGAGTGGTTTTGCCTGCCGAGGAAAAAGACAAGCATGATGAAGAGCAAAGTGAAATTTAAATTGCATGATCCTGCCAAACTTGATTTCAAGAAACTGATTTTAGGTTGATAAAAACAGCATTATACATACTGTTTTTATCAACCTAAATTTTGCCAATTATTTTATTTGGGTTGAAAAAAGCGAAATTTATACCGATAAAAACAGCATCAGGCATCGATCGCTTTCCAAAGCAAATCTTTCAGCTCGGTTAAACCTTTTTGCTGAACGGAAGAAATAAACATCGCCGGAATATGTTGCGGCAATTCTGCTTTCATTTCCTGTTGCAGTTCATCATCCAGCAAATCAGCTTTGGTAATGGCCAGCACGCACGGTTTTTGCATCAGTTCCGGATTGTACTGCTCCAGTTCATTCAGCAAAATTTCGTATTCTTCCGTAAGCGTTCGGTTGGTATCCGCAGGAATCATAAATAGCAAAACCGAATTTCTTTCGATGTGCCGCAAAAAACGGATGCCTAAACCTTTTCCTTCGGATGCGCCTTCAATAATGCCCGGAATATCAGCCATTACGAAAGATTTGTTATCGCGATAAGCCACAATTCCTAAATTCGGAACCAGCGTGGTAAAAGCGTAATCCGCAATTTCCGGCTTGGCCGCACTCACCACAGATAATAAAGTTGATTTGCCGGCATTTGGGAAACCTACCAAACCAACATCGGCTAAAACCTTCAATTCCAGCACGTTCCACTGTTCTTGACCATCTTCGCCGGGTTGTGCAAAGCGTGGTGTTTGCTGTGTGGCAGATTTAAAATGCCAGTTGCCCAGGCCACCGCGGCCGCCGGGCGTTAATATTTTGGTTTCGCCGTCTTTGGTAATTTCGAATAAAATTTCGCCAGTTTCAGCATTTTTGGCGATGGTACCCAACGGAACTTCCAGTATTTCGTCTTTTCCGCTTTTGCCGGTGCTGGTTGCACTTCCACCGGAACCTCCGCTTTCGGCAATAATATGTTTGCGAAATTTAAGGTGAAGCATCGTCCACAACTGTGCATTTCCTTTTACAATAACGTGTCCGCCGCGCCCACCGTCGCCGCCATCTGGTCCGCCGGTTGCCGTGTGTTTGTCCCGATGCAAATGCGTAGAACCCGCACCGCCATGACCAGAACGGCAGCAGATTTTTACGTAATCAACAAAGTTTGAACCCTGAGACATGATTTTTTAGGTGATAAAAGAAGTATGGTTGTTTAGAAGTTATAATCGATTTGCTGTTGCTGAAAACTGATGGCTGACAGCTAAAGACCATCAATTACTGCGCACAAATCAGCAAAAATCCGATCGATTTCGCCAATGCCGTTTACTTTATCCAGCTTGCCTTGTGCTTCGTAATAAGGTAAAACCAAAATGGTTTTGGTAAAGTATTCTTCAATGCGTTTTACTAATTTATCAGCGTTATCATCTGGGCGATTGGTAACTTTATGGCGCTCGGCAATGCGGCGCGTCAATTCTTCCTGCGTAACATCCAAAGCAATTACGGCATCAATTTTTTCATTTTTTGTGGCGAGAAAAGCATCCAATGCCTCTGCCTGAGGCACAGTACGCGGAAACCCATCAAAAATAAAACCTTTAGCTTGCGGGTTTTGCTTTACTTCTTCTTCCAGCATGGCAATGGTGATGTCATCCGTTACCAGTTTTCCATCAGCCAAAATCTGACTAACCTGCTGACCCAGCGGCGTTTGATTTTTGATGTGTGCCCTGAAAATATCTCCGGTAGAAATATGCACCAGCTGATAATGATTGATCAAGTTTTCGGATTGTGTACCTTTTCCGGCTCCAGGAGGGCCAAACAATACTAAATTAAGCATGGCTATTTTTAATTTAAAAAGCCTTTCTGGAAGAACCAAAAAGGCTTTATGAAATGTGCACTTGTAGGGATTCGAACCCCAAACCTTCTCATCCGTAGTGAGATGCTCTATCCAATTGAGCTACAAGTGCTTTTTTGTAAACGGACTGCAAAAATAGAATATCTTTTCAATCCATTATAATTTATTTTAAAATTACTTGATCAGGGCATCAATAGCCGCGAAATCCGGCAAATCTTTGGCAGATTCCAACACTTCTGCATAAATAATTTGCTGGTTTTCATCAACCACAAACGCAGCTCTTTTAGATACGCCTTTCAAACCGAAAACAAACTCTTCATACAAAGAATCGTAATTGGTGGAAACCTCTTTGTTGAAATCAGAAAGCAACGGAAACTGGTAATTTTGCTCTTCTTTAAACTTGGCCAAAGCAAAAGGAGAATCTACCGAAATACCCAGCACTTCGGCATTTAAGCCTTCATAAAAGCTAAAATTATCGCGCATGGTGCATAATTGTGTGGTGCAGGTTCCGGTAAAAGCCATTGGAAAAAAATGAATAATCACTTTTTTACCGGCAAAACCTGACAGGGAAACTTCTTTTAGATCCGAAGAAAACAACGTGAATTGGGGCGCAGGCTGCCCGATTTGGATTGCCATATATTTATTATTTTGAGAAGGCCGAAAGTACTACAAATTATTTTTAGTATGCATCAAGATGAGGCGAACCCAAATTTTCTGGCATAAAAGAAGCATAACTGCTTTAAAACTAATTAATCTATTTTTTGAATATTATTGTTGCCGATGTAATAATTTCTTTCTATTTAGCATTGCAATTGTAGCCCTTAAAACGTACTTTTGCAATCCAAAAAAAGCCTTATCAAGCTTATATTAACAAAATATATATGCCAAACATTGGAAAAGTAGCACAAATTATCGGTCCCGTAGTTGATGTGAGTTTTGCAGATGAAGCGCATCTGCCTAAAATATTTGACGCGCTGGAAGTTACCAAAGACAACGGACAAAAAGTTGTTTTAGAAGTTCAGCAGCATTTGGGAGAAGATCGGGTGAGAACAATTGCCATGGATTCTACCGATGGATTATTGCGCGGAATGCCGGTTAATGATACCAATTCGCCGATTAAAATGCCGGTTGGTGATCAGATTAAAGGCCGTTTATTTAATGTTGTTGGCGAAGCGATTGATGGTATAGATAAAATTGACAACGCACAAGGTTATCCAATTCACAAAGCGCCACCGCGTTTTGATGAATTATCTACCGAAACAGAAGTTTTATTTACCGGAATCAAGGTGATTGATTTGCTGGCTCCTTATACCAAAGGTGGTAAGATTGGTTTGTTTGGCGGTGCTGGTGTTGGTAAAACAGTTTTGATTATGGAGCTGGTAAACAACATTGCTAAAGCTTATGCAGGTTTATCTGTATTTGCAGGTGTTGGCGAGCGTACTCGTGAAGGAAATGATTTGCTGCGTGAATTTATCGAATCAGGCGTAATCAATTACGGTGATGCCTTTTTACATTCGATGGAAAAAGGCGATTGGGATCTGCCTTCCGTAGATAAAGAAAAATTAAAAGAATCCAAAGCAACTCTGGTTTTCGGACAAATGAACGAGCCTCCGGGCGCACGTGCACGTGTGGCTTTATCCGGTTTAACCGTTGCAGAATATTTCCGCGATGGTGAAGGCGAAGGACAAGGCAAAGATATTTTGTTTTTTGTGGATAATATTTTCCGCTTTACACAAGCTGGTGCAGAATTATCGGCTTTGTTAGGCCGTATGCCATCCGCGGTAGGTTATCAGCCAACTTTGGCTACGGAAATGGGTTTGATGCAGGAACGTATCACTTCTACTAAACGCGGTTCAATTACCTCAGTACAAGCAGTTTATGTACCTGCGGATGATTTAACTGATCCGGCTCCGGCAACTACTTTTGCCCACTTGGATGCAACTACTTCTTTGTCGCGTAAAATTGCAGAATTAGGTATTTATCCGGCTGTGGATCCTTTGGATTCTACTTCCCGTATATTGAGTGCTGCTGTTTTAGGCAACGAGCATTACAACACGGCGCAACGGGTTAAAGAAACTTTACAGCGTTACAAAGAATTACAGGATATCATCGCAATTTTAGGAATGGATGAATTATCCGAAGAAGATAAATTAACCGTTTCCCGTGCGCGCCGTGTGCAGCGTTTCTTATCTCAACCCTTCCATGTAGCCGAACAATTTACCGGTCTAAAAGGAGTATTGGTTGATATAAAAGAAACCATCAAAGGCTTTAACATGATTATGGATGGCGAAGTAGATGAATATCCGGAAGGTGCTTTTAACTTAGTTGGAAGCATTGAAGAAGCCATCGAAAAAGGTAAAAAATTATTAGCAGAAGCAAACGACTAGAAAGGTTTAAGGTACGAGGTTAGTGGCAAGTTCTTTACTCCATAAATCTCTAACCTCTAACTTCACACCTAAATATGACTTTAGAAATCATCACTCCCGATAAAAAGTTTTTCGATGGAGAAATTGTATCTGTTATTGTTCCTGGCACAGTAGGTTCGTTTGAAGTTTTAAATAACCACGCACCGATTATCTCTACCTTGGATCATGGTAAAATTGTAATCCGAACAAGTCCAAGTGCCAAAACGCAAACTTTTTTTATCAAAGGCGGCGTTATTGAAGTGTTGAATAATAAAGTGATGCTTTTGGCTGAAGGTGTAGAAGCGGTTTTATAATGCTTCTTTTATCGGTATAAAACCTGGCTCAACAGTCAGGTTTTTTTTTGCTCTTTTCGCTCGATTTTTTTCACGGATATAACTTTTTAGGCAGAAAATTGAGCTTTCATCTCCATACTAAAAATTCAGACTAAATACCAAATTGAGTTTTGGTATAACAAGAACCAATTATATATTGGTTTTTTTAGTTTATATCAGTATTATATTTTTATATTATAATTATATCAGAATAAAATATTTTTTACAAATTTTAAATTTTGGTATTGGTAACAATAAGCTAAGTATCTATCTTACAGATACGCAATAAATCAATCTAACCAAAACCACAAAAGTATTACCCTAATCGATGGAAAATACAGAAATAAAAGAAGCAACGGAGCTGAACCGATATAGCAAAACTTTCACTCAAGACCCAACGCAACCAGCTGCACAAGCCATGCTTTACGGAATCGGGTTAACAGATAACGACATGCAAAAAGCGCAGGTTGGCGTTGCAAGCATGGGCTACGATGGCAACACTTGCAACATGCACCTTAATGATTTGGCAAAAATTGTTAAAAAAGGTATCTGGGAAGAAGATCTGGTCGGTTTGATTTTCAATACAATTGGCGTTAGTGATGGCATGAGCAATGGAACCGACGGTATGCGTTATTCGTTAGTGAGCCGTGATATCATTGCTGATTCGATTGAAGCAGTTTGCGGTGCACAATATTATGATGCTGTGATTGCTTTGCCCGGTTGTGATAAAAACATGCCCGGTTCTATTATGGCGATGGGCCGTTTAAACCGTCCTTCGCTCATGGTTTATGGCGGAACGATTAAACCCGGCCATTATAAAGGTGAAGATTTAAACATTGTTTCGGCTTTTGAAGCATTAGGAAAAAAGATTGCCGGCCAAATTGATGATTTCGATTTTAAGGAAATTATCAAAAATGCTTGTCCAGGTGCAGGTGCCTGCGGCGGAATCTACACCGCAAATACGATGGCCGCTGCGATTGAAGCGTTGGGCATGAGCTTGCCTTATTCTTCATCCAATCCGGCAATCAGTCCGGAAAAAGATGCAGAATGTCTTGCTGCCGGTAAAGCAATTAAACTGCTACTGGAAAAAGACATTAAGCCAAGCGACATCATGACGCGCAAAGCATTTGAAAATGCAATTGTTACGATTATGGTTTTAGGCGGATCAACGAATGCTGTTTTGCATTTGATTGCGATGGCAAAAAGTGTAGATGTACCTTTAACACAAGATGATTTTCAAACCATCAGCAATAAAATTCCGGTTTTGGCAGATATGAAGCCAAGCGGAAAATACATGATGGATGATTTGCACAAAGTTGGCGGCGTACCGGCAGTAATGAAGTATTTGCTTCAAAAAGGCTGGCTGCATGGCGATTGTTTAACCGTTACCGGAAAAACGATTGCTGAAAATCTGGAAGATGTTCCGGAGCTTAATTTCGACACACAAAAAATTATTCTTCCGGCTGAAACACCGATTAAAGCTACTGGCCATTTGCATATTATCTACGGAAACCTGGCAGAAGGTGGAAGCGTTGCCAAAATCACCGGAAAAGAAGGCGAGCGTTTTGAAGGACCAGCACGTGTTTTTGATGGTGAATTTGAATTGATTCATGGCATTCAAAGCGGACGTGTAAAAGCTGGAGATGTCGTAGTGATCAGAAATGTAGGGCCAAAAGGAGCACCGGGGATGCCGGAAATGTTAAAGCCAACTTCGGCCATTTTTGGTGCAGGACTGGGCAGCAGTGTTGCCTTGATTACCGACGGCCGTTTCAGTGGTGGAACACATGGTTTTGTGGTTGGACACATTACGCCGGAAGCTTTTGATGGCGGTTTAATCGCGCTGGTAAAAGACGAAGACCGAATAGAGATTGATGCCATCAGCAGAAAAATGAATCTGATGGTTTCTGACGAAGAAATTGCCAGCCGCCGTGCACAATGGCAGCAACCAGCTTTAAAAGCAACCAAAGGCATTTTATATAAATATGCGAAACAAGTATCTACCGCAGCCGAAGGTTGCGTTACTGATCAATAAAAATACCCGATAAAAGAAGCATTCAACATTTTCTAAATAGAAAACCCGTTATGGAAATTGCACAAGAAGAAATATTAGTTGCCCCGGCGATAAAGGAAACCACAGAAGTTTCAGGTTCTGTTGCCCTGCTGGAAGGCTTGATTGCTGAAGGCGTGGATACCATTTTTGGCTATCCAGGTGGCGCAATTATGCCGATTTATGATGCGCTTTACGATTACAAAGAAAAACTCAATCATATTTTGGTGCGCCATGAGCAAGGTGGCATTCATGCCGGACAAGGTTATGCGCGTTCATCCGGCAAAGTTGGTGTTGTATTTGCAACCAGCGGTCCGGGTGCAACCAATTTGATTACAGGTTTAGCCGATGCACAGATTGATAGCACGCCTTTGGTTTGCGTAACTGGTCAGGTTTTTGCACATTTATTAGGAACTGACGCTTTCCAGGAAACAGATGTGATCAACATTACCACGCCGGTTACCAAATGGAATTATCAGGTTACAGATGCAACAGAAATCCCGGAAGTGATGGCGAAAGCGTTTCATATTGCACGAAGCGGTCGGCCGGGACCGGTTTTAGTCGACATTACCAAAAATGCGCAAATCCAGAAGTTTGATTTTGAAGGTTATATCAAATGTAATCATGTTCGCAGTTATCGTCCAAAACCAATTGTGCGGAATGAGTATATTGAACAGGCTGCCGAACTAATTAATCAGGCCAAAAAACCTTTTGTAATTTGGGGGCAAGGCGTGATTTTAGGTAAAGCTGAAAAAGAATTTCAGGCTTTTATCGAAAAAACAAATATTCCTGCTGCCTGGACGATTCTCGGCGTGAGTGCTATTCCAACAGATCATGAACTGAATGTAGGAATGTTGGGTATGCACGGAAACTACGGTCCAAATGTTTTAACGAACGAATGCGATGTTTTAATAGCTATCGGAATGCGTTTTGATGACCGCGTTACCGGCCGTTTAGATAAATATGCCAAGCAGGCAAAAATTATTCACCTCGATATTGATCCGGCAGAAATCGACAAAAACGTACAATCTACTGTACCAGTTTGGGGCGATTGTAAAGAAACACTTCCTTTATTAACCAATTTATGTGCGCAAAAGAAGCATACAGAATGGCTTCAAAAGTTCAAAGAATATCAGCAAAAAGAAGTTGAAGCCGTAATCGATGCGGAATTGAACCCGACTTCTGGTGAGCTGACGATGGGCGAAGTTATCAATCAGCTAAATATTTTGACCGAAGGCGAAGCAATTGTAGTTAGCGATGTTGGTCAGCATCAAATGGTTGTATGCCGTTACGCCAAATTTAATAAAACGAGAAGCAACGTAACCAGCGGTGGTTTAGGCACCATGGGATTTGCGTTGCCGGCAGCAATCGGTGCAAAATTTGGTGCGCCGGAACGTACAGTGGTTTCTGTATCCGGTGATGGCGGTTTCCAGATGACGATTCAGGAATTAGGAACCATTATGCAGACCGGCATCGATGTAAAAATCATTATTTTAAATAACCGTTTTTTAGGAATGGTGCGCCAGTGGCAAGATATGTTTAATGATAAACGTTATTCTTTTGTGGATATTCAAAGTCCTGATTTTGTAGCAGTTGCAGCGGCTTACCGCATTGATGGAAAACGCATTTCAGAACGCGATGAACTACAATCTTCCCTGAAAGAAATGCTGGACCACAAAGGTTCTTACCTGCTGGAAGTGATGGTTACCAAGGAAAATAATGTTTTCCCGATGGTGCCTCAAGGTTGCAGTGTGAGTGAAATCAGGTTAAAATAAACGCTTAAAAATCACAAAAATGAGCATCCAACATTTAAGTAATATCATCACCGGAAAGCAGGAATATAACATTACGGTTTATACAGAAAACCAGATCGGCCTGCTGAACCGCATCGCGATTATTTTTACGCGCCGCAAAATCAACATAGACAGTTTGAACACTTCGCCTTCGGAAATCGACAGCATTCATCGGTTTGATATTGTACTAACCGAAACCGAAGATGTGGTGCGTAAACTGGCTCGGCAAATTGAGAAGCAGGTGGAAGTTTTGAAGGTTTATTTTCATACCAACGAAGAAATTATCTGGCAGGAAATGGCTTTATATAAAGTTCCTACTGATACAATTGCCGAAAAAGTGCTGGTAGAACGCTTGCTGCGCGAACATGGCGCGCGTGCTGTGGTAATCCGGAAAGATTATACGGTTTTTGAAACCACCGGCCATCGTACGGAAACCGACAATTTATTGGTAGCACTTCAGCCTTATGGTTTGATTGAATTTGTACGCAGTGCACGTATCGCTATTATTAAAAGCAGCGAAGGTTTCAATCGCAAAATCAGGGAATTTGAGCAATCAGAACCGGGACAAGATGTAATTGAAAATGAATTTCTAAATAATCGCGACAAGGTTTTTACCATGTAAAAGAAGCATCGTAAAATTTAAAAGCGTTTGGCAACCAACTTTTATTTGAGGAGAAGAAATAAGGAAAGATACTTCTTTTATCAACCAAAATTTAGTGTGCTAAAAGAAGCATGAAACATAATGACAGAAACCCAGATCAAACCACAACCAGCAGCCTACACAGCAATTAAGTTAGCTACTGAGCAACAAGGCTTTACAATGCCTTCTGAACTGATGACCTGCTCGTTACTGTGCACTTTGGCTGTATCGAAACCAAGCAGCAGTTTTTTGGAGTTGGGAACTGGAACCGGACTTTCTACTGCGTGGATTTTAGAAGGAATGGATGCAACTTCTACATTGGTTTCGGTGGATAATGACATGCAGGTGCAGCAAATTGCACAGCACTATTTAGGCGAAGATCACCGCTTGCAGTTGGTTTGTGCGGATGGTGAAGAATGGATTAAAAACAATAGTCAGCTCAAATTCAGCTATATTTTTGCAGATACCTGGGCGGGCAAGTACCATACATTAGAAGAAACGCTAAATATGTTGGATCGTGGTGGCCTATATGTTATTGATGATATGCTGCCACAGGATAACTGGCCCGAAGGCCATGCTGAAAAGGCAACCGCATTGCTTAGACATTTAGAACAACGCACAGACATCGTATTAACCAAGCTAAATTGGGCATCAGGAATTGTGATTGCTGTAAAAAAGTAAATATTAATTATATAAACCAAGCATCGGTGTAAGCAGAACAAGATCGGTGTAATTATAAAACAACAAAAAAATGGCAAAATTAACTTTTGGCGGAACTGAAGAAAACGTAGTAACCCGCGAAGAATTTCCGTTGGCTAAAGCGCAGGAAGTATTAAAAAATGAAACGGTAGCCGTAATTGGTTACGGTGTTCAAGGTCCTGGGCAGGCACTTAATCAAAAAGATAACGGCATCAACGTAATTGTTGGTCAGCGTAAAAACTCGAAATCATGGGACAAAGCAGTTCGTGATGGTTTTGTAGAAGGCGAAACGCTTTTTGAAATTGAAGAAGCTTTAGAAAAAGGAACCATAATTTGCTATTTATTAAGTGATGCGGCACAGATTAAATTGTGGCCAACCGTTCAAAAACATTTAACTCCGGGCAAAGCTTTATATTTTTCTCACGGTTTCGGTATTACTTTTAATGAGCAAACCAATATTATTCCACCAAAAGATGTTGACGTATTTTTAGTTGCACCCAAAGGTTCGGGAACTTCGCTGCGCCGTATGTTTTTGCAAGGCCGTGGCTTGAATTCAAGTTATGCGATTTTCCAGGATGCAACTGGTAACGCTTTTGATCGCGTAATTGCTTTAGGAATTGCCGTTGGAAGTGGTTATTTGTTTGAAACCAATTTCAAAAAAGAAGTTTACAGTGATTTAACCGGCGAACGCGGTACGCTGATGGGCTGTATTCAAGGAATTTTTGCTGCACAGTATGATGTTTTACGCAGCAAAGGCCACTCTCCTTCCGAAGCATTTAACGAAACGGTTGAAGAATTAACGCAATCCTTAATGCCTTTAGTAGCAGAAAATGGTATGGATTGGATGTATGCCAATTGCTCCACCACAGCACAACGCGGCGCTTTGGATTGGTGGAAAAAATTCCGTGATGCCACAAAACCGGTTTTTGAAGAATTGTACGAAAGTGTTGCGACAGGAAAAGAATCTCAACGTTCCATCGACTCTAACAGTCAGCCGGATTACCGCGAAAAATTAGATGCCGAATTAGCCGAATTGCGCGAAAGTGAAATCTGGCAAGCTGGTAAAACAGTAAGAAGCTTACGTCCTGAAAATCAGGAAGTAGAAGCATAAGAAGTTGTAAGTTTTTTGTTGAGGGTTGCCAGTTTTAGGTTGATAAAAACAGCATCAGGCATACATCGCCAAGAACCGGCAACTCACAACAGACAACACAAAACTGAACCAATGAAACAAACATTATTTGATAAAATCTGGAATGCACACATCGTAAACCGCTCGGAAGGTTTCCCGGATGTTTTATATATCGATACACATTTCATCCACGAAGTAACCAGTCCGCAGGCTTTTGATGGATTGCGTGCACGTGGAATTCCGGTTTTCCGGCCAAAGCAAACCGTAGCCACAGCAGATCATAATGTTCCTACGCTTCATCAGGATCAACCGATTCGCGAAGAACTTTCGCGTAAGCAAGTGGATATGTTAACCAAAAACTGTGCGGAATTTGGTGTAGAATTATACGGCTTAGGCCATCCTTATCAGGGAATTGTACACGTAATCGGACCAGAATTGGGCATCACCCGTCCCGGCTGTACGTATGTTTGCGGTGATAGCCATACTTCTACGCACGGTGCTTTTGGCGCCATCGCTTTTGGCATCGGTACGTCGCAGGTAGAACAGGTTCTGGCCACGCAATGTCTGCTTCAATCCAAACCGAAACGGATGAAGATTGAAGTAAACGGTGAGTTACCGTTTGGCGTTGGGGCGAAAGATATTATCCTGTACATTATTGCTAAAATTTCTGCCGCCGGCGGCACCGGTTATTTTGTAGAATATGGAGGCGATACCATCAGAAGTTTAAGCATGGAAGGCCGCATGACGATCTGCAACATGAGCATCGAAATGGGCGCACGCGGTGGTATGATCGCTCCCGATCAAACTACTTTTGATTATGTAAAAGACAAAGAATTTGCACCAAAAGGCGAAGAATGGGATAAAGCATTAGCTTACTGGCAAACACTTTACTCTGATGCCGGTGCTGAATTTGATAAAGTTTTATACTTTAATGCTGCGGATATCGAACCGATGATCACTTACGGAACCAATCCGGGAATGGGCATCGGCATCACCAAAAATATACCGGCAAAAGAAGCATTGGAACTGCATGAGCAAAACTCTTACCAGAAAGCACTTGATTACATGGATTTGCAGGATAACACCGAAATTCTGGGAAAATCTATTGATTATGTTTTTATCGGCAGCTGCACCAATTCTCGTATTGAAGATTTGCGCCAGGTTGCAACATTTGTAAAAGGCCGTCAAAAAGCACCACATGTTACCGCGTGGATTGTTCCCGGATCAAAACAGGTACAATTGCAGGCTATTGCCGAAGGGCTGGATCTGGTTTTTGAATCTGCAGGATTTTTCCTGCGCGAACCAGGTTGCAGCGCTTGCTTGGGTATGAATGAAGACAAAATTCCCGCAGGAAAATATTGTGTTTCTACTTCCAACCGAAATTTTGAAGGAAGACAAGGACCAAATGCACGAACGTTTTTAGCCAGTCCGCTTACGGCTGCCGCGGCGGCGGTTACGGGTAAGGTTACGGATGTTAGGGAAATGCTGTCGGAATCAGAATTAGTAGAATTTTAGAATTATTAAAATTTTGAATGGATAGCTTAAAAAGAACTTCTGAAAATTTTAACGATTGTACCGGGAAGATTATCGGTTGTTCTATGCGTGTTCATTCAACATTAGGTAATGGTTTTCAGGAGGTAATTTACCAACGTGCTTTGGCTATTGAAATGGGTTTGGAAAAATTAAATTTTCATAGAGAAATGGAGATGGCTATCTATTATAGATTTGAACACATCAGAACAAGATGTGTAGATTTTTTCGTCGAAAATTCAATAATGGTCGAATTAAAAGCAATTATCAACTTAGAAGATGTTCACAAGCCTTAAATTATCTGGAGGCTTATAATATGCAAACGGGTTTGCTTATTAACTTCGGCAGTAAAAGCCTTCAATTTAAAAGGGTATTAAATAAAAAGTACAACAGTAACATAATTAGAAATTAAGCTTTAAAAATTCCTTAATTCTTAAATTCCAAAAATTCAGGTTCAGACACATGGCCACAAAAATTTTCAAACACATACAATCAACCATCGTACCGCTACAGGTTGAAAATATTGATACCGATCAAATCATTCCGGCGCGTTTTTTAAAAGCAACAACTCGAGAAGGTTTTGGTCAAAATCTGTTTTGCGATTGGCGCTTTGACATCGACGGAAATCCAAAACAGGAATTTATATTGAATAACCCACTTTTTTCTGGCAAGATACTGGTTGCCGGCAAAAACTTCGGTTGTGGCAGCAGCAGAGAACACGCCGCTTGGGCCATTTTAGATTATGGTTTTGAGGTTGTGGTGAGCAGTTTTTTTGCAGATATTTTTAAAGGAAATGCACTGAACAACGGTTTGCTGCCGGTGCAGGTAAGCGATGCTTTTTTAGACCGAATTTTTTCGGTAGTGGCGCAAGATCGTCATACTGAAGTGGAGGTTGACCTGGAAAACCAGTTTATCAAAATTTGTAGCACGGGCGAGCAGGAAAACTTTGAAATCAATCCATATAAAAAAGCCTGTTTATTAAATGGTTATGATGATATTGATTATATATTGAACAACCAGGATTGGATTGCAACTTACGAAAGAAGTAAAGTAATTTAATTCGGCGCTGTCATTCCGACCGCAAGGAGAAATCTTAATTAAAGCAGTAATAGCAGATGCTTCTTTTATCGGGTAAGAATTGAGATAAGATCTCCATTCGGTCGAGATGACAAAACGATAAAGAGCAGAACAAGAATATTAACAAAACAATGGCAACCAAACATATATTAATTATTCCCGGTGATGGCATCGGCCCCGAAGTAACCACTTGGGGCAAAGCTGTTTTAGAACAAATTGCTGCACAGTACGGCCACGAGTTTACTTTCGATACGGCGCTGATGGGGCACGTTGCAATTGAAGCAACCGGCAATCCGCTGCCAGATGAAACACTCGAAAAAGCCAGAAAAAGCGATGCAATTTTGTTTGGTGCCGTTGGTCATGCCAAATATGATAATGATCCAACCTTAAAAGTACGGCCGGAACAGGGTTTGTTAAAAATCCGTAAAGAACTGGGTTTATACGCCAATTTACGTCCGATTTTATTATTTGATGAACTGCTGGATGCTTCCAGTTTAAAGCCGGAAATATTAAAAGGAACAGATATTTTGTTTTTCCGGGAATTAACTGGTGATGTTTATTTTGGTGAGAAAAAACGCTCGGAAGATCGCAACTCGGCTTCTGATCTGATGATTTATCATCGTTATGAAATCGAACGCATTTCTCGAAAAGCTTATGAAGCAGCACGTTTACGCAGGCATAAATTATGTTCGGTAGATAAAGCAAACGTGTTGGAATCTTCGAGATTGTGGCGTGAAGTAGTGCAGGAAATTGCTAAAGAATATCCTGATGTAGAAACGGAACACATGTTTATCGATAATGCCGCGATGCAGCTGGTTAAAAATCCGAAGAAATTTGATGTGGTTTTAACCGCTAATCTTTTCGGAGATATTTTAACGGATGAAGCTTCACAGATTGCCGGTTCAATGGGTATGCTGGCTTCGGCTTCTGTTGGTGATGGAACTGGTTTTTTTGAACCGATTCACGGTTCGGCGCATGATATTGCAGGTAAAAATATTGCCAATCCGCTGGCCTCGATCCTATCCGTTGCCTTGATGCTGGAAATTGGTTTCGGCTTAAAAGAAGAAGCAAAAACCGTTACGCAAGCGGTTGAAAAAACGTTGAAAAACGGTTACAGAACATCTGACATTGCCAACACCAAAGATGATGTAACCAAAGTTTTAGGCACGGAGCAAATGGGACAAAAATTACTGGAATATCTGCATCAACCGGTTTCAATATGAAGTGGAACGCTGAGCTGTACGACAAAAAACACCATTTCGTTTACCAATACGGCGCGAATTTTTTAGAAATGCTGGAAGCAAAGCCGGGTGAAAATATCCTGGATTTAGGTTGTGGTTCGGGTTTTTTAACGAACGAAATCCGTAAACAAGGTGCAACAGTTTTGGGCGTGGACAGCTCCGCAGAAATGATCGAAAAAGCAAAGCAGAATTATCCGCAAACAGCTTTTAAAATAGCAAATGCCACTGATTTAGGTTTTAATGCTTCTTTTACCGCTGTTTTTTCTAACGCGGTTTTGCATTGGATCAAGGCCGAAGATCAGCTTAAAATGATGAATGCTGTTTTTATCGCACTAAAATCAGGCGGAAGATTTGTGGCCGAAATGGGTGGAAAAGAAAATGTCGGGCTGATGATTTCAACCTTGCGAAAAATTCTGTCTAAATATGGTTATCAGCAGCAATCGGAAATGAATTACCTGTTTTTTCCTTCCGTTGGAGAATATACTTCGATGCTGGAAAAAGCTGGTTTTAAAGTGATTTATGCCGCGCATTTTGACCGAGAAACCTTATTGCAGGATCAATCTGAAGGCGTGAAAAAATGGATTACGATGTTTGCTTCCGACTTTTTTATCGGTGTAAAAGAAGCACATCAGCAAATTATATTAAATGAATTGGTTGAACAACTTCAGCCAGCTTACGAAAAAAACGGCGAGTGGTATGCCGATTATAAAAGATTAAGATTTATAGCGATAAAAGAAGCTTTCAGTAATCAGGTGTCAGCTATCAGCTTGCAGAGTTTATGATTGCTGACGTCTGATTGCTAAAAGCCAAACAACACTTAACACAATAAAATATGTTACACGACCCTAACCACATCTACGTTTTTGATACAACGCTGCGCGATGGCGAACAGGTACCAGGCTGTCAGTTAAGCACTTCCGAGAAAATCGAAATTGCCAGAGAACTCGAAGCTTTAGGTGTTGATGTGATTGAGGCTGGTTTTCCGGTTTCAAGTCCGGGTGATTTTCAAAGCGTGATTGAAATCTCTAAAGCCGTCAAAAATCCGATTGTTTGTGCACTTACACGTGCGCACAAAGGCGATATTGATTCGGCAGTTGCCGCGTTGCAATATGCTAAACGGCCACGGATTCATACCGGAATTGGTGCTTCGGATATGCATATCAAACATAAATTTAACAGTACGCGCGAAGAAATTTTAGAACGCGCCGTAACTGCTGTAAAATATGCCAAGGGTTTTGTGGAAGATATTGAATTTTATGCAGAAGATGCCGGCCGTGCAGATATTGAATATCTAGCCAAAATGGTGGAAGCCGTAATTGCAGCTGGAGCAACGGTTGTTAATATTCCGGATACAAATGGCTACTGTTTGCCGGAGCAATATGGCTCCAAAATTCGTTTTTTGAAGGAAAATGTTAAAAATATTGATCAGGCCATTATTTCTGTGCATTGTCATAATGATTTAGGTTTGGCTACAGCAAATGCCATCAGCGGTTTGTACAATGGTGCGCGGCAGATTGAAGGCACCATCAACGGTATTGGCGAACGTGCCGGAAATACGGCGATAGAAGAAGTGGTGATGATTTTGAAAACGCATCCAAGTTTAAACCTGGACGTTTCTCATATCAACACCAAATCTTTTTACGAAATAAGTCACATGGTAAGCACGCAAATGCGGATGCCGGTGCAAGCTAATAAAGCAATTGTGGGCAGCAACGCGTTTGCGCACAGTTCGGGCATTCATCAGGATGGATTTTTGAAAATGCGCGAAAATTATGAGATCATCAAACCGGAAGATGTTGGTTTTCCGAGTGCATCAATTGTGTTGACTGCACGCAGCGGTCGGCACGCGTTAAAACATCATTTGGAAAGGTTAGGTTATCAACTTAACAAAACTGAATTGGATGAAACATACAAACGCTTTTTACAACTTGCCGATAGCAAACTTGATTTAAATGACGATGACTTGCTTTCTTTGCTGGCCAATGTAAGTGCCAACCCGAAAGCTGTTTAAATTATGGAAACGATAACACAACAACTTGATTTTTTAGCTGCTTCTCAGCGTTTAAAAAGTGTAGTAAACCGTACGCTGCTGCAATACAACGCACGATTATCTAAACAATATAAAGCCGAAATTTATTTAAAACGGGAAGATCAGCAGGTGGTTCGCTCCTACAAACTGCGTGGTGCTTACAACATGATCAGCCAGCTGAGCACCGAAAAATTGCAACGCGGCGTTGTTTGCGCCAGTGCAGGCAATCATGCGCAAGGCGTGGCTTTTTCCTGCAATAAACTGGACACAAAAGGCATCATTTTTATGCCGGAAATCACCCCAAAACAAAAAGTTAACCAAACGAGGATGTTTGGTAATGGCATGGTGGAAATTGTTTTGGTAGGCGATACTTTTGATGATTGCCTGGCCGAAGCTTTGGAATACACGCAGTTGCACCAGTTAACTTTTGTTCCGCCGTTTGATAATTTGCAGATTGTGGAAGGTCAGGGAACCGTTGGCGTAGAAATTCTGGAGGATTTGCCCGATGTGGATACCATTATTATGCCGGTTGGCGGCGGCGGACTTTCGGCTGGAGTTGGTCAATACATGCGGCAGCAAAAACCAAATGTGTTACTGATCGGCACAGAACCTGAAGGCGCACCGTCTATGTATCAGGCTTTTGCAAATTTAGAACCCGTTACTTTGCCCAGCATCAACCGTTTTGTAGATGGCGCTGCGGTGAAACGCGTTGGCGCAATTACTTATCAGCTTTGTGCCGAAGTTTTGGATAAAATGCTGCTGATTCCTGAGGGAAAAGTGTGTACTACAATCCTGAATTTATACAACCAGGATGCAATTGTGGCAGAACCTGCAGGTGCTTTATCAGTTGCTGCTTTGGATTTCTGTAAAGATGAAATTGCAGGTAAAAAAGTGGTTTGCGTGATCAGTGGCGGCAATAATGACATTGATCGTTTGCAGGAAATCAAGGAGCGTTCTTTGTTGTATGAAGGTTTAAAACATTATTTCATCGTTCGTTTTCCGCAACGACCTGGAGCTTTGCGCTTGTTTGTAAGCAACGTGCTTGGACCGAATGATGATATTACGCGTTTTGAATTCGTGAAAAAAACAGAGCGCGAAAGCGGACCAGCTTTGGTTGGAATTGAGTTGAAAGATAAAGAAGATTATTTGGCTTTAGTTAACCGAATGACTGAGTATCGCTTTGATTATAAGGAAATTAATAAAGATGATAACTTATTTGAGTATTTTATTTAAGCTGGTTCATCAAAAGTTAAAAAACGTTTAATTGAAATATTAACTTGTTCGTTGGGTTGATATTTTCCGATTTCCAAATTGATCATTTTAAATTGGAGTTCTTCTTTTTGCAAAATCAATTCTTCGTAAAAACCTTTAAACAATACTGTTTTTATCGTGCAAAAATTGGTGATGCTGTTTTTATCGATATAAAAATCTTCTGCATAAATCATCACCGTTTTTTTGTCGGTTTTGATATTTAACGGTACTGTTTTTATGCCGGTAAAAACAGTACCGTTTGCCAGCAATTGTGCCGTATATAATTTTTTAGGTTGATGATATAATTGCTGCGGATTTCCAGTTTCAACGATTTCCCCATCTTTTAAAACCACCAATTCATCTGCCAGCGATAAAACTTCCTGCGGATCATGCGAAACCATAATCACTGTTAAACCGGTTTGCTGTACAACTTGCCGAATATCCTGCTGCAAATTCTCCCGAAAAGAAGCATCCACCTGGTTAAAAGGTTCATCCAGCAGCAAAACTTTCGGACTGGCAACCAAAGCGCGCGCAATAGAAACCCGCTGGCGTTCGCCGCCACTCAAATCCGCAATGCGGCGGTCTTTCAAATCCAGCAAACGCAATTGTTGTAAAACTTCGGTGGTTTTGCTGGATTTATATTCGAGATTGGTATTCGGTAACAGCGAAGCCACATTATCCCAAACTTTAGCGTAATGATTTAAATGATCGGATTGCTGCGTAACCATTTTCATGGCATCATGGCCGGGAATCAGCTTCACATCTGGCCCCCAACTGCGTTCGCCTTCAAAATAAATTTTGCCTTCATCAGCAGTAATCAACCCATAAATTAGATTTAACAAGGTTGATTTACCGCTGCCGCTGCGGCCAATAATCGCGGTTATTTTACAAGGTTGTATTTGGAGCGATACTGTTTTTATGCCAGAAAAAACTTTGCCTTCGTAGGATTTGGTTACGTTATTAATCTGCAAAAAAGCTTGGGTTTCCGTCATGGGGCAAAGGTACGGAAAACCGGAATTTTGAATAGTTAAGTCTTTGCTGATTTAATATGATTGGTTAGAAAACTACACTTTCAATATTATCTTTATTAATCTGATTAATTATTCTGACCATTTCTTCTAATTGATATTGATCAAACCGTCCTTCTGTAATTGTAGCCATATACTTCCGATCGTTAAATATTATTAACTGCCATTTATAAGAACTATACCGGGTAATTTTAGTAAACTTATAACTACCTGCAACGGAAGGTATATTAATAGTTATAAGAGATTCCTCTCCTAAGCAGTTAATGTAGTAGTATTGAAACGTCTTGTCTTGTAAAGATATGATAACTTGGGTTTCAAACCTTGCACGAAATTGCCCAATTAAAACTAATGTTTCAACTATGCAAAACCCGAAAAAACCGCCCGGTCGAGGAAATGATATTATAAAAAGGAATGTTGAAAAGAGTAGAAATGGCAACCAGATTCTGATTAATGTAGGATGTTTTTTAATTGGAATAAATACAATTGGTTCTTCCATTATATACATATAAAAATAATGCTGATACTTATACAATTGTATAATCATTATTCAATCTTAAAATCCAAACGTCAACCCAAAATCCATACTTTTCAAACCATTTTGTGCTGGGCTGTTTTCAAACATGCCGTTCTGGTAATATTTAACAAACAAACCATAACTTTTGTAGCCGGCGCGGGCATAAGCGCCATATCTAAACTGACTGAAATGGTAGTTGTCGTAAAACTTCTTTTTGCCCATTTCATCACTAATTTGCTTTACTTTTCCATTCAGCAAAAATCCAATTTCCGGACCAACAGTTACATGAAATTTGTTGCCGCGTTTATCATCTTTCGTCCGGAAATCAAACGCTAACGGGAT
>JBPBQN010000003.1:0-33426 GCA_050954865.1 Janthinobacterium lividum | reverse complement strand
CATTTCTAAAACAGATTTGGTCGTACTCGATCACTTTCGTAAAAATCATTGAATTTTACATTCTGTATTTATATGTGTATCCCAAATTTTTAAAGAAAGAAAAAATACCGCAATTATTATGTGGTATTTTATTTGCGCTGACTTGCTTCGTATTAATCCGGTTTTTGCTGGAGGAAGTTGCTTTCGATTACTTTTTCCATTTCCACAATTATTTTGGATATACATTTTTAAGCTACACATTGGATAATCTGTATTTTGGTTCGTCTGCAATTGTGTTAAGTTTGGCCATTTACAGCAGTTATGATTCGTTAAAAATTGCGAAAGAAAACAAATCCCTCCGCGAAGCAAAAACACAAGCCGAACTGGCTTTCCTCAAAACTCAAATCAACCCGCATTTTTTGTACAACACACTTAATTATATTTACTCGCTGGCATATCCCGTTTCGGATAAACTGGCCGATGCCGTAATCAAACTTTCGCAAATGATGCGTTACATGCTCACGGAAAGTGCCAGTGCCGATGGAACCGTGGATTTGCAAAAGGAAGTAGATTATATTGAAAACTACATCAGCATTTATCAGCTGCGTTTTGAAGAAGGTTTTTATGTTGATTTTAAAGCTGAAGGAAACATCGCCGGAAAACGTGTTGCCGCTTTAATGCTGATTCCGTTTGTGGAAAATGCTTTTAAACACGGCGTGGTGAATGATCCATTGCGACCAATCCGCATCAATCTAAAAATAACCGGCGATCGTTTGGATTTTTCAGTCAGCAACAAAATTAACCGAAGTCAGAAAGATCATTCTACGGGCGTTGGTTTGGTAAACATTCGCCGAAGAATGGAACTCATCTACCCAAAACAAAGCGAATTATTGGTTTCGGAAAACGGACAAACTTATAAAGCGACGGTAGCTATTAGCTTATAACTGTCAGATTTTAGTTTTTAGCAGTCAGCCATCAGCTGTCTGGAAAGCACATAAAATAGCAGGATGGTTGATGGCAACCAGGTTTATATCGGCGAGCAACCGATTCCAATTGGCGAAACTTACCGCGATGGTTTTTTAAAAGTGATCCGGAACAGGAGTGAAGCCATGATTTTTAGGTGGTAAAAGAAGCATTTAGGTAAAATCAGCTAAATATGCTTCTTTTACAGCTACATTTTCTTCACCTAACTGATTAACTTATGAAGTACGTTTTCCTCTTTTTATGTTTAGGATTTTCGAGTTTGATTTCTGCCCAAACACAAAGAAACATTTCCATCGATCCAAACCTGATCAAAGGCAACCTCAATAAAAGTTTTAACTTTTGCGTAGGAGCAGGCCGTGCCAACGAAGGTTTGCGTGCCGATTGGCAGCGGCAATTACGCATTACCCAACAGGAATGTGGTTTTAGATACATCCGTTTTCATGGTTTGTTAACCGATGATATGGGCGTTTATCAGGAAGATAAGGCCGGAAAGCCAAATTACAATTATCAGTATATAGATGAATTGTTTGATTTTTTGCAAAGCATCCACTTAAAACCTTTTGTAGAATTGGGTTTTATGCCGAATGCTTTGGCCAGCGGAAACAAAACTATTTTTTGGTGGAAAGGAAACGTTACACCGCCAAAAGATTACCAGAAATGGAATGCTTTGATCAAAAATTTAACACAACATTGGATACAACGTTATGGCGAAAAGGAAGTAAAAAGCTGGTACTTTGAAGTTTGGAACGAACCCAATTTAAAAGATGCTTTTTTTACCGGCACGCAACAAGATTACTTTAAATTGTATCAGGAAACGGCACGCACAATTAAAGCTGTTTCTAAAGATTTAAAAGTTGGCGGGCCAGCAACAGCAGGAAATGACTGGATACCGGAAACGATTGATTTTTGTGTGCAAAACAAAGTCCCGATTGATTTTATCAGCACGCATACCTACGGTGTTAAGCAAGGTTTTTTGGATGAAACCGGAACCGTTGGAACAGTTGTTGGTGACAATCCGGATGCAATTTCTGCGGATATGATTAAATCCAGACAAACAATTACAAAATCTGCACTGCCAAACCTGGAATTGCATTATACAGAATGGAGTTCGTCGTACACGCCATCAGATCCGATTCATGATAATTATGTAGAAGCTGCTTATATATTAGACAAAATTAAAAAAGCTGGTTCGTTTGTAAACTCCATGTCATACTGGACTTTTACAGATATTTTTGAAGAAGCTGGTCCACGATTTACGCCTTTTCATGGCGGTTTTGGGTTGATGAATTATCAGGATATAAAAAAACCAGCATATTATGCTTATCAATATTTAAACAAGTTGGGTAATCAGGAACTGGTTAACTTGGATCCAAGTTCAATTATAACTAAAGATGAAAAAGGCAACTTGCAATTGTTATTCTGGAATTTTACTGTTACTTATCCGGAAAATGGAGTAAACGATCAGGTATATTTTAAAAGGGATCTTCCGGCAAAAACAATTGCTCCGGCAAAAGTAAAAATCAATCATCTAAAAACCGGAAAATACCAGATCCAGGTTTACAAAGTTGGATACAAAGTTAATGATGCTTATGCTTCTTTTATCAACCTAAAATCACCAACACAATTAACCAGAGAACAAGTTGCATCAATCAAAACGCAAAATGATAATCGTCCAATTTCAACACAAATTATCGAGGTTAAAACGGATGGCAAATTAGAACAGGAATTTCCACTGCGAGAAAATGACATACTGTTTTTATCGATCAAAAAATTGTAGTATTTATGCTAAAATTATCATTATAAATATATGATTGCCAATTTAGAACAAACTTTCCGCTGGTTCGGTCCAACTGATCCGGTTACATTAGCTGCAATCCGGCAAACTGGTGCTACCGGAATTGTAAATGCGCTGCACCATATTCAGGCCGGCGAGGAGTGGAGCCGCGATGAAATTAGCAACAGAAAAAAAACGATTGAAGCTGCCGGTTTGAACTGGAGCGTGGTAGAAAGCGTGAACATACACGAAAGTATCAAAACGGCTTCGGCAGAACGTGATGAATTTATTGAGAAGTATTTGGTTTCGCTGAAAAATCTTTCCGCAGAAAACATTAAAACCGTTTGCTATAATTTTATGCCGGTATTGGATTGGACGCGTACTAACCTGGATTTTCGTATGCCTAATCAAGCTTCGGCATTGCGTTATCATGCGCCGGCAGTTGCCGCTTTTGATTTGTATATTTTAGAAAGGGAAGGAGCGTACAAAGATTTTTCTGCGGAGCAACAGCAAGCGGCAAAAACCTATTTGGATGGTTTAAATGCCGATGAAAAAACGCAATTAATTAATAATGTAATGGCCGGTTTGCCCGGAACAACCGATGTTTATACGATTGATGAATTTCGCGGTCATCTGCAAAAATATGCACAAACGGATGCTAAAGCTTTAAAGGAAAATCTGGCGTATTTTTTAAAGGCGATTATCCCGACGGCGGAAGAAATTGGTATAAAAATGTGCATTCATCCGGATGATCCGCCGTTCCCAATTTTGGGTTTGCCACGCGTTGTTTCTACAGAAAGTGATTTGAAATTTCTGGTTGATGCTGCGCCTTCGCCAAGCAACGGTTTAACTTTTTGTACTGGTTCTTTGGGCGCACGTGGCGACAATGATTTACCAGGAATAATTGAAAGATTAGGTTCGCACATTCATTTTTTACACCTGCGAAATGTGCAGCGCGAAGCTGACGGCAGTTTTTACGAAGCTGATCATTTAGGCGGAAGCACAGATATGTACGCGGTGATGAAAGCCATTATTTTAGAACAGCAAAAACGCGAAAACGATGGGAGAGAAGATGTGGCCATTCCGATGCGGCCGGATCACGGACATAAAATCCTGGATGATTTTAATTACAATACGTATCCCGGATATTCGGTTTCAGGCAGAATGAAAGGTCTGGCCGAGTTAAGAGGTTTGGAATTGGGAATCAAAAGAAGTATTTAAGCTGTTTAATTTCAGCCTAAAAAAAGTACGATAAAAGAAGCATCAGCTAAAATAGCTGATGCTTCTTTTATAAGGATAAATTTGTTTATTGATAACTCTCCATAATTTCTAAAGCTTCAACATTTCCTTGTTGTACAGCTAAATCAGCCGCTGATAAACCACGTTTTTCAAGAATATCTACATCTGCACCGTGTTCCAGCATAATTTTAACCAGCTTATTACGGCCAAACATAGTGGCAAACATCAAAGCGGTGCCGCCATTTCCATGTTGCATGTTTAAATCTGCACCGTTTGTAATCAACAATTCGGCAATTTCCGGATAACCTTTAAAGCAAACGCCCATTAAGGCTGTGTTTCCGCCAAAATCTTGCACGTTTACATCGGCTCCGGCAGCAATTAATATTTTAACTGCTTCCAGCTGATCATTGTAGCAGGCAATAATCAGCGGCGTATAACCTTTGTCATCCTGAAAGTTTATTTCAGCTTTTTGTTGAAGCAGCGCGCCGATCTGGGCTGTTTCACCCTTACGAGCAGCATTTATCAGTTGATTATTTATATCCATATTTTTTTGAATTTAGGTAGAAACGATAATTTATTTCATAAAAAAAGGAACTGTTTTTACCACGGCAAAAAAAGTTCCTTTAAGTTAAGTAGGAGCTTAGTAAGCTTTTGCTTCTAAAGATTCCTCAATAGCTTCTTGTACGGCTTGATCGTTGTGGGAAGTACCGTTGCTATTACCCGAATTTTTCATGGCTTTAAATTGCATTAAACCTTCTGAAACTCGTTTTCCGTAATCTGCATCGCACTGTGTAAACAACTCAACCATCTTATCCTGAATGTGTTGCTGCGTTGGAGCCAATGTGCTAACCAGGTTATTGATCAAATCATTTCGCTCCCAGTCTTCAAAATTGCGGTAAGTATCGCCTGCCTGTGCAAAGTTGTTTTGACGGCTGATTTTCTCTCTAATTAAAGCAGCATTGTACATCGGTGTATAATCTTTACCGGTTTTCGGTGCTTCTTTTACGCCTTGTAAAGTTGATGGCTCGTAGTTAACATGCGCATTTAAGCCTGGTGTTAAATCCTGATTATAAGCCATTTGTCCATCACGCTGATTAGTAACCGCTTTTTTGCGTGGAGAATTGATCGGCAATTGCAGATAATTTGTTCCTACGCGGTAACGTTGTGTATCGGAATAAGAAAAAGTACGGCCCTGCAACATTTTGTCATCAGAGAAATCCAAACCATCAACCAAAACGCCTGTACCAAAAGCAACTTGCTCTACTTCTGCAAAATAATTTACAGGGTTACGGTTCAAAGTCATTTTTCCCACAGGCAACCATGGAAACTGTTCTTTCGGCCAAAGTTTGGTATCATCCAAAGGATCAAAATCCAGTTCAGGATGCTCATCATCGCTCAAAATCTGAACAAATAATTCCCACTGCGGAAATTTGCCTTTTTCAATCGCATCAAATAAATCCTGCGTTGCATGGTTAAAGTTTTTACCCTGAACTTCTTCAGCCATTTCCTGCGTTAAATTGCGGATGCCTTGCAGCGGTTCCCAGTGATATTTTACCAAAACGGCTTTGCCGTCAGCATTAACCCATTTGTAAGTATTTACACCAGAACCTTGCATCTGACGGTAATTTGCCGGAATTCCCCATGGAGAAAACAGGAAAGTAATCATCTGCATTGCTTCGGGAGTGTTACTGATAAAATCAAAAATACGCTCGCCGTCCTGACGATTAGTCATCGGATCTGGTTTAAAAGCATGAACCAGATCAGGGAATTTCATCGCATCACGGATAAAAAATACTTTTAAATTGTTTCCAACTAAATCCCAGTTGCCATCTTCGGTGTACATTTTTACAGCAAATCCGCGCGGATCACGCAAGGTTTCCGGAGAATTTCCACCATGAATTACCGTAGAAAAACGAACAAATAAAGGTGTTTCTATACCTTTTTGCTGCAAAAATTTTGCACGGGTATAAACAGAAGCTGGTTCATTACCAACCGTTCCGTAAGCTTCAAACACACCATGCGCACCTGCGCCACGTGCATGAACCACACGTTCTGGCACACGCTCACGATCGAAATGAGAAATTTTTTCCAGAAAATGATAATTTTCTAAAGTTGCTGGTCCGCGGTTACCAATTGTACGCAGATTTTGGTTATCGTAAACCGGATGACCTTGTCTGGTAGTTAAAATGTTGTTTTCGCCGGATGATTCATTTGCGTTCGAATTCGCAGTAGAATTGTTTTGCTGATCAATCATAGTTTATCGTTTTGATGATAACAAATTTATGACACTACAGTTTCAAAACCTATATTTTCCAACATTAAAATCAATCATCATTATCTATATCAAATAGATAAAATCTATATTTTTTCTAAACTTATTGAATTTTAATGATTATTACAATCTGTCTTATAATTAATATTATGTTAAGTAAGATTTTGGAATGCTTCTTTTATCGGTATAAATTTTGAAAGTTTTATTTGTTCAGATATTAAAACAGTTTTGATTTTAGCTATCTGCTTTTGCAAAACTTCAACTTTTGGTAGCTGTTAAAGTGAATTCAAACGGTTGCCAAATCAACCAGCCATTTATAAATTTTACGCTGATGATTTGCAAGCGGTTTTCACGAACATTTTTTGAATTAATATGATCTTCAGCTCGCTGTAATAATTCTAAAACCAACCATGAATTGATTAAGGTTGAAATCAGCAAAAATCTCAAATAAAAGAAGCATGTCTTTTGAACATGCTTCTTTTATCAGGTAAAAATTGAGTTGACTATTTTTTAGTCAGCGCATCCATTTTCTTTTGTACAGCGGCCGCTTTTGCATCTTCTTTTTTACCGATGTAAACGGTTTTTAAGTTTCCTAAAGCTTCTAAAGAAGTTGGGTTTTCTTCTGTCGCTTTTACAATGTAAGGTTCTGCTTTGCTAAACAACGCGGTAGATTTTGCAATTGCCGCTGTGTATTCTTTTTGTTTGGCAGCAGGAAGTTTATTTGCAGCATTGAAAATATCAATTGCCGGACTCATAATTACAAAACCCTGGTTCAAATTAGCTTCAAAATAGTTCGGATCGATTTCCAACGCTTTTTGATAATACTCGCCTGCTTTTGTATAATCCTTTGCAGATGAATAAGTTAAGCCTGCATAATAATACAAAGTTTTGTTTTTTGGATCATTGGCAATAGCAGTTTCAATTTTCTGCAGAACTTCTTTTTTGTTACCGGATTGGATGTTCAGCTCTATTTCGCGTTTGGCCAATTCTGCATTTTTAGGATATCTTTTGGTTGCTTCATCCATCGTTTTAATGGCAGAAACAGTATCTTTTTTCTGCAGGTATAAAGTAACCAGATCAGAATAAACACCCAAAGATTTTGAGTATTTTGTAGTTACCAGCTTTTTATAATTGCTGATGGCTGCATCGTTGTTTTTCGCATTTGCAGCAGCCAAACCAGTGTATAAAATTGCATTAGTATCTTCCGGAAAATACTGGCGATAGTTATCAAAAGATGTAAAAGCTGTATCATATTTGCCGCTTTGATATTGCTTTACGCCGGTTTGCAGCTGGTAATTGGCCAAAGAAATTTTAGTGTCTTCCAGCAGTTTTTTGTTTTCGCCTTTAGTGTCAGCCGTTTCAGCTTTTTTGTAAGCATCCTGCGCGGCCGTGATTAGATTATCGCGGGATTGCTGTGTGGTATCACTGGCCAAAGAACCATAAATTGCTGCTTTTAAGGCATAAGTTTGCGGTAAAGTTGCTGTTTTATCATTGGCAGCAGCTTTATCAATAGATTCTTTTGCTGAATTTAAACTGGTAGAAGCCAATTTGCCGGTTCTTACAACCGTAAATTTGTCGTACTCTGATTTGGCGTTTGCCAATTCTGATTTCTGCGCCATGGCAGCTGTAGAAACTGCAAACGTAAAAACGCTTGCTATTACATACTTTGTTTTCATGGTTAATTAATTAATGATCTGATTTAGTTGTGTATTTATTTTATTTGATTGTTCTGTGTTGCCTGTTTTGTCGTAAAGCAGCTTTAAAGTCTGCAAAAATTCCGGATCGTTTGGGTTCAAATCATTGGCTTTTTCTAACAGGTTTCTGGCTGTGTTGTATTTTTCTACTGATGGATCCGGGTTTTCAAGCTCTTTTTTCATATACAAAATTCCGAGATTGAAAATTGGATCGTAACCGTTTTGATTAAGCAAAATTGCCTTTTTATAATACTTTTCTGCCTGATCCTGCTGGTTCAAATGATCGTAGCAAACGGCTGCCAGAAAGTTAATATCATAATCGTCCGGACTAACTTTAACCAGCGTTACCAATAATTTGCTTAACGCCTTGTAGTCTTTTTTGTTGTTATAAATGTTTGCTTCCTCATACAGCAGCTTTTTATTTTCAGGATAAACACTTCTACCCTTTTCAATTGCAATTAAAGCTTTTGTAGTATCGCCCAGCATTTTATAAATCCGTTGTGCCGTTAAAATCACTTCTGCTCCAGGCTTATCCTTATCCAGCAAATGATCATAATAAGTAGCAGATTTATTTAGTTCGCCCATTTTGTTGGTTGCATAAGCTAAATAAACAGATAGGTTTTCGGCTGCCGGAACAATATTTTTTGCTTTATCAAAATTGGTTATTGCAGATTGATAACTGTTTTTCTGCAGATCAGCAAAACCTCTTCTAATATAAACATTAGCCAGATTACGCTTGATGTAAGTGATTTCCGAAGAATAGGTAAAAACTTTTTTCCGTTTGAACAAAGTATCTGTGTAGATATTCGTTGTTGTTAAAAAGTTATCCGGCATTTTAAGTATATTGGTAGAATCCGCAGATAAAATCGTAGCGTAAACCACCGCTTTGTAAATGCTTTTATACAGATTGGCCGAATCTGATTTGGTAACAATGGTTTTATCAATTGCTTTTTTAGCTTCGCCCAAAAACTTTAAATCGTGTTTTTGATTGTAAAAAGCCAGGTTGTTAAACACGTCTTTCAGTTGTTCTGATTGAGAATAACCGAAAGACGTAGTTCCAGCCAAAAAAAGTATCGATAAAAGAAGCTTGCGGGCCATCTTTAAAATTTATTTTTCAAATTCGTCTTCGTCGTCGTCATCATCAAAATCATCATCAGCTGTTGTGTCGTCGTCGTCATCAGCAACAGATTCATCTAAATCTTCATCTTCCAACTCAGGTTCGTCTTCTTCGTTTTCAGTTTCGGTTGGACGCGGACCGTGATCCATCATAGGGTTTTCAGCATCATGCAAATGTTCAATTGCTTCTTCAATTTCGGCCGCAACCTCTTCTTCCCGTTCAATTGTAGCTACAGAAGCAATGGAATCTCCTTCTTTTAGTGAAATTAAACGAACGCCTTGCGTTGCCCGACCCATCGAGCGCAACGTATTCATCGCGATGCGGATGATGATGCCCGAACGGTTGATAATCATCAGATCATCTTTATCGGTTACATCTTTAATAGATACTAATAAACCGGTTTTCTCCGTGATATTCAGCGTTCTAACACCTTTTCCTCCCCGATTTGTCACACGGTAATCTTCAATATCGGTACGTTTGCCATATCCTTTTTCAGATACAACTAAAACAGTAGTTTCTTTATCATCAACAGAGATCATACCAACTACTTCATCGTTATCTTTATCTAAAGAAATCCCGCGAACACCTGTGGCTGTTCTACCCATCGGCCTAACCGTTCTTTCATTAAATCTGATGGCACGACCGGAACGCAAAGCCATTAATATTTCGCTGCTTCCCGTAGTTAAACGAGCTTCCAGCAACTGGTCGCCTTCGTTGATATTGATGGCATTGATACCGTTAGAACGAACACGTGAATAAGCTTCCAGCGAAGTTTTTTTGATGATGCCTTTTTTAGTACACATAATAATAAAGTTGTTTTCCAGGTATTCCCGGTCTTTCAAGTTAATAATTTTGATGTACGCTTTGATATTTTCTTCCTTCGGAATATTAATGATATTCTGGATGGCACGGCCTTTTGAAGTACGTGTTCCTTCCGGAATTTCAAAAACACGCAGCCAGAAACAGCGGCCTGCTTCCGTAAAAAACAACATATAATTGTGGTTGGATGCGATCAGCAAATGCTCGATAAAATCTTCATCGCGGCTGTTGCTGCCGATAGCACCTTTTCCGCCACGTCCTTGTGTACGATATTCCGTAAGCGGCGTACGTTTGATGTAACCTTCACGTGAAATCGTGATCACAACATCCTCATTTTCAATAAAATCCTCTGTCATCATTTCTGCGGAAGAATGCATGATTTCGGTTTTACGCTTATCGCCGTATTTTTCTTTTACTTCGGCAAGTTCACCTTTGATAATCTGCATACGCAAACTTTCATCAGCCAAAATTGATTTCAAGTAATCAATCTGCTTCATCAATTCAGCATATTCTGCCTTGATTTTATCGCGCTCCAGTCCGGTTAAACGGCGCAACGTCATGTCTAAAATCGCACGAGCTTGTATATCGCTCAACTCAAACTGCGCAATTAGACCTTCGCGTGCTTCATCTGGCGTTCCGGAGTTTCTGATCAGGCGAATCACTTCATCCAAATGATCCAACGCTTTCAGTAAACCGTCTAAAATGTGCGCACGTTTTTGCGCGTCGGTCAGTTCAAAACGCGTACGGCGGACAACAACTTCATGGCGATGTTCCACAAAATGCTGTATCAAATCTTTCAGGTTCAGCTGCATTGGCCGGCCTTTTACAAGCGCAATGTTGTTCACACTGAAAGAAGTTTGCAGCGAAGTATATTTGTACAGATTATTTAGTACAATGGCCGCATTGGCGTCTCTTTTTATCTCGTAAACGATGCGGATACCTTCACGGTTAGATTCATCACGGATATCTGAAATACCTTCAATTTTTTTATCGTTGATCAGATCGGCAGTAGCCTTAATCATGACCGATTTATTTACCTGATACGGAATTTCGCTGACAATAATCCGTTCACGTTCATTGCCATAAGTTTCAATTTCTGCTTTTGCACGAAGCACTACTCTCCCACGACCGGTTTCAAAAGCTTCGCGAATGCCTTCTACACCATAAATAATACCGCCTGTCGGGAAATCCGGTGCCTTTACATGCTGCATCAACTCGCTGATCTCAATGTCATGGTTATCAATATAAGCCATCGTTGCATCAATCACTTCGCTCAAATTATGCGGAGCCATGTTGGTGGCCATACCTACCGCAATACCAGATGCACCATTAACTAACAAATTAGGAATACGCGCCGGTAAAACCGTTGGCTCTTCCAGCGAATCATCAAAATTGAACTGATAATCAATGGTATCTTTGTTAATATCGGCTAGCATTTCTTCTGCAATCCGGCGCAAACGGGCTTCGGTGTAACGCATCGCTGCCGGACTATCGCCATCCACAGAACCATAATTTCCCTGTCCGTCAACCAATGGATAACGCAAACTCCAATCCTGCGCCATCCGAACCATCGTATCGTAAACAGATGAATCGCCGTGCGGATGGTATTTTCCCATCACTTCACCCACAATACGGGCAGATTTTTTATAAGGCTTAGTGGCATTTAAACCCAGATCGAGCATACCGAACAATACCCGGCGATGTACTGGTTTTAAACCGTCGCGCACATCGGGCAAAGCTCTGGAAACGATTACCGACATTGAATAATCAATGTAGGCGGATCGCATTTCATCTTCAATATTGATCGGAATTATTCTGTCTTCCGACTGCTGTTCATTCCCTGTTTCTTCGGCCATTGTTGTGTTATAGTTTCTTAAAAAAGTATCCGGCAAACGCTGTCAGATACCATAATTTTACACGCGAAATTAAGAAAATTTAACGATAAAAACAGCTTCAAAAACCGTTTTTTACAGCGGAAAACACCAATTAGATACTGTTTTTATCCATATAAAATCAGTACCGAAAAAACTTGCAGGAAAATTCAAATTGAAGTTTAAGAATCAGGACGATGCTGTTTCTATTAACCCAAATTTAGGGTGATAAAAACATCATCAGGTTAGCCGGCCCAATCAATTCCTTTGCGCAGCAAACTCATTGTTTTTTCTTCTTCGCTGCCAGGTTTGGGCTGATAATTGTAAACCCAGCGCGCTTGCGGCGGCAAACTCATCAGGATAGATTCAATACGGCCGTTGGTTTCCAGTCCGAATTTTGTGCCGGCATCATAAACTAAATTAAATTCGGCATAACGGCTGCGGCGCTGGTATTGCCATTCCTGCTGTTCTGGGGTAAAAGTTTCATGCCGGTTTCGGTTGATCAATTCCGTATAAACCGGAATAAAAGTGCGACCTACTGCTTTAGAAAATTCAAAAATATCATTCCAGCTCAACTCATCGTTTGCGGCTAGGCGGTCGAAAAATATTCCACCGATTCCGCGTGTTTCGTGCCGATGTTTGATGCAGAAATATTCATCGGCCCAGGTTTTAAAACGCGGATAAAATTCGGGATGAAATGTATCACAGCAATTTTTAAGCTGGCGGTGAAAAAAACGCGCATCTTCCTCCAAAACATAATGCGGCGTTAAATCGATGCCGCCGCCAAACCAGCGCAACGGTTTGGCACCAGAAACGGTTGAAGGCATTTCAAAATACCGTATGTTCATGTGAATAATGGGCACCAGCGGATGGTTTGGATGGATAACGATGGAAACGCCGGTTGCAAAAAAATCATCCTGATCTACGTTCAAAGTTTTTTTTAAAACATGCGATAATTCTCCGCCAACAGCCGAAAAATTAACGCCGCCTTTTTCTATGATATTTCCGTTTTGAATAATTCTGGTTCTGCCGCCGCCACCGCCATCGCGCTCCCAGGTTTCCTGTTCAAAATGCGCTTTGCCATCTGTCTGTTCCAAGGCGGCACAAATTTCGTCCTGTATCAAACGGTATTCTTCTGCAATCTGTTCTTTCGTAATCATCACCAAAATTTTTAAATTATCCGTACCGGAAATTTATTTAATTGATACGTTGGCCGTACCGGATGTGTTGTGGTTTAAATCATCAGCTTCTAAATAATCCAGATCTTTATCGAAACTTTCTTTCAGCTGATTAATGGAAAAAAAAGCAACTACAATCAGCAAAACCATCATGATGCGGGCACTGCTGATGATGCCGTAATGAGCCACCATTTTTTCAAAAATATAAGTAATCGGGATCAGCGCACCGCGAACAAAATTTGGAACTGTAGTGGTAACCGTTGCCCGGATGTTCGTGCCAAATTGCTCCGAAGCGATGGTAACAAATGTGGCCCAGTATCCGCAGGAAAAACCCATAAACAGGCAAAGCCAGATAAACTGCTGCTCGGTAATGCCTACTGTTTTTAGGTAAATAAATACGCTGATCAGCGATAATACATGAAAAAGCATCATCGTTTTTTTGCGTGATTTTGTAAGCTGCGCCAGTAATCCGGCTGCTAAATCTCCGGCAGCAATGCCGAAATATGTGTATAAAATGCCGGTTCCGGCGCTTAGCGTGGTGGCTGATTGCAAAGCTTTGCCAAATTCGGGTGCTTGTGTTACTAAAATCCCAACTACAAACCACAACGGCGCGCCCATTAAAATGCAGTATAAATATTTAAAAAAGCGTTTTCGATCGGTAAACAACATCAATATATTTCCTCTGCTTGCGTTGCTGTGTTCTGCTTCTTTAAACATGCCGCTTTCAAAGGTTCCTAAACGTAAAAACAGCAGTAAAACGCCCAATCCGCCACCTACAAAATAAGCCGTTTGCCAGCTAAAATGTTTGGCAACCGTAGCGGCAATGGCGGCACCAAAAAGGCCAACAACAGCAACAATCATCGTTCCGTAACCGCGTTTATCTTTGCTAATGGTTTCGCTGACCAATGTAATTCCGGCACCAAGTTCTCCGGCCAAACCAACACCTGCGGCAAAACGGACGATGCCATACATGTTAATGGTGTGCACCAATCCGTTTAAACCGTTGGCAATCGAATACAGCAAAATCGAACCAAAAAGCACTTTGATCCGCCCAAATTTATCACCAATAATTCCCCATAAAATACCGCCCAGCAGCAAGCCGCCCATCTGCATGTTCAGCACAAACTCGCCGTTTATCCGCATATTTTCCGGCTTTACCCCAATATCTTTAAAGCTTTGCAAACGCACGATAGAAAATATCACCAGATCGTAGATATCTACAAAATAACCCAACGCGGCAACGGTGACTAAAAAAATGATATTTCTGTTATTTGCAGATTCTGATGGCATCGTAAAGTATAATTGCGAAATTGTATTGGCTGTAAATATATTTATTTTCAAACGATGCCAAGCAATTGACGTTCTAATTAAAGTATGGTAAAAGAAGCATTGATTAATCAACACATTTTAATGGCAAACTATAAATCTTCTAAATTCAGATTATCTTAGCCTGATGGAAAATTTTACACAGTATAATCCAACCAAAGTGATTTTTGGACGGGAAGTTACCGATCAGCTTCCGGCAGAAATTTCCTGGAAAAAAGCGCTGGTTATTATTGGTGAGGCTTCTGCAAAACGTAACGGACTGTACGCCAGAGTAGTTTCTTTAATGAATATGGCTGGTTTAGAGCATGTTACTTTTGCCGGTGTGAAGGCAAGTGCCACTTATCAGGATGCAGATGCAGCCGTAAAAAAAGCCAAAGCTTATCAAGCCGAAGTGATAATTGCCATTGGCGGCTGCTCGGTAATTGATACGGCAAAAGCAGTGGCTTTGGGTTATTACAGCGAAAAATCTGTGTGGGATTTTTTCATGCTCAAAGAAGCATCGCCCCAAAAAGCGTTGCCGGTTTTAAATATATTAACCGTTGCTTCCACGGGTTCTGCCATGAACCAAAATTCGGTTTTGTGCGATTATGAAACGGGTATCAAGAGAGAATTTTCTTCTGATTTGATTTATCCGAAAGCTGCTTTTTTAGATCCTTATTATTCGTTTACCGTTCCGCTGAAACAAACCACGCTGGGCATTTCTATCATGATTGTTTATGCCATACAGCAGTTTTTAAACGAAGGCGATGCTGTTTTAACCGATCATATTACGGCGGATTTACTGCGTTTGTCTATCCAAAACGGCAAAGAAATTATTGATAATTTACAGGATTATCAGTTGCGCGCCAACCTGATGTGGCTGGCCACGATTGCTTTAAATAACACGTTAAGTGCCGGCAGAAATTATACCGATAAAAGCATTACCTGCATTGCTTTTGCTTTGGATATGTGTTGCGAAATTAGTCATGGTGCATCGCTGGCCATCGTTTTATGCGCGTGGCTTAAAATGCACCAGTATCGGTATTTAAATCGAATTAAATTTCTGGCTAAGCAGGTTTTTGGTTTGGAAGGATTTGATTACGATGCCACAGCAATTGCTTTTATCAAAAAAATGGAAGATTTTTTTCAGCAAATTGATGTACCGATTCGCTTGTGTGAAGCTGGCGTGAGTAGTAATCAAAAACAGGAAATTTTGCTGAGTTTTCAACAAAATAAAATCACTGTTGGCAATTATAAAATGTTGAATAGTGATTACGAAACGCTGCTAAATTTGATGTGGTAGCCGATACTGTTTTTATCACCTAAAATTTAGTGTGTTGAATTTTACTTTGAAGAAGGCTAATTCGTATCAAACGGATATCTTCCGCCAAAATCTTCAACCCAATAATAATTGTAAACGTAAGCACCAATTTCTTTAAAATTGGGGTTCATCAGATTTTTGCAATGCCCTTCACTTTTAAATAAATCACGATTGACTTGTTCAATGGATTGCTGGCCTTGCGCAATGTTTTCGCCAATTACATAACGCTGAAATCCGGCGGTGCCATAACCAGCTTTTTGAAAACGATTTTGAATATGATCTCCGTTGCGGCTTTCGTGACTAAAATAATGCTGATCGGCCATATCCTGCGCATGTGCTGCGGCGGCAATTGCCAGTTTTTCGTTCCAGATGACAGGAGCCACGGGCGGCATAAAAGTGTGTCCGCAATTACAGCCATGCGCTCTGACTGCATTGATACGATCCAAAACTTCGGCTTTAAAACTGAAATCTTTGCCGGTAAAAGAAGCATCTTCCGAAAAAGAAACACAAAAAAATAAAGGAATGATTAACAGAAATTTCAATTGATCTATTTTCATGCGTAATAGCTGTTTTGTTGACTTGGATGCTAAACGCAAAAAAAAGTTTAAAGATGCCTGAGATTAAAGTTTACACACCGCGTTCCAAATGGCTTCATTTACAGGTATTCCTTCTGCCCTGTTTTTATTTCTGGTGATCAGCGTTTTTTCTCCGGGATAATAAATTTCTCCCTCGCTTTCATCAGTTGCGCTGCTTTTGGTAAAATCGATAATTTGTTCAATCAAATTTTGATGCAAATCCGGCTGATGAATCGCAATAAACGTTTGAGATACGCCTGATTCCTTCTCGGAAGCTGTTATTTCTTTGGTTGATTTTCCTCCGCTTAAAGCCGTGAGCAACACATCAAGCATCAATGAAAGTCCCGAACCTTTCCACATGCCAATTGGTAAAGCCCGTTGCGATTGTTTGATTTTTGTGGGATCAGTTGTTAAATTTCCATCCAAATCATAACCGCCCGGAAATGGAAGCTGCTCGTTTTTCAACTCATATTCCTGTAATTTGCCGTATGAATATTGCGACATGGCCATATCAAGCACCAAATGTCCGCCTGTTTTTGGCACTGCAATAACCAGCGGATTATTGCCTAATCGCGGCTCGTTTCCTCCCCAGGGCGGCACATTGGCAATCGTGTTTGTAAAACAAATTCCGATACAGCCTGCGTTTGCTGCCAGCCAGCCATACGTTCCGCCACGCATCCAATGATTGGTGTTTTTGAGTGTAACACAGGAAATTCCGTTGGTTTTTGCTGCATCAATTGCCTTGTTCATGGCCAAAGTTGCATTATATATTCCCGGAGCGAGATGACCATCATAATGCAGCATCGAACCATTTTCGCTTAGTAGTTCCGGCTCCGCTTCTGGATTTACCAAACCGTTTTTAATATGCTCGATGAAAACCGGGAACCGATTTAAGCCATGTGAGTACACGCCATCCAAGCTGTTATCTGCAAAAATCCCAGAACACAATGCTGCTTTTATCGTACTAAAATTATGCTTTAACAGTATCCGTTCAAATTCCTGTTGCAGTTGCTGATGAGATAAGCGCATTTTCTCAGAACGCTGCGATCTGTTTATTGTTCATCCTTATAAATCAGTATAAATTATCGAGGATAAAAAAGCCTTTCATTTTATTGAAAGGCTTTTAAAGTTTTAGTATATGTTTATATCAGATTTTCTTCACGTTTACAGCCTGCAATCCCTTTCTTCCGTCTTCAACTTCATATTCTACATTATCGTTATCTTTTATCGCGTTCACTCCACCCTGAACGTCTTTAAAGTGTACGAAAAGATCTTTACCATCATCAGTAACGATAAAACCATAACCTTTTTGAGTGTTAAACCACTTTACTTTTCCAGTTTTCATAGCATTTAGGTATAATTAAATTAGTGGTTTAATATAAAGAACTATACCTGAAAAAGAAAAATTAATTTAAACAAAAAAGGATACTGTTTTTATGCCGATAAAAACAGTATCCCAAAAAAGTGATTTGTTATTTATTAGGTTGAGGCGTCATCCGCAAATACGGTTTCACTTCTGTAAACCCTTTTGGAAACTTAGCCGGAATATCTTCTGTTTTGATGGAAGGCAAAACTACTACATCTTCTCCTTCTTTCCAATCAGCTGGTGTGGCAACGCTGTGATAAGCGGTTAATTGCAGTGAATCAATCACGCGCAAAATTTCCTGAAAATTTCTTCCGGTTGAAGCAGGATAACTGATAATTAGTTTTACAATTTTATTTGGGTCGATGATGAACAGCGAGCGAATGGTTGCATTTACAGAAGCATTTGGATGGATCATGTCATACATTTCAGAAATCTTGCGGTCTTTATCACCAATAATCGGGAAAGTTACTTCCACATGCTGCGTTTCATTAATATCATTGATCCAGCCCTGGTGTGCTTCTGCATCATCCACGCTTAAAGCGATAACTTTTACGTTTCTCTTGGAAAATTCATCTTTTAAAGCGGCCGTTTTGCCCAGTTCTGTAGTACAAACCGGTGTATAATCGCCCGGATGCGAAAATAAAACGCCCCAACTATCACCTAAATATTCGTAAAAATCTATTTCTCCCAAAGAGGTTTTGGCTTGAAAATTTGGTGCTTTGTCGCCCAGTCTTAAACTCATAATCTTAAATTTTAAGTATGTAATACTATACTAAATTAGTAGAGAAATGTTTGTGCTCCAAATTTTTTCCAACAAAAAAGGGAACTCGTTAGAGTTCCCTTTTCAAGCTAAAGCAGCCTTAATTTATTTTACAGAATCAACTACAGCTTTAAAAGCATCCGGATGATTCATGGCTAAATCAGCCAAAACCTTGCGGTTTAAAGTGATTTTTGCACCGTTTAATTTTCCCATTAACTGAGAATAAGAAATGCCGTGCTGACGTGCACCAGCGTTGATACGCTGAATCCACAATCCTCTAAACTCTCTTTTTTTAGTTTTACGGTCGCGGTAAGCATACTGTAAACCTTTTTCAACTGTATTCTTCGCAACGGTATAAACCTTACTGCGTGAACCCCAATAACCTTTGGCGAGGTTCATTATTTTTTTTCTGCGTCTGCGGGACGCTACTGCGTTTACTGAACGTGGCATTTTTTTGAGTTTTTGGTAATGGGTGTTTCAATAAAGAAAACTTGTAAACCCGAATACCTGGTTAAATAATAATTTTATTTTCCGATTGCTAACATACGTTTAACGTTGCCCATATCCGCAGCAGAAACTAAACTGGTGTGGCCGAGTGCACGTTTGCGTTTTGTTGACATCTTGGTTAAGATGTGACTTTTAAAAGCATTTTTTCGGGCGATTTTACCGCTTCCAGTAAGCTTAAAGCGCTTTTTAGCACTGGAATTGGTTTTCATTTTTGGCATAGCTGTTTTTTTAAACTTTTATTTTTTTGCTGCTTTAGGTGCTAATGTAAGGAACATCCGTTTACCTTCTAATTTTGGTAACTGTTCCACTTTTCCAACTTCTTCTACGGCTTGTGCAAAACGTAGTAACAGGATTTCTCCTTGTTCTTTATATACAATTGCACGTCCTTTAAAATGCACGTATGCCCTAACTTTTTCACCGGCTTCCAGGAATTTCTGAGCATGTTTCAGCTTAAATTCAAAATCGTGGTCATCTGTATTCGGGCCGAAGCGGATTTCTTTAATAACAGTTTGCTTGGCATTGCTCTTGATTTCCTTCAGCTTCTTTTTCTGCTCGTAAATAAACTTGTTATAGTCAATAATTTTACAAACAGGCGGCGTTGCATTCGGAGAAATCTCTACCAGATCCAGTTCCTGTTCTTCGGCCATAGCCAAAGCTTGTCTGGTTGTAAAAATTCCCGCTTCTACATTGTCTCCAACTAAACGAACTTCAGGAACCCTGATAAACTGATTGATATTGTGTTCAGCTTCTTTCTTTTTAAAAGGAGGCCGCGGACCTCTGCTGAAATTTGGTTTACTTAATGCCAAGTTATATGTTTATTTCTTTTTCTATTAATGTTTTAAAATCTTCAATACGCATACTTCCTAAGTCGCCTTCTGCATGTTTACGCACAGAAACTGTATCTTCTGCTGCTTCCTTTTCACCAACGATCAACATGTATGGTATTTTTTTGACTTCGGCATCCCGGATTTTTCGTCCGATCTTCTCATCCCGAAAGTCAATAAGACCGCGAATATCGGATTTTTTTAAGGTATCTGAAAGTTTTTTTGCATATTCTTCATATTTTTCCGATATGGGTAAAATTGAATATTGCTCAGGAGTTAACCACAACGGGAAATTGCCGGCACAATGCTCAATCAGCACAGCCACAAAACGTTCCAGCGAGCCAAAAGGCGCACGATGGATCATCACCGGCCGGTGTTTCTGGTTATCGCTTCCGGTATATTCCAGTTCAAAACGTTCCGGCAAATTATAATCAACCTGAATCGTGCCCAATTGCCATTTTCTACCCAAAGCATCTTTCACCATAAAATCCAGCTTCGGACCATAAAAAGCGGCTTCACCAAACTCAATCACGGTTGGCAGACCTTTTTCGTGCGCCGCTTCTATAATTGCTGCTTCTGCTAGTAACCAGTTTTCATCACTACCGATGTACTTTGTTTTATTCTCCGGATCGCGCAAAGAAATCTGAGCCGTATAATCGTTAAAACCCAAAGCTTTAAACACGTAAAGCACCAAATCAATTACTTTTTTAAATTCTTCTTTAACCTGATCCGGGCGGCAAAATAAATGTGCATCATCCTGCGTAAAACCACGAACACGTGTTAAACCGTGCAATTCGCCGCTTTGCTCGTAGCGATAAACGGTTCCGAACTCAGCAAAACGGACCGGCAAATCTTTATAAGAACGCGGTTTGGTTTTGTAGATTTCGCAGTGATGCGGGCAGTTCATCGGTTTTAAAAAGAACTCCTCGCCTTCCTGTGGTGTTT
The DNA here is from genome assembly GCA_050954865.1 of Janthinobacterium lividum. Taxonomy (GTDB): domain Bacteria; phylum Bacteroidota; class Bacteroidia; order Sphingobacteriales; family Sphingobacteriaceae; genus Mucilaginibacter_A. The sequence continues at coordinate 12,896 of JBPBQN010000003.1, read as the reverse complement.
TGATTGGCTGAAAAGAATCCGCGCCATATTTATCATAATGCCCAGAAGTTACATACAGGTTTTTATGGCCGATATGCGGCGTAATTACTTGTTCGTAACCAGCTTCTTCCTGTGCTTTTTGTAGGAAACGAACTAATTTTTCGCGTAATGCCGCACCTTTTGGCAACCATAAAGGTAAGCCCATGCCTACTTTTTCTGAAAAAGCAAATAACTCCAGTTCTTTGCCTAATTTCCGGTGATCGCGTTTTTTGGCTTCTTCTAAAAACTTCAAATATTCGGTCAGTTCGCTTTGTTTCGGATACGTAACGCCGTAAATCCGAGTCAACTGTTTCCGGCTTTCATCGCCGCGCCAGTAAGCGCCCGCCACACTCATCAGCTTAATTGCCTTGATAAAAGAAGTGTTCGGGATGTGCGGCCCACGACATAAATCCGTAAAACTTCCCTGCGAATAAAAAGTGATCGAACCATCAGGCAAATCCTTGATTAGATCCAACTTGTATTCATCACCTTTCTCCGTAAAATATTCGGTGGCTTGTGCTTTGGAAACCGGCTTCCGGATAAACTCGGATTTAGCTTTTGCTAGTTCCGTCATTTTATCTTCAATCTTTTTAAAATCATCTGAAGAAAACGGCTGCTCGCCAAAATCCACATCGTAATAAAAACCGGTTTCGATAGCTGGTCCGATGCCCAGTTTTACGCCAGGATACAAAGCTTCCAGCGCTTCGGCCATTAAGTGCGCGGAAGAATGCCAGAACGTGTTTTTCCCTTCAGGATCGTTCCAGGTCAGTAACTTGATTTTGGCATCTTGTTCAATCGGGCGACTGGCATCCCGAACCAGACCATCGATTTCGGCAGCCAAAACATTTCGGGCCAAACCTTCAGAAATGGATAAAGCAACCTGCATGGCAGTAATGCCTTTGTCGTACTCGCGGACAGAGCCGTCCGGCAGCGTTAAGTGAATCATCTACAACTATGATTTAGATTTTTATGTGCTAAAAACAGTATCGATCACCTACAAAGTGATTTTGGCAAAAGTAGGATTATTTGACTACTTTTAAAGCTTGCACATTTGATTTCAAAATATGAAAGAATCGATACTTGATGATTATAAAAAGAATAAAAAAACGTATCATGCTTACCGTGAAAGAATTATCAATCTGCTAAATGATTTACTTTCAACAGAAAGCATTGTTGTTCATCAATTGGTTGGAAGAACCAAATCTTTAGAAAGTTTATCTAAAAAAATTGATGATAAAAATAGTAAGTATAGTTCTATAAATGATATTACAGACATTGTTGGAATACGTATTATAACTTATTTGGAAAGTGATATTAATTCTATTGCAGAATTAATTGAAAAGGAATTTATAAAAGATTTAGAAAATTCTGTAGATAAAAGAAAATTACAAGCTGATCGATTTGGTTATAAATCATTACATGTTGTTGTATCTTTAAATGATAGCAGAACAAATCTTAAAGAATATAAACGTTACAAAGAATTAAAGTGCGAAATTCAGATAAGATCAATACTACAGCATGCCTGGGCAGAGATTGAACATGATTTAGGTTACAAAGGTGAGATATCAGTTCCAGATCAATACAAGAGATCATTTAATAGGGTTTCAGCTTTATTAGAAACTGCTGATAATGAGTTTGACAGGCTAAAATCAGAGCTTACAAAGTATGAAAAAGAGGTTTCGTCATTAATTAAGACCGAGCCAGAATATGTAGATATTAACCAAGCCTCATTAGCATCTTTTATTAATTCAAACCCAACTTTGGTTTCAGCAAAAAATCTTATCGAACAAAAAACGAGTAATCAGTTAACTTCAGAAGAAGTACTATCTGATACTTTTATAAAAAGCATAAAATTTTTTAAGTTTAATAATATTGGAGAAATTGAAAAAGCCTTATTAGATTGTCGTGATAATTATCTAAATTTTGTCGAATTTTACCTAAATGATAATGAAATTTTTAACTCAAATTTTAAATCGGCTTGGAGAGCTCCATTAACTTATTTCCTTCATTTTTTAGCTACAAGAACCCAAGACAAAAACAATATTATAAATTATTTTATTGAATCAAATTATGAACAAAAAGACATAGAATACTATTTTGATCTATATGAAAGATTTCAAAATAACATCAAATAAAGTTCTAACCTCAAATATTTCCCCAGCCGCTGGCCAGTACATCTGCTATATGTACTGTTTTTATCGGTAATTTTTGCTTGTCGATATAACCTTGCAAATGCAGCAGGCAGGAAGCATCGGTAGAAATAATATAATCAGCATCCAGGGCCAGCGCCTGATCAACTTTTTGCTGCGCCATTGCGGTAGAAATTGCATCAAACTTCACAGCAAACGTGCCGCCGAAACCACAACAAGTGCTGCTGTCGGGCAATTCCATCAGTTCTAAACCGTGTACTTTTTCCAGTAATTTTCGGGGTTCGGCTTTGATTTTGCATTCGCGTAAAGCGGCGCAGCTATCATGGTAGACGGCTTTGCCTTCCAGTTCGGCACCAAAATAATCCTGTTCCATCACGTTCACCAAAAAATCAGAAAGTTCGTGAATATGGCTTTGGATCGAGCGGCATTTATTGTGCACGGCTGTGTTGGTAAACAGATCATTGTAATAATTTTTAACCATGCCGGTGCAGGAAGCGGATGGCGAAACGATAAAATGTTGATCGGTAAAATCTTCCAGAAACTTGCTGCCCACAGCTTTGGCATCGTCCCAGAAACCGGCATTAAAAGCAGGCTGTCCGCAGCAGGTTTGGTTGGGATTATAGATCACTTCACAACCAACTTTTTCCAGCAATTTTATAGTGCTAAAAGCAGTATCCGGGAAAAGCTGATCAATAAAACAAGGCACAAATAGTTCAACTTTCATTTAATTTCCGGATTTTGAAGGTTGTAAAATTCAGGATTTCTGCTGATATTTTTTTCGCCTAACCGTAAAGAAAATAATAAGATCAACCCAAACACAAACAAAATGGTGAGGAAAAGGATGGAATTGCGCATGTTGCCGGTCAGTTCTTCGATAAAACCAAAACCGAATAATCCGGCTACAATGGCTACTTTTTCGGTTACATCATAAAAGGCAAAAAAGGAAGCGGTATCCGGAGTATTTTCGGGCAAAAACTTAGAATACGTAGAACGGGAAAGTGATTGAATGCCGCCCATTACCAAACCTACAATTACCGCCAAACCGTAAAATTGAGTGGCTGTGGTGATAAAATAGGCAAAAATGCAAACCACAATCCACAACAAAACAACAGCCATCAGCACTAAAACGTTACCGTATTTTTCGGATAGTTTAGACATTAATGTTGCACCGCCGATAGCAACTAATTGGATAATCAAAATAATCGAAATTAGTGCTGGTGTGCCCAAATGCAATTCCTTTTCCCCAAAATTGGCTGCTACCAGCATAATGGTTTGCACGCCAATGGAATAGAAAAAAAATGCCGGTAAAAAACGCTTCAGCAACGGCATGTTCTGCACTTTTGCCCAAACGTTTTTCAGTTCCTGGAAGCCGTTGTGAACTTTCTGCTGATTGAGTTTATCAAAATTAAGACTACCTTTTGGCAGCACTTTAAACGGAATCTGGGCAAAACCGATCCACCATAAGCCAACCAGTAAAAAACTCAATCTCGCCGGAAATGTGCCGTCCGTAATGCCAAAAGTTTTGGGCGATAAAACGAATACGAAACAAATAATCTGCAACAGCACGCTGCCGATGTAGCCATAAGTAAAACCTTTTGCACTCACGCTGTCCTGCTGATCAATAGTTGCGATTTCGGGCAAATAAGAATTGTAAAAAACTTGTCCGCCGCAGTAACCAATTGCTGCAATCGCGAAGCAAAATATGCCAAGTTCGAGCGTATCCAGCTTAAAAAAATACAAGCCGCAACAGGCCAATGCTCCGATCCAGGTAAAAAACTGCATGTATATTTTTTTGTTGCCTCGATAATCTGCAATAGAAGTTAAAATCGGCGTTAAAATAGCAATTATCAGATAAGCAACGGCCAGCGCATAGTTGGAAAGTGCTGTGTTGACGAAGCTTTTTCCGAAGAAAAAAACTTTATCGCCCTGTTCTTTCGTTGTGGTAATAGCCGTATAATAGGCCGGGAAAATGGTTGAAGTAATGACCAAATTGTAGGCGGAATTTGCCCAATCAAACATCGCCCAGGCCTTAATGGTCTTTTTGTTATTTTTGATCTCCATACTGCTGCAAAGTAGGTATAATTTTAGAAAACGTAAATTGAGTATCAAACAGGAAATAAAATGTCCGCACTGCCACGAGTGGACTTTATGGCTCGGCCGGATGGACGACCGCTGTTTGTACTGCAATGGTTTTTTGCAGGTAGAAGATTTTACCAAATCCGTAGAAACCAAAATTAAAAAAGAGGTAAGAAAGGAAGAGGATTTTCTGTTCATTCGGGAAAACGACAGTCCATTTGTCGTAAAAATGAAAACTTTTTTAGTACCGGTGCGCCGTATATTTTATTATTTCCAGATCGGTTTTGTGGTTTTTATTAGCACTTTATTATGGATAATCGGCATTGTATCAGCCTGATATGAAAACTTTACTTAATTCCTGGTTTATTATTTTTTGCGTAGCCTGGACGATTTTATACGTTGCCCGGATGACGCATCATCCCATTTTGTACTTAAACGGACATTTGGCAGATTTTTTGGCCGTTCCGGTTATTGCCAATCTGGGTTTATGGTTTCAGCGAATTTTTATCTATAAAAGAAGCACGTATGTTTTAAAACGCGGGCATGTAATTTTTATCGTGCTTTATTTATCGGTGGTTTTTGAGTGGCTGCTACCAAAGTATCACCCCGAAATATTTACCGGCGACTGGACCGATGTTTTGCTTTACATTGTTGGCGGCTGCTTTTATTTTAGTGTGATGAACAAGCCGATTGCCTGATTGTGATGTTTTAATCCGAAGCCGCGGGCAAACAAATCAGGCAGGATCATGTATATTTAAAACTAAAATCACACGTAACCAAGTTTTATTTTGACAGATCAGCTTCACCAAAAAATCAGCGAAAATGCAAACCGAATTGATGTAGAAGGCGCTTTCCCAAAACAGGAATTTGCCTGGATGGCAGAAGCTGGTTTATTTAGTTACACCATTCCGGAGGCCGAAAATATACCGATAAAAACAGCATCGATATTACAACTGCTTAAAAAAGCTGGCAGTGCAAATTTAGCTGTCGGACGAGTTTATGAAGGGCACGTTAACGCATTGCAGCTGATTGATTTATATGGAAATGAACAGCAAAAAATACATTGGTATAACGAAGTAAATTCAGCAAAAAAACTATTTAGCGTTTGGAATACGCAGGCGGACGACGGCATAAAAATCCATGATCTGGGCGATGGTTTTTTTCGTTTGGAAGGCAGTAAAACTTTCTGTTCCGGTTCCGGCTGGATCAACCGGCCATTGATCACTGGCGAAATGATTTCTGCGGATAAAAGAGGCTGGCAAATGTGCATCATTCCTACAGAAAATGTAAAAACGATCAGTATTGACCAAAGCTTTTGGAAACCTTTCGGGATGCGTGCTTCTGCCAGCTTTAAAATGGATTTTACCGGCCTGAAAATTCAGGAAAAAGATTTGTTGGGCAAGCCAAATGATTATTACCGGCAACCTTATTTTAGCGGCGGTTCTATCCGGTTTGCGGCCGTGCAACTGGGTGGCGCAGAAGCTATTTTTAGCGAAACGCAGCGTTTTTTGCAGGTGCTTGGCCGAACAGAGGATGCTTTTCAACGAGCTAGAATTGCTGAAATGGCTTACTTGATCGAGAGCGGAAATTTATGGCTGAATCAGGCTGGAAATAACATGGATTTATGGTTGAAAGAACCTAATTCCGCAGAAAAAATTATTTCCTATGCCGGAATGCAGCGGACGTTCGTTGCCGAAATCTGTACACGCATAATACACTTATCCGAGCAATGCGTTGGTGCGCGCGGCTTGATGCGGGCAAATCCGCTGGAACGTATTATACGTGATTTAACTTTTTATTTGCGGCAACCCGCTCCGGATGCAACTTTAACCGGAATTGGCGGCTATGTTTTAAACCAGGAAAAAACAGATGGTATCTGGAACTGAACGCCAAAGCTGGCAGCAGCAGGCAGAAGAAATATCTGAGAAAAACTTAGCACAATTTGGCACAACGGTAATTATTGCGCCGCATCCGGATGATGAATCTTTAGGTTGCGGCGGCACCATTGCTCTTCTGCGGAAATCGGGATTGCCGGTGCACGTTATTTTTGTAAGCGACGGAACATTATCTCACCCAAATTCTAAAAAATATCCGGCAGAAAAATTGCGGCAACTGCGCGAATCGGAAGCTTTGAATGCTTTAAAAATTCTGGATGTTGATGCAGCTAATGCTTCTTTTATGCGGATAAAAGATCGTTCCGTGCCAAATCCTGAAGATGCTGGTTTTGACGCTGCTGTTACGCAAATGCTGCAAATTTTAACTCCGCTAAAGCCTGATACAATTTTGGTTACCTGGCAAAAAGATCCGCATCCTGATCATCGCGCAGCCTGGCAAATTGTTAATCGTGTTGCTAGTCTGCTTGCAAAAAAAACACTTATCCTGCAATATTTAATCTGGATTTGGGAATTAGGTGAGCAATCGGATCTGGTTATCAATCAGCACACTAAATTATACCTGGTAAAAACAGTATCTGTTTTTCAGCAGAAAAAACAAGCGATTGCCGCACACGTTTCTCAGGTAAGCCGTTTGATTGATGATGATCCCGAAGGTTTTATTTTATCGCCCCAAATTCTGGCTCATTTTGATTATGCGGATGAGCTTTTTATCGAACAAAAATAATTGATCATGACAGAAAAAAACTCGCTTTCCTCCGATTATTTTGATGACGTTTATCAGCGCAATGATGATCCCTGGGATTTTGAAAACAGTACGTACGAAAAGCAAAAATATGAAGCTACATTGACCGCTTTACCACATTTGATTTATAAAAATGTATTCGAGATTGGCTGCTCTATTGGCGTTTTGAGTGAAAAACTGGCTTTGCGCAGCAAAAAGTTATTATCAGTTGATGTGGCCGATCTGGCTTTGGCAAAAGCTACACAACGTTTAAAAAAATTCCCGCAGGTAAAAGTAGAGAAACTGAGCGTGCCGCAGCAGTTTCCTAAAGAAAGTTTTGATTTGATTTTGCTTTCGGAAGTAGGTTATTACCTCAGCAAAAATGATCTGCAAAAACTGGCTTTTTTGATGATTAATCACCTGGAAACTGGTGGACAATTATTGCTGGTACACTGGACGCCTTTTGTGCCCGATTACCCGCAAACCGGCGATGAGGTGCATGATTATTTCATGAATTTATGCCAGCAAAAACAGCATCTGCAACATTTATTTTATCAACGGGAAGAAAAATTCAGGCTGGATTTGTTTGAAAAAATTTAAACAAGATCTTTTCTAATACTATTATCTGCTACAATTATCCGCTTGATGCAAAACAAAATTCTGCTGCTGATTTTCTGCTCCTTGTTTTTCCAGGTATCAGCCCAAAACCTGCCGGATGCCAAACACGCGGATTCGTTAAAAAACGTACGGTTAATCAAGCAGTCTGAAACACTGGAAGCATTGGTTTTATCACACCAAAGTGATTCGCTGAAAAAAGCGATTTTAGTACAGTTACAAGAACTGAAACCGGCCGACAGCCTTAAAATTTATCCGCTTGTTCACACACTCCAGCTACTTAAACAAGCTGATTCTGTGCGTAGTAAGCATCATGACCGATTGATTGATTCATTAAAAAAAACAATCAGTGGTTATGCGGTGGTGCCTTTTGATAAAGTCCTGTTTTATGTTTACAGTCCCTCGGGTGGATTTTCTCCGCAGGAACGAGCCAAAAATCTGGTTGATAAAATCAAGAAAATTTCTCATAATGCTACGTTTCAACAGGATTCGCTTGTAATTAGTAGCAAGATTACCGTTCCACAAATTCTGTACAACGGCGAATTATTGTATGCCACGGATACGCTGGATGCAATGTGGATGAAAACGTCTAAACAGCAGCTCGCGCGATATTATCGCAAACAGATAGCTAACGCGATTACTGCAAATGAAGCGGCCACCAGCTGGATTATATTGCTTAAAGAAACGGCTCTGGCGCTGCTGGTAATTTTGCTGCTGGCTTTTTTTATCTACCTGATTAACCGGTATGCCAGAAAGTTGCGGCAAATTATTAGACTGCAACGCGGCAAAAAAATTAAGGGAATTTTAATTAAAAATTACGAGCTTTTTAATGCCGGAATGCAAGTGGATGTATTGCTGTTTTTAGCCAACATTTTTAAGTGGCTGATGATTATTTTGCTGGTTTATCTGGCCTTGCCGCTTTTGTTCGGTATTTTTCCGTGGACGAAGGGTTTTGCAAATACACTGCTGGGCTATTTCCTGAATCCGGCCAAAAAAATTGTGCTGGCTTTCTGGCATTATCTTCCCAATCTGTTCGCCATTATTGTTATTGTTACCGTTTTCAGATATTTTTTGAAAGGCATTAAATATTTGAAAGAAGAGATTGAAAAAGGCGATCTCAGCATCAATGGTTTTTACCCGGATTGGGCGGCACCAACCTATCAGATTATCCGTGTGCTGGTGCTTGCTTTCATGATTATTGTGATTTTTCCATATTTGCCCGGTTCGGATTCGCTGGCTTTTAAAGGCGTATCGGTATTTTTAGGTGTGCTTTTTACGTTTGGTTCGGCTGGTCCGCTTGGAAATCTGGTTTCAGGATTGGTGTTAACTTATATGCGCTCTTTTAAAATTGGCGATCGGGTGCGGATCAATGATGTGATTGGAGATATTATAGAAGAAACCTTGCTGGTAATCCGCATCAGAACCATTAAAAACGAAATTATTTCGATTCCGAATTCATCAGTATTGAGCAGTCATACCATCAACTACAGCAGTGAAAGCGCACAGGACGGATTGGTTCTCAACACAAAAATTACGATGGGTTATGATGCGCCCTGGCGGCAGGTGCATCAGTTATTAATTGATGCCGCACTGGCAACCGAGTTTATCCAGCCAAACCCAACGCCTTACGTTTTACAAACCAGTTTGGATGATTATTACGTGAGCTATCAAATTAATGCTTACACGAAAGAAGCCGGCCAACAGGATTTGATTTACTCCAAATTATACGAAAACATTCAGGATAATTTTAACAAGGCCGGACTGGAACTTATCTCTCCGCATTATCGCGTCATCAAAAGTAATGTTGAAAAACCATTTAAAGCGTAGTCGTTTTGGCTATACTTCTTTTATCGGTGTTTTTTCAGGATGACTGTTTACAAAATTTCTTAACGCTAAAATAGCTTCAGAAATGTGTACCAGTTCCCAGCTTTTGCTCCATTTTCCTTCGCCCAATTTTTTACGCACGTTTTCCCAAACCTGACCAAAATATAAGTTATCAGTAATTTCCTGATGCAGATACTCCGAATTGAGAAACAGGTTCTCTGCAACTGCTTTTAACATCTTTTCGCAATAAAAACCATTGTTTTGGTACGAATTCCAGCATTGGCGCAACAGATTTTTGCTTTTAAATTCAATCAGACAGGCCTGCGCCGGTTCAACTTCCTGCTTGTAGCCGTGTTCATCATAAACAGACCATTTTTTCAACTGTTCAGAAAATCCGATTTCTACCCGACCGTTCATTCGTGTAGAGGTATAAACTTTTACGGCCGGCGTTTTGCGGATACGAACGTCCATGCGTTGTAACGCCTGATGAAAAGCACTATCTTCCAGAAAAGGAACTTGTGGCAAACGGCCAACCTGCTGGTAAATGGCGCAGGTAACGGCCATACTCGCACCAAAATACTGGTAATGCCGCGGCCAGGGATCGTGTTCTTCCGGATCAAGTATCGCTTCTGCCTGAGCCAGCAAACTTCGGTAAGCCACATCCCGCAAATGAAATAACCGCGAAATACTTTTACTTTTATGCGTTAAAATCCTTCCGCCAACGGCATGGCAACCGTTGGAAATTTCTTTCATGATATGGAAAATCCAGCAGCAATCTACTTGTGTATCACCATCGGTAGAAGCTATAATTCCTTCATTATCAGTATTTAAACACAATCTCTGATAAGCTTCGTCCATCAAAAGCCTCCGCACAAAACCAATATTTGCTTTTTCCGGCGGAAGCTGAACGTTGGCCAGATGCAGCGGAAAAGCCGGGAATTGTTGCTGATAAAATTTTACAATTTCAAAAGTTTGATCGCAGCTATTGTTCACCAAAAGCAAAACCTCATACAACTGTGGGTTTAAAAATGTTCCCTGATCATCTGTTTGCAAGCGCAACGCATCAAGCGTTTTTTTGATATTTTGCGCCTCATCCTGCGCCGGTACAATTACAGAAACTTTTAAAATTTTTGATGGTGCTGCTGCCTGATCAAATAAAGTATAATAATTAAAAGGTACTGTTTTGACCGTAGAAAAATCTGCTTGCATCGGAAAATAAAAATCAGTTTGGAAGTAATGAATACTGTTTTTAGGTTGATAAAAACAATACGTACCTACAACCAAATTATATTCTGATTGTTGATTTTTTTATCAGAATTAATTCTAATATCGCGCAGCAAACTTTTGGCGGAACAATCCGTCTCAACCTATATGCCAACCAATCTTATTAATCAGCTTAGTATTTTAAAGGGCGCTCACCGCCCCGATTTCATCCGTGAAGAAACTTTGGCAGATCTGTTTCGGCAAAGCGCCGAAAAATACCCGATAAAAACAGCATTGGTTTTTGGTGATGAATCGGTTACTTACCAGCAATTAGATCGGTGGACGGATGCCATTGCTGCAGATTTAGCTTTGAACGGAATTAAAAAAGGTGATAAAGTTGGCATTTGGCACAAACGCGGATTGGAACTTCATGCGGCAATTTTAGGTGTTGTGAAAGCGGGCGCAGCTTATATTCCGGTTGATCGGGAAATTCCGGCCGAACGGGTGGAAACTATATTTACGGAAGTAGAAGCATCAGCCTATATTTCCGAAGATTTACTGAACCTTAATTTTCCGATGCTTTCGGTTCGGCTGCAACCTTCCGCAACAGAAAAAATCATTGTTCCAGAAGGTCCGGATCCGGATAATCTGGCCTACGTATTATACACTTCCGGCAGCACGGGCAAACCCAAAGGCATCCCGATCGGGCACCGGCAAATCTGCCATTTGGTCCGATCAGAGCAAAGCGTGCTGGAAATCCGGGAAACCGATCGTGTTTACCAGGGCTTTTCCGTTTCTTTTGATATGTGGTGCGAGGAAACCTGGGTAAGTTATTTTGTTGGTGCAACGCTTTGGGTAGCGGATAACACCACTTCCAAAGCCATTGATGAGCTGAGCGATGTATTGAACCGCGAAAAAATTACGGTGCTGCACGCCGTGCCGAGTTTGCTTGCCGTAATGGATGATGAAATCTCAACGTTGCGCCTGGTAAATGCCGGTGGCGAAGCTTGCACCACACAGGTTTTAAACCGATGGTCAACCAAAAACCGTATTTTTTACAATAGTTACGGCCCAACGGAAACAACCGTAAGTGCCACTTTTGCAGCACTAAAACCAGGTGATGCCATTACAATTGGCGATCCGTTGCCCAATTATAACCTGGCTGTTGTTGATGAAAAGTTGAACCCTTTACCGTTTGGCGAACGCGGCGAACTAGTGATTTCCGGCCCCGGCGTGGCACAAGGTTACATGAAACTACCACAACTCACTGAAGAAAAATTTGTGCTAAAAACAGCATCGCTGGCAGATTTGCCCGGCGATCGTATTTATCGTACCGGCGATGCAGCTCTGATTAAAGAAGATGGCAGCATTGAATTTTTAGGTCGTTTTGATGATCAGATTAAACTCCGCGGTTATCGCATTGAATTAGGCGAAATCGAAACTAAGCTGGCTGGTTTGCAGGATATTTCTGCCGCAGCGGTAGCTGTTAAAAAAGATGCTTCCGAGCAGGAACAATTGGTTGGCTACGTAGTAACCGATGGCGAAATTGAACTGGAAGAAAACCTGTTGCGTTTGGAACTGGCTAAAGTGTTGCCGTCATACATGGTTCCGGCAACCATCGTTCAGCTAACCGAAATGCCACGGATGCCCAGCGGAAAAGTAAACCGTAAAGCTTTGCCTACGCCAGAATCACTGTTGCAAAACACCAATACCGCCGCCGAGGAAACGCTGGATTTAAACGCGCCGCTGGCAGACCGTTTGCTGAATATGCTGCGCAAAACCTTCCCCAACAAAACCATTGATCTGTCGATGGATTTTTTTGATGATCTGGGCGGACATTCACTTTTGGCTGCCGGTTTAGTTTCCAGGCTGCGGCGCGAAGGCGGTGTTCCAAAAGCTTCGCTGCGTGACATTTATCTGCATCGCCCTTTACAAAAACTTGCCGAAGTTTGGGAGCAGCAAACGCCGGTTGATAAAAAACCGGAACGTAAATTCCACAAAATAAAGCTTTCCCGCTACTATGCCTGCTGGCTGGCTCAAACCGTTGCGCTTGGTTTTATCTATACTGTTTTTGCCGTACAAATTTTTGTGCCTTATCTCGGCTATTATTATGTAGAGGAAGATACCGGCCATCTGAGTTACGCCATCATCACCGCGTTGGTCATGTTCGCTTTGATTCCCTTCCTGTTTTCACTTGTATCCATCGGCACAAAATGGCTCGTGCTTGGCAAAATTAAAGAAGGCGATTACCCTTTGTGGGGTAGTTATTATTTCCGCTGGTGGTTTGCCAAAACGGTGCAACGGCTGCTTACGGTTCAGTTTTTAAACGGTACGCCGCTGTATCCGGTTTATTTAAGGTTGCTGGGGATGAAAGTTGCACCGGATGCACAGCTC
>JBPBQN010000002.1:0-37211 GCA_050954865.1 Janthinobacterium lividum | reverse complement strand
ACGAATATCAGCAGTATTTTGATAAAAAATTGGAAGAACAAACTATTGAAGGGAAACATGCAAAGGTGGCCGAAATACTGGACCTATACCTGGAGATCTACTTGATCCAAATGAAACACAAATTATGAAAGAACTAGATGTAACAGATGGCCTTGATAGTAACGTTTGGAATACGTTAAATAAGGCGATTGAACTCAATCATAGAGAAACCATTAGTACATTACTTGGATTCTTTCGCGGTATTTGCCGTGAAAGTTTAAGCCATCGGCAGCTTAAATACTTTAAGCAATATATAGGATTTGCATCGCGTATTTATAGGCAAATTGCTTTTCGGGTGAAGCAAGACACCAGCTACCAACCTTTAGTTCAGAATTTCTCACTTGAATTATCTCTCCATTTAAAAGAAATTATTTGGTTTAATATTGGTATTGAAGGTAAACGAGCTACTACACTTGGCGAACAGGTATCTATTAATCAATTCTATTACGAGGCATTCAATAGCTTTAATGATCTTTTTTATCTAGCTATGCGAAATCAAGATTGGACGACATTTCATGAGGCTTTAAAGGATTTCAATCAATTGGCTGAAGGTGCATTTGATGTGGACATTAAAGATAAATTTAAGCTTACCGCATTAATCAAGGAAAATTTCAACGGCGCAAATAATGCCGAAATTTCTCGGCTTCGACAACAACAAAATGTAGCGGGTCAATACGAAAATTTTAAACGGAACTTGCTTTCTGGCTTAAAATACTGGTGTTATTTGCTATTTGAAAATAAGATCATTGTAGAAGAAGCCTTGACTAAAATATTAGCTAACATCAATAATTACTCATTTGAACCTCAAAATGAAATTGAAGATATTTTATTTTTTAGGAGCGGGGAGTTAAAATATTACCTGAATTGGGAAAATTGGGATTATATCGAGCGACCTGAAAATAAAAAATATTATCCGCCGATGCCGGTTAACTGGATGACGACAGGTTTTTTTATAGACCGAATACGAAATAACAATGCGTATTTCAATACCGATCAGATAACTCAGGAAAAATTAAAGGAAATCCCTTTTTTATATGATGACATAAGGGAATGTTCGGCTGTTATTAGGCAGGATTTTGAGCGGTGGCAGCCCATTCTGAAAGTAGAATCGTTAGCGGAATATAATCAGAGAGTCGCAAACCTGTTGTTATCCATTGCACAAGCTAAACGAGTCACTATCGGCATCAAAGAGCAAACGATTGCTAACTCAACTTTAAGCGTTGAAAAAATACAGGCTTTCAAACAGCTTATGGGAGGGGCTTGGAAAGCACAAACACGCATTCGTAGAATATTTAATTATTTTAACAATAAGGAAAACGTAACGGGGCAGGATATTAAACTGATGCGGGTAGGTCAAAACACCTTTTTGGATAAAGCAAAAATGGTTTTTGTGGATGGTGAGTACCACAGTCCAATATACGGCATGGAGCAGTTTGGCGGGAATGTCGGGCGATGGGAAGATACTTTATTTTTTGAGGTTATACAAAAATCCGATCACACCACGATAAATGGAGTATCGGTTTTAGAAACGCTCATTAAGTCAATACAAAGTTTAAGGAATAGCCAGGCTAACCCGAACGTTATTTTAATTGAGGCACAATATTTATATAAAGATGAAGAATTCCTAAAGTCGGAAAGGTACTCTCAATTATACGATGGTGATCTAAACCCGGAAAATATACCATTTTTTGTTTTGGGAACCTTTGATAATATACCTCTATTTACCTCGCTCAGCCCGTTATTGAAAAACAAAGTTGTTGTTGCAGAATTTAATACTGCATTTACCATGAAGTATAAGACTGATCCAAGTTGGTATGAAAGTGAATTATCTGTAAAAGTTGATCTCGTTACTGATGAACAAGTAAATGATAAGTTAATTAAACAGCCCCAAAAGTGGAAAATCACTGACGAAGGTACTGAACTATCGGATATCGAGGCAATAACTTTGATCAAAACGTCAGTCGTCTTAGATTTGGAAACTATAATCAATTATACTGTAAATGATGTAAGTAAATTGACTGTCGGCTATATAACTGAACCGAAAGCCGACTAATGGTACCATTTTCGCCTATCTACAAAGTTCTTTTAGAATTTTATTAGCCGATTTAAGAGATTTACGAAATTAAAATTGAGACAATTCCGGGAACAGATGATTAAGCACATTTGTGGGTGTAGAGGTCTCCTCCTGATCAACATATGTATTGATCAATTCAGTTGCATTAACTATGCTCGATTCCTTCAGTTGTTTAATAATATCAGGTGCTATCATTATTTGTGACTTAGATTATAGATAATCAGTTTAAAACATTTTCCATAGCCTCTAGTGCCTTATATCTAATTGCAGGTATACCAAGCAATTTATCGAAAGTATCCAAAGCAATTTGCTGTTCGTTGATATATTTAAATTGGTCAAGCCTCAACCTAGAGTATATTGAAAGTACCAGGACCAATGGTTCGTCGCCGAGATAACCTTTTTTACTAATGTCAACTTTATAAAGTATATTCATTTTTTCTAATAGCTGTAAACATTCTGTCGGATAAATAGAAGAACATTCCGTTAAAAATAGCAATAGATAACGCGGGTCATTACTGAAATGAACAGTGGATATATAGAGTTCTATAAATCCATACAATTCTTTAAAGTTCTCTATTTTGAATTCCCTTAATACCAACCCCGCTAGTTCATGCGAAATATCAAAATCTAAATGTGCGAGACATCTTACCAGTACCTGCATCGCCCTATTTTTAACATTTCCATTTTCTATCAAAAATTTCTCTGCGACGGTCAGTGCACACTTAATTGCATTTTTTCCAAGACCTATAAAATGATCGTACAGCTTAAAGTCATCGATTTTCTCAAAAATCCAGCTAATAATAAAGAAATAGCACTCAGCATGAAATTCTTCGTGTAATAACATTTCATCGAAGTAAAAGCCCATTTTATCATGAAACTTGTTATTGAAATATTGAGCTGGATTGATGGAATGTTTAAGAATAAGGGGATTTTTAAGTATTACAAGCTTTTGAAAAATTGAAAAAGATCTTGCTATATCCAAATGGTTCAAATAGGCAATTTCTGACATTACTCCCGTTAAAATAGTAGTCGATGGATTATTTTGAGGATCAATGGCGAACTCAATTGCTGTAAAAACGGCATCTTTGTACTTAGGATAACTAAACAAGCAGAATAAGGTATGTATAGCAGATCCCCTAACTGTATTAATGAAATCAGATAGTGGGTTATTTGGATTTAGCACATCTTTTGGATACCTATCTGATCTGGAAATTGAAATTAAAAAATCTACAACATCATCGGTAACATGTTTTGTGTTGACCAGATGTCTGGTATGCCATGTCGCATATAGTGTGTATTCTCTATCGAGCGGAAGCTGGATCTCTTTTTTAACCAGATCAGCTACCTTAGCACTGTCGTAATTTGCCTTAATTAGGGCAGATATCCCGTGGGATATATAACTATAAGATACACCTGGTTCATGAAATAACCGACCAATAAAATCGCAAAAATAATCCGGACGTTTTTCAACTACATGTTCGAATGACCTGGCATGCTCAAGCAATCCTCCCTTAAAAAAATCATCCGATTTATAATGTTCGTTTATCTTACGCATACTCTTCAACCATGCTTTATAGTTGAACTTATCAAAGTTCGCATTTGAAAGGGGTGAACCAACAGCACCAAACCTGCTTTTACTTCGATCAAAAGCCTTATTATGGTCAATCACACCAAAACGTCGCTCTAATACTTGAAATGTTTGCTTTAATTCAGTATCATTTTGTAAAATTTGAAAAGGAAGTGCTTTAAGAAACAAATATTTTTTTCTTCCAATCTTCAGACTAAATTTCTTTTTTCCACCATCTTCGTATATTGATATTTCGTAGGGATGGCTTATGCTAAGTAAAATATTTTTAACTTTCTGATATTGTTGCTCGTCAAAATAGATAATCGATTTACTTATCAGTTTTCGTATGTTAAGCTGAAAAAAATCATCACTTTCCTTTAGTCCATTTTTCGCTTCAATAATCAATAAAAGCTGGTAAATTTCCTTAATCAACTCACTAGCCCTGTCCCGAAGCAGTTTTATAAGTAAAATCAGCAGCGGCACATAGTTCGTATCAGAATATTGATCCACTAGTTTTTTCAATTCATTTCTGTCACATCCCCGATAATACTTCATCAAATAGAAATCTATCGATTTATCATCTTCGCTGTCCTTGTAGAACATCCCATTGTCATAGTGGTAGGAACTCAGCAGTTCAGAAGCAATTCCCGAGTATTCGGTATAATAAGGATGTTTTGTGTCTTCTAAAATTTCTATATGGATCGTAAATAAAAACCCGACAATTGTTTTGGCATTTTGCTGGTAAAGGAGGCCTATAATACCATCGAACCGATGGTCAAATCTTAGGCGTTCGGTTCTGGTCTGAGCTGCCGAGATCACTGGCCTTAATTTCTCGAGAACAAAGAGCAGATTAACTGGTGCGATTTTCTTTAAAGTCTCAAAATACCATAGCTCTGTCTCCTTTTTATAAGGGTAATATTTGTCAAAAAAAGGCAAAAGCTCATTTTCCCACTTCTTAATATTGGGAATAATCCCTTCTATAAATTTCTCCTTTTCATCAAACTTAGAATTTTCTAAATAATCTAAAATAAGCTTAGCATGATGATTGATGTTACGATAAAGGATAATGTAAATTTCATTTGTATTTCCAACTAATAGATCATTAGAAATAAAAAACTCGATCCATCCACTTGAAGTAAATAAATCCAGGAATAGCTTGCCGTACTCATTTGTCAACATTCCGCAAACTAATTCTTTCTCTTTTTCCGATGGAAGTTCTATCAACCCAAGCTCAAGTACAAACAAATATTTGATATGAAATCTGATCTTCTCATTACCAATAATATTCTTGCAAAGGGCTATATATTTAGGATGATCTGCCTCCCTTAGATATTCGATAACGGTTTTAATTAAAGAACGTATATATAAGTTTTGGCCTTTCTCAAAGATATATTCGATCAGATCCTGATCTGATAGCACGAACCAGCGCGCCAGATAATACTCATAAAAGGATTGGTGAAAAAAAGATAATTTACTTCCATTTTTCAGCAGTATATCCTGGGAGACAAGATAATCAATTTCATTCTGAAATTCTTCAAGGTAAGTCTGGTCAATTAAATTCGGGTGTAATCTATACATCCGTTTTATAATTAAATTCAAACAGTTTGTAAGCTTAAGCTCTCTTTTTGTTAAAACCTGACTCCATAGTTCTGAATAAAGTTTGGTTAAGGAGATTCTTACTTCCTTTTGTAGCAGCCCTTCTAAATTTGGTATCTTGGTAAAAAGCTCCAGATTGTAAGGAACGGTCAATAGTTCAATTAGCAAATCACTTTTTACGTCGATTGTGAGTAATTTTAATATATTGATCACTTCAGCCTTGGTTAAGGTACCAACCTCAATCTGTCTGATGTGCTGAGTATTGTTGAATCTTCTTAAATCGGCATCGTATTCCAGGTCGAAGCTTCTCGTAGAAATTACTATTCGTACATAGGAAAGATTCAATAGCTCATGAATCAACTTTATATAAGTCTGTAGCCATCTCCTGTCTGAGGACAAGGTTTGTGACAGCGCGTCCAACTGGTCAAGGATTACGATGAATTTTTTACCCTCGGTTCCTACTGCTGCAATAAGGCTTTGAAAAGATAGAACATTCTTAAATAGCTGCTTGGCAAGGTCTTCTAAATTTATATCATAGAACTGGTCACATTTTATTGCCAGAACCGAGTATTCGTTTTCAGTTAATAATTTACAGTAAGCTTCACGTAAAATGGTGGATTTACCCACACCTTTTTTACCTTTTACTACAAGCACTTTCTCCAGTGAGTCCTTTCCAGCCAAATCTTGTTTCACCCATGTTACGATCTCGTCAACTTCTTTTCTTTGCACACGGGCTTCCTTAGATTTTGAAAAATGATTTTTTAAATTCTTCATGTAGTTAGAAGCCGATAAAATCTCCTCGTCTAGATTGAATTTATCGCCAACCACAGCATTATGAATTTCATTTATTGCCTTTTTATGCTCTATATCAAATATTTCATCGTATAAATTGAATTTCTTCAAGTCATTGATAAGGAGAGAACCATCCATCAATTCAATGAAATCTTTTGCTAAACCATGAGCTTTAACCTGCTTATTCTTCCATCCAGCCCACCAATTGTGCTCATCCATTCCCAATATATTAGGAATACAGAGTATCCACCTACAGCATTGAAAATCGTTTGAAGCTAATACTGTCTTAAAAGAATCTCTAATTTGTGCTTTCTGGGATTCTCCTAGACCATTAATAAAAAACTTGCATTGAATTACCTCGACCGGCTCATTTTGTATATTTCCGATAAAAATATCCACTCCTCTATCACCTACAACTACCCGGACCGGATTTACAGATTTGTTTGGAAACTTCTTTTTAAATAGGGTTGTACAAATATCTTCAAATTTGCTACGTGCTCCTTCTACAGTATATTTCCGAGCTAAATAATTCCATTCATCAATCATAGTATGTTTATTGAATTATCATTGGTTTATTGCCTCTAACGCCTATTTGCCCAAAACCAATTGAATTAAAGACAACTTAGTTTATTCAAACTTACCAATCTGA
This sequence comes from Janthinobacterium lividum, assembly GCA_050954865.1. Taxonomy (GTDB): domain Bacteria; phylum Bacteroidota; class Bacteroidia; order Sphingobacteriales; family Sphingobacteriaceae; genus Mucilaginibacter_A. Next base: position 30,494 of record JBPBQN010000002.1, on the reverse strand, counting down.
AAAAAATAAATACGCAGTAATTCTGTAAAGGGGTATCCTATAGTTTCAGATTGGATTTTATTCTGAAAATTTTTAATTTATTTAAAATCACTAAATGTTCTTTGAGAAACCTAAAGGATTAGTAATAAATTTTAATATTGAAAGTATAGACATTGGCAGCAATACATATATTTTGCGCAGAAAATATCTGCTATTGTATTTTAATTTCTACAGGAAAAGCTTTGTGTAAACGTTAGATTATTGAACTTTAAGTTATTTTTGTAAAAAATCCTCTTCAATGATTACCAACTTAGCAGTTGAAACAGCCGAAAGCCTTCGTGGCCAACAAATTATTGTTAAACTTACTGATGGTGAGGAATGGCATGGACTACTTAATTGTGTAAAAATAGACACCAAAACATACGAGGTTTTATTAGAACTTTTAGATACTAACAGCAAAGGCTTAATGATACCTCTAAAAAGTATATCCTCAATCAAACCGGCTTAGACAGTTATCGTTTGAAAGCCTTTTGGACCTCGCTTTCGGTTGCAACACCTGAACTAATAATATTTTTTAAAATTGAAGCAGTAATGGCGGCAGGCAATCCTCGCGATCCATGATCCGGTAAAATGATTATAGATTGTTTAGAAGGATGCTTATAATACAAATGTGAACCGGCCTGCCTGACGAACAAGTATCCCACTTGTTCAAGCATTTTTCTTAAATCGCTTGTTTTTCTATTGGTGGGTGATAACATTTTCTATTTCCTTTAATGTACTGATCTTGAAATTTCTGAATTCTTGAAAAACAGTTTTATCCATCTTATTCGCTACCGGAATGTTTAAAGTAAAATACTTCTTCACAAGGTCGATGTCAAACCCAGATAGCTTTTTAAGATGCTTTTGAAGATACAACCAATATGCTTCTTCCTTTACCGCATCGTAAATTACTATAATAACAGGATAGGGTTCAGTGGACCATAGGGATAGATCTTGTTTTCTCATTGCAAAAGATACTTCTGCTTTTTTGTTAACATACTTAATGTGATCAGTGGCCTTCAACTGAACATAGATATTCCCGTTCTCAAATTCGCCTTTCGAATTATAAGTGTAAATATTCTGATCATATCCATAATCCTTTACGAATGACTCTATTGAAAAGCCATTTAGCAAAGCCAGCTTTTCAACATAATTAGCGCTTAGGTCTGCTATAATATGTTTTCTTACCCGCAATTTTCCGTCTGGTTTTGTTTTTGCTTTTTTTGCCGTTGGCATTACTGCTTAGAATATATTTTTAAAATCAGTTACCTCATGTTTACCAACGCTTTGCTATTTTTCCAGTCTTTCTTTCGTATTCGATCAAAAGGCGATTATAGAGTCCTGTTTCTTTAACATACCCTAAACGCTCAAACACCTGATCAGAAACACCAATTGCTGCTACCTGGCAATGGACCTTCATATCAGTTTTCTGCATTAGGTCTGCGTGTTCAACTAATAATGTGTCATTCGATGAAGGTCCCTTAACCTCGAATCGCATTTTTTCGTCATCATAAATGACCTCCATAAATTTTTCCATTTTTATTTCTTTTTAATAGTCTGCTTTAGATACCTTAATGGTAATAGCTACCAATTGGGAGATCATTGGGCCATATTGAATACGTCTTTCTCACAAACCTCATATCAATGCTCAGCTGCCGGTCGGGCGTATAATTTAGGTTTTTTTTGATTAGTTCTTATCGCCTAGAACCTGTTATAACGAATGCGTCATTTAAGCCCGGTTTTACCTCCATAATTAAGACGAATATCCCAATTATTTAAAGGCCTACCAATAGATACGATTTTTTTATATTAGGTGTACATCGTCTAACAGTATCCACTTTTGCAAAAAAAAGAATAAGTAGATGCAGCTGAAGAATAAGAATAAATGACATTAAATTGAAAAGAATTGCACCGCATTTGGCACCGCTCTAAAATAAAAAACCCTTGTAAATTACTGAAATCAGCTATTTACAAGGGTTTAAGGTAGCGGGAGCAGGACTTTGCGGCTAAAGTGTATAGTAATTTGGTTCTATTGCCGGCATTGAATCACAATTAACCAAGAATAAGACTGTTTAAAGAACTCTAATAGAGATAAAATCTATTTATTAGAGTCAAAATGCTGAAACACAATTGTATAGCATGCCTGCTTCTAATTAACTCTCTAATAGCTCTAATGTTATTTGTAATCAATTAGAATCCATACAACAGTTCCAACAAACTTATTATTCATATTTAACACATTTTAATCAGATAACTTAGAGACTATATAAATATTGATATTTGTATTTGTATGAAAGATCTTTCCAATTCTGCTCTTGACCGGAGGAACATTTTAAATAATAATATAGCACTACAAGAGCTATATGAAATATTCGATTTTAAAGGTATTCTATTTGAACGCAAATATCGTTATACAAAGCAGCAACTCGCTCAGTTCTTTCAAGTAGACATTCGTACTATGAACCGATTGCTAGAAATCTATCGGGAAGAGCTTGACCAAAGCGGGCATGAATTATTTACAGGAGTAAGATTAAAGCAGTTTAAAGATTTTGTATCTCAACTGAAGGACATCAATGTCCTTCAGTTGACAGAAGATGATGAAGGTGAGATAGTTGGAGCTAGAGCAACAAGCTTAAATGTTTTTACATTCAAAGCGTTCTTAAACGTTGCGATGTTATTACAAGGTTCGGACCGAGCTAAGGAAGTAAGAAGTGCAACTTTAGATATCGTTATCGATGTTCTTAACAAGAAGCTCGGCGGAACAACCAAATATATTAATCAACAAGAGGAATCATATGTTTCATCTGCTCTCAGGGAATTTAATTATAGGCAAGAATTTACTAACGCATTAGATAATTACATAATTGATAATAAATTTAAATATTCACAATTAACAGACAAAATCTATATAAGTATCTTTAAAGAAAATGCCAAAGAATATAGGCAAATACTTAAGCTGGGCAATAAGGAAAGTGTCCGCTCTACCATGTATTCAGAGGTTTTGGATCTTATATCTGCTTATGAAAACGGATTTTCTGATTTTTTGAAAAAGGCATTTGAAAACAAGGGGGAAAAATTAAGGCTATCAGAGGCAAATAAATTATTTAAAGAGTTCGAAGCTTTAACAGAAATGTCATTTAAGCCACTAACAGAAAAAGCAAGAAGTTTGATGGCTAGTCGTGATATGGCATTTCGGGATGCCTTACACGAACAACTTAAACAGTATATCTTGGAAGTTAGCCAAGAAGATTTTGAAAAGTTCCTCGGAGAAAAAAGTATGTCTTTAGAGCAAAGGCTAAAAGAGAATATAGATGTATTTATCAGATTAAAAGACAAATAATGCAACTTAGCTTTTTTTACTTTGATTTACAGTATGCGGTTAAAGAGCACGATTTCATAATTGAAAATAGTGGAGGTAGGCATGGTAGCAATAATATAGGATTACTTGAAAGCACCTTAGAACACATAAAAAATGATTGGTATTATCCTAGCATAGAAGATAAAGCTACTTATTTATGCTACTCAATTAATAAAAACCATGCTTTTACTGATGGTAACAAACGTTCATCAATTGTATTAACCAGTTATTTTCTTGAAATAAATGGGTTGTCCTATTGCACAACGCGTTTTGTATTAGAAATGGAAAATTTTGCTGTGTACGTGGCTGCAAATTATATTGATCAAGTTTTATTACACCAAATTATTACCTCTATCCTATATGAGAATGATTATAGCGAGGAGTTAAAATTGAAAATAGCAAAGGCATTATCCACCCACATTGATGATTCTGATATGGATGCGGCAGATGAAAATTATTTATAAATTTTACTACCACAACAAATTTAAAGAGATATACAAGTAGAACATTCTTTTGATTAATACTAAAGTTCAATTCGTCATTTATCATTATTAATCTGATCAAATTGTATTTGTTAAGACTAACAGCAGGTAGAAGAATCACTTATTATTGTAAAAGACTACGATTAACATCATTTTTTGACTACTCCTGCTGCTAATTTGAAAGCCTTTGTTCAAATAGTGTTATGCCCTTAATTAGCTCGAAAGAATGTAAATATCTCTTTAGCAAGAATTATTGATGTTTCATCACAAATATTAGGTGGGTAAATCTTGCTTATAGTTACAGATCTTGTTTAAATTAGTTCAATTCCTCTGCAATAACATACTATTTGTGTAAACCAGCAGGTAAACCAGAAACAAAAAAGGAGTTACAAATTAATGTAACTCCTTGATTCTTAGTGCGGAATGGACGGGACTCGAACCCGCGACCTCCTGCGTGACAGGCAGGCATTCTAACCAGCTGAACTACCACTCCGTTTGAGGATGCAAATATAGCTTTGATTTTGGTTTCTGCAAGGTTTTATTTAAAAAATTTAAATAGTTGTGCCTTCCTGTAGTTTTTCGGCGTTCTCGGCAAACTGCAAAGCTTCGATAATCTCCTGAATATCACCATCCATAATGGCTGGTAAATTGTACAAAGTCAATCCAACACGATGTTCGGTTACACGGCCTTGCGGATAGTTATACGTACGGATTTTGGCCGAACGATCTCCAGTAGAAACCATTGTTTTCCGTTTTGCAGCAATATCGCCGTTGTGTTTTTGCAGTTCGATGTCGTATAATTTGCTCCGCAGCATTTCCATCGCCCGTTCGCGGTTTCCAAATTGTGAGCGTTCGATCTGACAAACAACAACCATTCCTGATGGCCGGTGCGTTAGTTGAACTTTGGTTTCTACTTTATTCACGTTCTGTCCGCCTGCACCGCCAGAACGGGAAGTCTGCATGTCCACATCAGCCGGATTCAGGTAAAAATCCACTTCTTCCACTTCCGGCAAAACCGCAATCGAAGCAGCAGAAGTATGCACGCGGCCTTGCGTTTCGGTATCCGGCACGCGCTGTACGCGGTGCACGCCGGATTCGTATTTCAGCAAACCATAAACATCCTCGCCGTTCACTTCAATAATTGCTTCTTTATAACCGCCGGCCGTGCCTTCCGTAAAATCAATGATGGCATATTGCCAGCCTTTTTTCTCGAAAAAACGCGTGTACATCCGGAATAAATCGCCGGCAAACAGCGCAGCTTCATCGCCGCCCGTGCCGCCGCGGATTTCCAGAATCGCATTTTTAGCATCTTCTGGATCTTTCGGAATCAGCATTAAACGGATTTTAGCTTCTAAAGCTTCCTGCTGCTCCAGCAATTCGTCCAGCTCAGCTTTGGCCATTTCCTTAAAATCCTCGTCTTTTTCGTTGGCCAGAATTTCGCGATTAGCATCAATATTACTCATCACGTTTGCGTAAACATGGTATTCATCAACCACTTTGCCCAACTCTTTATATTCCCGGTTTAGCTGTGCGTAACGCTTCATATCGTTGGTTACTTCCGGGTTGCTCAGTTCTGTTTCTACGTTTTGCCAGCGTTGTTTAATCGCTTCTAATTTATCTAACATCATGTTTTTTGAAGATGGAAGCTGCTCGTTTTTTCTTGGGATAAGATTTGTGCCGATGCTTCTTTTATCGGGTAAATTTACGGGTTTTGACTGATTTATTTTTCTTCGGACAGGAACGATTTATTTTCTTCTGCCTCAAAATACTTCAACTCCAAATTTTTACCGGTAAAAACAGCATACGTGTTGTGGTAAACCCATTCGCCTAAGTTAATATAACGGCTTTTTTCATCAAGCTGAATATCCAGCGGCAAATGCCGGTGACCAAAAACCAGGTAATCGTAAAACCGCGTTTTCAGCACTTCTTTGCAAAACGTAACCAGCCATTCCTGCTGTCCGGGTTTGGATTCTTCTTTTCCTTCGTTGATGATGCGGCTTTTGCGACTCCATTTGGAAGCGATGCCAACGCCCAGATTTGGATGAATCCGCGCAAAAAGCCATTGGCAAACTTTGCTCCGGAAAAACCATTTCAGCAATTTGTAAAACTGATCTCCTGGGCCCAAACCATCGCCGTGATGCAAAAAAAACTTCTTGCCGTTGCGTTCCAATTCCAGTTCATTGCTGATAATGGTTGCGCCGAGTTCCTGTTTCAAGTAATCAAACATCCACATATCGTGGTTGCCTTTGAAGAAATATAGTTTGATGCCGGCATCCGAAAGCTCAGCCAGTTTCCCTAAAAATCTGACGTAACCTTTAGGAACAACGGTTTTATATTCGAACCAGAAATCGAAAACATCACCCATTAAAAAAATCTCTGAAGCATCTTTTCCGACCAAATCCAGCCAGCGCACAATGCGGTTTTCACGTTCGCGGGAAGCAGCATAATCGGGCACGCCCAAATGAAAATCGGAAGCAAAATAAATTTTATCACGCACAAGCATCGGGCAAAAATACAGTAAAGTGCAGGCTTTCAAAAATCCTTGGTCATGCTGTTTTTACCGGTATTTTTTTATCTTTAAAATGATAATCAACCTGAAAAAATGAACATAAAAATAGCTTATTTAGCCGCAGCAATGCTGGTTTTTAGCCACGTTGATGCTCAAAATATGAAATCTAAAATAAACTATCCGCAAACGGCTAAAGGCGCGGTTACTGATACTTACTTCGGAACAGCAGTTGCTGATCCGTACCGCTGGCTGGAAGATGACCAATCCGCAGAAACCAAAAACTGGGTTCAGGAGGAAAATAAAGTAACGCAGGATTATCTTTCCAAAATTCCTTTTCGAGATCAAATCAAGCAAAAGCTGGAAAAACTGTGGAACTATGAGAAATACAGTGCTCCTTTTAAAGAGGGAAAATTTACTTATTTCTACAAAAATAATGGTTTGCAAAGCCAGTCGGTTTTGTACCGGCAGATTGGTAAAGGCGAGCCGGAAGTTTTTTTAGACCCGAACAAGTTTTCTGCGGATGGCACAACTTCGCTTGGCGGCATCAATTTTAGCAAAGATGGCAGTTTGGCGGCTTACCAAATTTCGGAAGGCGGCTCGGATTGGCGCAAAATAATCGTGCTAAAAACATCCGATAAAAGCAGCATTGGTGAAACATTGATCGACGTAAAATTTTCCGGTTTGGCCTGGCGCGGCAACGATGGTTTTTATTACAGCAGCTACGATAAACCGAAAGAAGGCAGTCAGCTGGCCGGTTTAACGCAATATCACAAGCTTTTTTACCATAAACTAAACACACCGCAAAGCACAGATCAGTTGATTTTTGGCGGACAGAAAACGCAGCGGCGCTACATCGGTGCGTATTTGACAGAAGATGAACGTTTTCTGGTTGTTAGCGCGGCTAACAGCACCACGGGCAACGAATTGTATTTTCAGGATTTGCAAAAACCTGGTTCCGGTTTTATAAATGTGGTTGATAATTTTGATAGTCAGCAGCAGGTTGTGGATAACATCGGCAGCAAACTGTACATTTTCACCAACTTACATGCGCCAAATTTTAAGTTGATTACGGTTGATGCCGCCAATCCGAAACCTGCAAACTGGAAAGATCTGATTCCTGAAACCAAAAATGTGCTGGATGTTTCTACCGGTGGCGGAAAAATTTTTGCCGAATATTTAAAAGATGCTACTTCTTTTATCACGCAATATAATCACGATGGCAAAATGGAGCATCAAATCCAGTTGCCTGCGGTTGGCACGGCCGGCGGTTTTGGTACGAAGAAAGAAGAGCAGGAAACGTATTACACGTTTACTTCTTATGTGTATCCGCCAACGATTTTTAAGTACGATATTGCCAGCGGGAAATCAGAAATCTACAAAAAATCCGGTGTTTCTTTTGATCCGGAGAAGTACGAATCCAAACAGGTTTTTTATCCTTCCAAAGATGGCACTAAAATCCCAATGGTGATCACCTACAAAAAAGGTACTGTTTTTAATGGCAAAAATCCGACCTTGCTGTATGCTTACGGCGGTTTTGGGGTGAGTTTAACGCCAGCTTTCAGCACATCAAACATTATTTTGCTGGAACAAGGCGGCATTTACGCCGTACCAAATTTGCGTGGCGGCGGCGAATACGGCGAGAACTGGCACCTGGCCGGAACGAAACTGAAAAAGCAAAACGTATTTGATGATTTTATTGCTGCTGCCGAATACCTCATCCAAAATAAATATACCTCAAAAGATTATTTAGCCATTTCCGGTGGATCAAATGGCGGTTTGCTTGTTGGTGCCACGATGACGCAGCGACCGGATTTGTGCCAGGTCGCTTTTCCGGCAGTTGGCGTGATGGACATGCTGCGTTACAATAAATTCACGGCCGGTGCAGGCTGGGCTTATGATTACGGCACGGCAGAAGATTCTAAAGAAATGTTTGAATGTCTGCATAAATATTCGCCTGTTCATGCTTTAAAACCGGCTGATTATCCGGCAACGATGGTAACCACAGCAGATCATGATGACCGCGTGGTGCCCGCACATTCGTTTAAGTTTGCGGCCAAATTGCAGGAAGATCAAACTGGCGCGGCTCCGGCTTTGATTCGGATTGAAACCAAAGCCGGACACGGCGCAGGGCGTTCTACCGCGCAAATTATCAATCAGGAAGCGGATAAATGGGCTTTTATGTTTGAAAATATGAATTTGAAATGGAAAGAATAATCCGGCAAAAAAACACCGGTAAAAACAGCATTGCTTTTTGGTTTGCGCTGATGTTATGCTGTTTTTATGCACCTTTTTTAAGCGCGCAAAATCCGGCAAAGCCAAACTTAAATATCGTTTTTATTGGCAACAGCATTACGCACGGTGCCGGTTTAAAGGATTTTAAAACGATGGCACCGCCAAATTTTACGTTACAGTTTTTGCAGGAAAGCCGGCAATTTGGCGATATCCAAATCTCCAATCAAGGCGTGAGCGGCTACACAACCGTTAATTTTTTGCCCGAAACTAACACCGTTTTTAACAAGGTTGAAGATGCGGCACGAAGTTTCAGCAATAAAAATGCGCAACTGCTGTTTTCGGTTATTTTGGGAACGAATGACAGCGCCATACAAGGCCCGCTTGGCGCGCCATTATCGCCCGAAAATTATCAGCATAACTTAAAAAGCATTGCCGACAAGCTTTTGCAGGATTTTCCGGGATGTAAAATTGTGTTCCATCATCCGCTTTGGTACAGCACAAATACCTATAACGGCTCTAAATATTTAGCCGAAGGTTTGGCGCGATTGCAAAGTTATTTTCCGCAGATTGATGCTTTGGTGAAAAATTACGACAAAACAAATCCGCATCAGGTATTTTTAGGTGATAAAAAGGGCTTTGCTTATTTCCAGAAAAATCATGAAGCTTTGATGCAGCACGAAAATGGCAAACAAGGCATTTTCTATCTTCACCCAAATGAAAAAGGCGCGCAACAATTAGGTGTTTTGTGGGGGAAATCGATTTTAAAATTCGCCAAAAAACTGCGTTAATTTTCTTCGCTTGCAGGCGTTTTGGCGGCTAAAGCAGCAATTGGTTTACCGATAATTTTATGATCGCCTTCGCCTTTTAAAATCGAAGCCAGTTCAGGTTTGTTCTGAATAACTTGCGCAGCGGCATTCAGCTCTTTATCGTATTTAAAGCTGTCTTCAATCCGGCCTTTTTCGTAGTAATAACGCGTTACCAGTTCGCTTTCCAAAATCTGTCTGATTTCTGCTTGATGCTGCGTTAAATCGTTTTTCTTGCTCACGGCAAGTTTGGCTTTCAGCGCATCAAATTCCGGCTTAATTTCCGCCAGTTGCTTTTCATGATCGGCAATTAGCTTTAAATCAGCCAAAACACGTTCAGTTTGCGTGTTGTAGCTGTAATCTTTGCCTGATAAATACTTTACAAAATCAGCATAATCTGCATCACTTAAATTAAATTTATCCGGCGTTGGCAACTGGCTATGCGCGTTGCGATACGAATTGGCATAATTAAAAATTAGCATTTTGGTGATCAACGCTTTGGTAATGTTGGCGATGGCATCCTGCTTTACAACCACATCCGGATAAATGCCGCTGCCGTCATAAACGGAACGGCCATCTTTGGTTTTGAACTCATGGATTAAAGAATCTGCTACTTTTACAACTGTGCCGTCTTCTTTGCGGTGCGTATAATCCAACGCCTGGATACACCTTCCCGAAGGAACATAATATTTGGAAATAGTAATTTTAACCAGACTATTATATGGCATAGAAAACGTTTGCTGCACCAGGCCTTTGCCATAGCTGCGCTGACCGATAATTACCGCGCGATCCAAATCCTGCAAGGCACCGGCCACAATTTCTGAAGCGGAAGCCGAACGGCTGTTCACCAAAACTACCAGCGGCAAATCAGTTTCAATCGGTTGGTTTTGTGTGTAGTAAACGTTGTTTTTTTCTTTCAGCTTGCCTTTTTGCGAAACTACTTCTACACCTTTCGGCACAAAGAAATTAACAATTTTAACAGCCTCCTGCAAAATTCCGCCACCGTTAAAGCGTAAATCTAAAACAATCCCTTTAGGATTATTTTTTTTCAGGTCGATCAAAGCATCCTGCACTTCCTGACCAGAATTTTCGAGAAATTTATCCAGCTTGATATAACCAATATTGCCTTTCACCATGCCGTGATAAGAAACATTTGGCTGCTTGATTTCTTCGCGAACCAGATTTTTAACCAGCGGTTGCGCGATGTTTTCACGCTTTACCAGCAGTTTTACCACGCCGCCTTTTGCGCCTTTTAACAACTGACTAACGTCTTCGCTTTTTTTACCAGCTAAATCTATATCGTTGATTTTCAGCACTTCATCGCCTGTGCGCACATCTGCTTTTTGTGCCGGATAACCTTCAAAAAGCTGCGAAATAATTACTTTATTGTTTCGGTTGTACACGCCTGCGCCGATGCCGCCGTACTGCGTGCTTACATAATGCAGTTTGTAATCTTCAATTTCAGATTCGGGCACAAACTCGGTGTACGGATCCAGGCTTTCCATCATCGCATCCAAGCCGCGTTTAATCAGTTTGGTAGAGTTAATTTCATCTACATAATTGATGTTCACTTCTTTATAAACCGTAGCAAAAATATCCAGGTTTTTAGCTACCTGAAAAAAATCATCCTGGAAAGCCCAGCCGCTGGCAGCCAGTAAAAACAAACTTCCGCCCAAAATCAACTTCTTATTTTTACTGATCACCTTTGCCATAAAATCTAAATCTGGAACACTAATTTAATAGAAATAAAGCGATTACCTGTTGCTAAAACTGCAATTAAAGGCGATTATTATCAATATTAACCAAAGCTTTTTTCAGCGTAAAAACCACGTATTCACGATCGCGGTTTACCAAAGCCATCAAACGCGTAATTAAGTCATCCTCAGCGCCTTCCGTATATTGTAATTGCTCGTTGGTTAGGCTGTTATATTTGCGCTGCACTTTCAGTTTTACACGTTCCCAGTCTTTATTGCTGATGGTTATTTCTGCCATTTTCTTTTTTTATTCAAACGTAACACAAATTTTAGGCGATTAAAAACAGCATTACCAATTTTTGATTGTATTGTTGTAACTAAACTTTATACGGTAAAACCAATCTTAACAACCTATGAAAAAGATATTTTTTACTTTGTTTATTGCCGCCATCAGCTTTGGCGCAAAAGCCCAGTTTAGTCTTGGTGTGAAAGGCGGCGTTAATTTTTCGCATTTAAGCGTGAACAACGGACGGATTGATGCCAACGAACTGCCTGGTTATCAAATAGGTTTGTGGACGCGTTTTGGCCGGGGATTTTACGTGCAGCCGGAAGTTTATCTGGGAAGTTCGGGCAGTAATTTCAATTTTAATTACGATCAATCCAGCCAAAACGTTACCGAAAGCGGCAAAGTGCGGTTTACTACATTGAACGTGCCGTTGCTTTTCGGGCAATCTTTTGGTTTAAGTAAATTAAATTTCAGGTTGATGGCTGGCCCGATGTATTCTTACGTGTTAAATACTGATCAAACTTTATCTCAAAATGTAAAAAATGCGTATCAGGATTTTGGCAATTACCGCAACAGCACGTTAGGTTATCAGGCTGGAGCAGGTGTGGATTTGCTTAGCTTTTCGGTTGATTTACGTTACGAAGGCGGCATAACACAAATTAATCCGGCTTACGGCCAACGGCAGAACGTTTGGCATTTAAGCTTGGGTTATAAGTTTTTATAGGGATAAAAGAAGCATCGTTGCTTTAAGACGATGCTTCTTTTATGAGGGTAAATTTGTCAGCTTTAATTTACCTCGGAAAACTAAACTTCCCCATCAAAACCGCCGGATTTTGATTAATAAAAATCGGTTCGCCACCAACTGCTTCATTGGCCAGCAGGGCAAATAGAACGGCTTCTTTCGCATCAGCATTCAAACCTAAAACTTCCGAATTTTGAATGCTGCTTTTAGGTAACATTTTTTGAAGTGTTTGGATAAGAAAAGGATTTCGGGCGCCGCCGCCGCTTACAAAAACATGCAAATTATCCGCAGAGAAGTTTTTTAAAATTCCTTCCGCCAAAATTTCTGCCGTAAAAACAGTAAGCGTGGTTACCAAATTTTTTGGGGCGATGTTTTGAGTGGATGAATTTTGCTGCGCCAGTTCCACATAATTCAAGTTAAACAATTCCGGTCCGGTTGATTTGGGCAATGTTTCCGCAAAAAATGGATGCGTTTTTAAAGCTGATAATAAATTCAAATTCACTTCTCCCGAAAACGCAATCTGGCCATCAGCATCAAAAGGCAAATCAAAATACTTCCGGCAAGCCGCATCAATCAGCGTATTTCCCGGCCCAATATCGGTAGAAATTATGCCGGTAAAAGAAGCATCCGCAGGCAAAAACGTAAAATTGGCAATGCCGCCGATGTTTAGTAAAAGTCGGTTTTCGCCTGATTTGCTGCCTAAAATTACATCGCCGTATAAAGCTAACGGCGCGCCTTCGCCGCCGGCAGCAATGTGTTTTTGCCGGAAATCTGAAATGGTCACAATTCCAGTTTTCATCGCCAGATGATCACCGTCGCCAATTTGCAAAGTTGCATTCAAATAGTTTTTTTGCTGATGCTGGTATTTTGGCGCGTGGTAAATCGTTTGTCCATGGCTCGCAATCAAATCTACCGATACTGTTTTTACCGACCATTTTTTTAAACATTGCAGCACCAAATCGCCATGAAAACTGCCAATGTACGCGTTCAGCAAAGTCAGTTTTTCCAAGTCAACCAGCTTTTTAGAGAAAATCTGACGCACTTCATTCCTGAAAAAATCATCATAAACCATCGTTTCAAATTCCAGCAACTCAAATTTGGTTTCCATGCCGCTACCCGAAAACCGGCATAAAGCTACGTCCAAACCGTCCAGCGAAGTGCCCGACATCAAACCGATAATCGTTTTGTGTTTCTTTTGCGCAATTGCAAAAAGTTGCTGTAAATTGCTGTTCAATTCTGATGATTTTTGCGGAGCCGATTTGCTTCCTCACTAAAGTAATTTTTTCTGTTGATTTTATACTGATAAAAGAAGCATTATGCTTAATTCTGACCTGAAAACGCCCAAACCACGCCTCCTTTCGCTCGATGTTTTTCGTGGAATCACCGTTGCCATGATGACGCTGGTGAACAATCCCGGCGATTGGGGCCACATTTACACGCCGCTGGAACACTCCGAATGGAACGGCTGCACGCCAACCGATCTGGTGTTTCCGTTTTTCCTTTTCATCGTTGGCGTTTCCATTGTTTTTGCGCTGGAAAGCAAGAAAGCAGATGCCGCTTTGCACCGACAATTGATCACCAACATCATCCGCCGCGCCGTTATTTTATTTGCTATCGGTTTGATTTTGAGTTTGTTCCCTCATTTTAATTTTGCAACGGTGCGCATTCCTGGCGTTATCCAACGTATTGCCGTGGTGTATTTAATTGTGGGTTTGTTGTACCTATTTCAAACGCGAAAAGCCATGTTAATTACTTTTTGGGTGATTTTAATTGGCTATTATTTGCTCATGACTTTTGTTCCGGTTCCGGGTGTTGGTTATGCAAACCTCAATCCGGAAACTAATTTGGGTGCCTGGATTGATAGAAGTATTTTGGGTGAAGCACATCTGTGGAAATCTTCCAAAACCTGGGATCCGGAAGGCATTTTAACTGATTTACCAGCCGTTGCCACCGGAATTTTCGGTGTTTTAATCGGCACTTTTTTAAAGAGAAAACAGGACGAAGCACAAAAAGTTTCCTGGCTGTTTGCCGTTGGCGTGCTGGCCGTAATTACCGGATTGTTGGTTGATCTTTTTTTTCCGATAAACAAAGCATTGTGGACCAGCTCTTACGTGCTTTACGCCGGCGGTTTGGCCGTTATCGGTTTAACGCTTTTGTATTGGCTGATTGATGTGCAGGGCTACAAACGCTTTACCAAACCCTTCGTTATTTTTGGGGTGAATGCCATTACAGTTTATACTTTTTCGGGCATAATTCCGCGTGTTTTGACCATGATTACGTTTCATAATGCTGAAGGAAACTTGCAAACTCTTCAGGAATATTTGTACAATACTTTTTTTGTGCCTTATTTTTCGCCCATCAACGCCTCACTGGCCGGCGGTTTAACTTATGTTTTAATCTGGTACGTAATTTTGTGGTTAATGTACCGGAAAAACATTATCATTAAGGTTTAAAAAATAACTTTAAAATGAAGGTTTTTTACATTCGATTTGGTATTGCACTAACAGCTATTTGCTTTTTCATCAACCTAAATTTAAAAGCGCAAAATGTTTCTTTTACAACAGAACATCTTAAAGCAGCAGAAGATTTATTGAATGCAACGGATGAAAAAGCAAAACTTGAAACATCGTTAAAAACCGCAGTAAAACTGCAGGGTATGAGAGTTCCTGAGAATAAAAGAGCAGCATTTGAAGAGGTAATGCTCGCTTTTACAACTAAATATATTACCTGGGAATTACTCAGCGAGAAAATGTCGGCTCTGTATGCTGAAGAATTTACAACGGAAGAATTAAAGCAATTAACTATTTTTTATAAAACTCCAACAGGTAAAAAATATGCAGCAAAACTTCCGAAAATACTTTTAAAAACAGAACAAGTTGGTCAGCAACTTACATTAGCGCATCAGGAGGAATTTAAAGCAATGCTACAAAAAGCGTTTGCTAAAAATTAATTTACCTGAAAAAACCTCTATAAAAACAGTATTGACTACTCCCACAATTATTTAAACCTTTTTCATGCATAAAAAACATTTACTTTATTTTTCTGCTGGTTTGCTGATTTTTAGTACGGCATCGGCTCAAATCAAACCAAAACCATCTCCCCGAAACAAACCACGTACAGAAAACCTGGTCGGACAATTAATTCCGGCTGATCCGGCTGTTTTAATCGGCAAGCTGCCAAACGGTTTAACGTATTACATCCGCAAAAATACCGAACCTAAAAACCGTGCAGAATTATACCTGGTAAACAAAGCAGGTTCGGTTTTGGAAAATGATGACCAGCAGGGTTTAGCGCATTTTGTAGAACACATGTCGTTTAACGGTACACGCGATTTTCCTAAAAACGAACTGATTAACTTTTTGCAAAAATCCGGTGTGCGTTTTGGTGCTGATATCAACGCTTACACTTCTTTTGATCAAACCGTTTACCAGTTGCCGCTGCCAACAGATAGCGCCAAATTGTTTGCCAAAGGCTTTGATATTTTAAGCAATTGGGCCGGTTTTGATTCTTTTGATCCGAGCGAAATCGACAAAGAACGCGGTGTGGTTTTGGAGGAAGAAAGGTTGCGCGGTAAAAACGCACAGGAACGGATTTCGCTGCAAACGTATCCGGTTTTGTTCAACAATTCGCGTTATGCACAGCGGATTCCGATCGGAAAAGAAGCCATCCTCAAAAATTTCAAACCTCAAACCATTAAAGATTATTACAAAGATTGGTACCGTCCGGATTTGCAGGCCGTAGTTGCCGTTGGCGATTTTGATCCGCAGAAAGTATTGCAATTGATTAAGGAAAATTTCTCGGAACTGAAAAATCCGGCCAAAGAAAAACCTTTTGTAACGTATGATATTCCGGTGCATAAGCAAACGCTGGTTAAAATTGTAACCGATAAAGAACAGCCTTATACCATCGCGCAAATCATTATCAAACATCCGGAAACGATTACCAGAAATACGATGGATTTGCTGCGAAATATGCGCGTAAGTTTGTTTAACAGCATGATTGGTGCACGAATTGCAGAACTGACCCAAAAAGGAAATCCGCCGTTTTTATTTGCACAAAGCAGTTATGGTGGTTTTTTAGGCGGATTGGATGCGTTTTCATCAATTGTGGTTTCTAAACCCGGCGAACTGGAAAAAGGCGTTAAAGCAATTGTGGCCGAAAATGATCGTGTAGAGAAATTCGGTTTTACGCAAACGGAACTGGATCGGGCCAAACAAAGCGTGTTAACGGCTTTAGGTCAGCAGTTTAAGGAGAAAGATAAAACTAAATCATCCGTTTTTGTGAACCAGTATCAGCAAAATTTTTTGAAAGGAACGGCAATTCCTTCTATTGATTACCGCTATGATTTCTATAACAAAAACATGGATCAGATTAAGCTGAGCGAGATCAATGCACTAACCGGCAAATTTATCAGCGATGAAAATCGTGTGGTTATTGTTGAAGCTCCTGAAAAGGAAAAAGCCAATTTGCCGGATGAAAAAACATTGCTAGGCTGGATCAGTTCGGCCGGACAAGGCATTACAGCTTATGTGGATGAAGTGAGCAACAAACCGCTGCTGGAGAAAATCCCGACGGGCACAAAAACTGTTTCCGAAAAGAAAAATGCAGCCATTAGCAGTACCGAATTTACGCTGGCAAACGGCGTAAAAGTAATTATGAAACCAACTGATTTCAAAAACGACCAAATTTTGATCAACAGTTACAGTTTTGGCGGCACATCTTTGGCCAGCGATGCAGATTATACTTCGGCAGATATGGCCGATGGCATAATTGGCAGCAGCGGCGTGGGCACCTTCACCCAAATACAATTAGATAAAATGCTGGCAGGAAAAATTGCCAATATTTCGCCCTATATCAGCTCCACTACGCAAGGTTTTAACGGCAACACTTCGCCCAAAGACCTGGAAACTGCGCTGCAATTGGTTTATCTCTATACAACTTCTCCGCGAAAAGATGCCAACATTTGGGAATCAAATATCAGTCAGTACAAAACCGTAATTGCCAGTCGTGGTGCGGTGCCCGAAAGTGTTTTTCAGGATACGATTTCGGCCGTGATGAGCAGTTACAACCTGCGCGGCAGCACGCCAACGTTAAAGCAATTAGATGCGGCTTCGCTGGATAAAGCATACTCTTTTTATCAGCAAAGATTTGCCGATAACAGTCATGCTGTTTTCACGCTGGTTGGAAATTTCGATCCGGAGAAAATCAAACCGCTGCTTGAAAAATATCTGGGCGCGTTGCCGGCTGCCGGGGCAAATACTTCGTACAAAAACCTGAATATCCATGCGCCCGCCGGCAAAATCACCAAAACGGTTTATAAAGGGTTGGAAGCAAAAAGTTCTGTTCAGTTGGTTTTTACGGGAGATTATGCTTACAGCGAAGCCAACAATTTGCAGCTGGATGCGCTGGAGGAAATCCTGAACATCAAAATGATTGAGCGTTTGCGCGAAAAAGAAAGTGGCGTTTACGCACCACGGGTACAAATTTCTTACACCAAAATCCCGAACAGCCGTTACAATGCCACAGTTTCTTTTGGTTGCGCGCCGGAAAACGTAGAAAAACTGATTTCGGCTGCACTGGAAGAAATTGCCACCATCAAGCAAAAAGGTGCAGAAGTAACTGATATTCAGAAGTTTGATGCAGAAGAAAGCCGATCAACAGAAGTTCAGTTAAAAACAAACGGTTTCTGGCTAGGACAGATTTCTAAAAGCGATCAGTATCAGGAAAATCCGGCAGAAGTGCTGAATCATCTAAAAGAATTAAGTCAGGTTACAGTAGAAAGCACTAAGGCTACGGCTGATAAGTATCTGAGCGGCAATAATTTAATTCGTTTTATTCTGCTTCCGGAGAAAAAATAGTTTATTGTTCATTATTGAAATCCGCAAACTGTCAATGCTTCTTTTATCACTGTTTTTTAGGTGATAAAAGAAGCATTTTTGTTTTGAAGGAAATGCTTGAAAAAAGCAAGTAATGCTGCACCCAATTTTATGCGGTAAAAAACAGTATCGGGTACAATTTGCTAATCAAGAAATTGAACAGCAGACAGAAGCTGAGATAGTAAACATCTAAAGTTTTTATCATTATAAAAACAATAGGAATAAAAAATTTATAGATGAAACAACAAGTTGTGTTTTAGCTTAATCTTAAATTAAGAGTTAATAAAATGGCGAATCAAATTAATTTACGCAGCAAACTAAACATTAATTTACAATTTATATTTTTTGTTTTTATGCTGATCAGTATCAGTTGTGGTCAGCAAAATCAGGATAAAAACATTAAAGCAGATCTCAGCGCTAAAGCAAAAAACGAACTGAATTTTGCCAATGTAAACTTTACGGTTACGGATGGCGTGGTTACTTTAATAGGTAATTGCGGTTCTGAAAAATCGAAAAATGTAGTTGAACAAACCGTAAAAAGTATAAATATTATAAAAGGAATCGACGATAAAATTGTGATTGCACCAGTAACGATTAATGCAGATTTACCTTTAAAACAGAATGTGGACAGTGTTTTGGCAAATTATCCTGCCGTGGAAGCTAATGTAAATGCTGGAACAATTGTTTTGCAGGGAAAAACCAAACAACAGGATGCCAGTAAAATTTTGGCTGCGCTGAACGGTTTGCATCCAGATAAAATAAAAAATGAACTGACCGTAAATTGACCTTGCTTCTTCGCCAATCCCTTTTATTTTTGTGTAAATATTCAAATGTTAACAAAAGGGCAGCAGGTCATCCGCGCGTGGTATAAAACAAAAAAATGGAAACAGTTTCCATTTCAGCAGGAAATGGAAGCGGCTTATCTGGCCGGAAATTCCGGTTTGCTCAATGCGCCAACGGGTAGCGGCAAAACGTTTGCGCTGTTTCTGCCGTTTTTGGTGGATTATATCGATGCGCATCCGAAAGATTATCAAACCCGAAAAAACAACGGACTTTTATTGCTGTGGATTACGCCGTTGCGCGCGTTAACCAACGATATCCGAAAAGCCATGCAATCCGTTTGCGAAGATTTGGGTTTGCCCTGGAATATTGGCACGCGAACCGGCGATACTTCTACTGCTGAACGAAATGCACTTCGTAAAAGATTACCCGAAGTTTTATTGACCACGCCGGAAAGTTTGCATTTAATGCTCGCCCAAAAAAATTATCCGCAAACACTGCAAACTTTGCAAGTGCTGGTGGTGGATGAATGGCACGAACTTTTAGGCAGTAAAAGAGGTGTGCAGGTGGAGTTGGGTTTATCGCGGTTGAAGGGTTTGAAAGAGTTGCCGGTTGCGAGTAGTGAGTTGCCAGTTATCAGTGGTGAGTTGCCGGTTTTGGGCAATGACGGGTCAGCAGCCGAAAACTTACCACTGGCAACCGGTAACCGGCCACTCAAAATCTGGGGAATTTCTGCAACCATCGGCAATTTGGAGCAGGCTGCTGCGGTTTTGCTGGGAAATGATTTCCCGCCGGAAAATATTCGTTTGATACGATCTGACATTGAGAAAAAGATCACCATAGAATCCGTGATCCCGCCTGAGTTGGAGCGTTATTCCTGGAGCGGACATCTCGGCACAAAACTTCTCCCGCAAGTGATGGAAATTGTGGCCAAAAGCACTACTACTTTGCTTTTTTGCAACACGCGCGCGCATGCCGAAATTTGGTATCATGCTGTGCTGGATAAATATCCGGAATATGCCGGTATTATGGCCATGCACCATGGCTCGCTGGATAACGAACTACGCAAATGGGTGGAGCAGGCTTTGCACGATGAAATGCTGAAACTGGTAGTTTGTACTTCCAGTTTGGATTTGGGCGTAGATTTTCGTCCAGTTGATACCGTAATTCAAATTGGCAGTCCGAAAGGCGTTGCCCGTTTTATGCAGCGCGCGGGCAGGAGCGGGCATCATCCCGGAGCAACTTCCAAAGCTTATTTTGTGCCCACACATTCGCTGGAACTGATGGAAGGCGCAGTTTTAAACGAAGCCATGCGCGCTGGAATTTATGAAAGCCGCGATCCGGTTTTGCTGGCTTTTGATGTGCTGATGCAGTATCTGGTTACACTGGCTGTTTCGGATGGATTTCGGGCCGATGAAGTTTTTAGGCAGGTAAAAACAGCACACGCCTATTCTGATTTGAGCCGGGAAGAATTTGGCAGTCTGCTGGATTTTATCACTTCCGGAGGCAAAACGCTTTCACAATATGATGAGTTTTTAAAGGTAGAACTGGAAAACGGTTTTTATAAAGTAAATAACCGCCGCGTAGCCATGCGCCACCGCATGAGTATGGGCACGATTACCAGCGAAGTAAGTTTGCGCGTAAAATGGCTCAGCGGCGGCAGCTTGGGCACGATTGAAGAAAACTTCATTTCTAAAATAAAACCCGGCGATAATTTTTGGTTTGCGGGAAGAAGTTTGGAGTTGATTAAGGTGAAAGACATGACGGCTTTCGTTAAAAAATCCAGTGCTAAAAAAGGCCTGATTCCGAGTTGGATGGGCCAGCGGATGCAGCTTTCGTCGCAATATTCGGCCGTAATTCGTGAAAAGCTGGACGAAGTGGCGCACGGATTGGAAAAAGATCCGGAAATTAAAGCTTTGAAACCGCTGTTTGATCTACAGGCTAAAGATTCACATCTGCCGCAAAGCCACGAGTTTTTGATCGAACAGCTCAAATCCCGCGAAGGGCATCACTTGTTTTTTTATCCGTTTGATGGCCGGCAAGTGCACGAAGGTATGGCTTCGCTGCTGGCTTATCGGTTAGGAAAAATTAAACCGGCCACGTTTTCCATCGCCATGAATGATTATGGTTTTGAATTGCTGACCGATGATTTTATACCAATAAAAGAAGCATTGGAAGAAGACATTTTCAGTCAGCAAAACCTATTGGATGACATCCAGCAAAGCCTGAACGCTACCGAAATGGCCAAACGCCGTTTCCGCGATATTGCGCACATTGCCGGTTTGGTTTTTACGGGTTATCCTGGTCAGCCAATTAAAAACAAACATTTGCAGGCTTCCACTTCGCTTTTATTTGATGTTTTTAGTGAATACGAACCGGATAATTTGCTTGTGCAACAAGCTTATAATGAGGCTTTAGCATATCAGTTGGAAGAATTCAGACTGCGGGCGGCATTGCAGAGAGTTTCAACCCAAACCATCATTCTCAAAACCATTAAACGGCCAACACCATTTGCGTTCCCGATTTTGGTTGATCGTTTACGCGAAAAAATGACGATGGAATCACTGGAAGAACGCGTAGCCAAGATGACGGTGCAGTATGAAAAATGGTAGGTAAAAACAGTATTGGGTTTTAAATTTTACTTTAACAGCTTCCAACCCAAACCATGAGCACCAGCGAAATTTAATTCCCGTTTTGCAAACAGTTTTGGTTATTAAGTTAGGTTAAAAAATACTTGATAAAAACAGCATTACGCCTTTTTCCCATCCGTATTCATCAAATGCAAACTCATCATTTCCTGCATGGTGCGTTTCATGCCTTCGGTAGAACCGTCCAGAAAAATCACATTTCCTTTAGAGTTTTCAGAGAAATGTTTGATGGATTCCGTCCACATTGTAAACAAAATCACAGAAGTATCGATGTTGGCTTCCTGCATTTCTTTAGCGGCCTGCGTCATTCCTTTAGCAACTTCCTCACGAAACAATGCAATACCTTGTCCGCGTAATTGTGCTGCTTGGCGTTCGGCTTCTGCAGCAATTTTAATGGCGTTTCCTTCGGCTTCTGCACCTTTTGTTTTGGTGATGAGCAACGCCTGGCCTTCGTTTTCGGCAGCCGCTTTTAAATTGTTGGAAGCTACAACCTGGCTCATTGATCGCATAATCACTTCATCAAAAGTAATATCATTTAATTGCAAATCCTGTAAATGATAACCCCAGCTTTCCAGAATCTGATCCAGTTGCTCTTTTACATGTTCTACAATATCACGCCTTAAAATCAATACATCAGCTTGCCGTTTTGTAGCCACATAAGCACGGATAGAACCTTCAACCGTACGAATTAAAGCTTGCATTAAATTGCGTTCATCCACAAATTTAAATGCTACATTTTTGATGGTTTCTTCGTTCTGATCAAAAACCGAATACAACAACATCGCTTTAAAATAAACATTGGCCTGATCTACTGTTACGGCCTGAAATTCCAGTTCTACAGAACGGTTTTGGATGGAGATACGGGAAAAAACCTGCTCAATCAGTGGAATTTTAAAGTTTAGTCCCGGAAATAAAATCCGTCTGTATTTTCCAAAAACCGTTACCACGCCAATCGTTCCCTGCTGCACAGTTACAAACGAACTGAATGCAATCAGCAGAAGAATGAATACAAAAACCAGTAAAAAAATATTTGTCATTTCAGTAGGATTTTAAATGTTGATAAACGTATAAAACAAGCAGCAATAATTGGTTTATTTTTTGCTGATGCAAAAACACTTAAATCTATAAACAATAAATTATGAAAAGAACTTTTGGCGGAATTTTAACGGTGTTAGGTATTCTCGGAATTATTTACGGTGGTTACGCCTTTATTCAGCATACAGGCGATACCCGGTCTGTATGGGTAGCAGTAATAGTAGGAATTATTTTCTTTTTTAGCGGAATTAGCTTAGTCCGTACAACAAAAGATGTATAATAAAAGAAGCCCCGAAAATTTTTTCGGGGCTTCTTTTATCGTTAATTATTTGAGGCTGTTTGTGCCAGTAAGCGGCCGCCGTTGTAATAATACCTTGTCCAATATGGATCAGCCAGATTACTGATCATCACACCTTTGCTGGATGAAGCATGAGCGAAACGCCCGTCGCCCATATAAACCCCAATGTGTGTAATAGAGCGGCTGTGTATTTTGAAGAAAACCAGATCGCCTTCTTTTAATTCTTCTTTTCCAACGGGATTAACCATGCTGAAAATATTGCGGCTGTTATTGCCAATAACCGTATTGAATACATTATTATACAGTTCAAAAGCAAATTTAGAACAGTCGATCCCTTTTTTATTATCTCCACCCAAATGATAAGGCGTTCCAATCCAGTCATAAACAAATTGAAACAGCTTTACATTGGAAGTAGCAGACAGTGCAACGCCCATGATTTGAGAAAAGTAGCCTTTGCTTAAATTTTCATCATTATCTTCATCACTATTTTTTTCTGAAGCTTGGTTTGGAACGACTTTTGCTGATTGAGCGTTAACGGTAACTGTTGCAATTGAGAAAAGGATAACAGTTATTAATTTCTTCATTTAATTAATTTTATTGATAGTTCAATGAGTTAATTTAACTCCTGATTGCATTCTGTTATCAGGATTTCAAATCTATCTGCTTTTTTTCGTTAAAAAAAACCAAATTGATAATTATTTTCAATTAAGTTATTCTATAACGTAAACAAACTGTTTTGAGTTTCGCTTTTTTATCAGGATATAATTAGATTTGCTGTTCTTAAAACAAAGAATATAGTTCATGAGCTCAGTTGCTATTACAAAAGATACGTATTTGATGTGGTATGAATCCATGTTATTAATGCGCAAGTTTGAAGAGAAGACAGGACAGTTATACGGACAACAAAAGATTCGTGGCTTTTGTCATTTATACATCGGGCAGGAAGCGGTTTTAGCCGGAGCCATGTCTGTAATGAAAAAAGGCGACAGCATGATTACCACTTACCGGGATCACGCGCACGCTTTGGCACTGGGCACTTCTCCAAACGCCATCATGGCCGAATTGTATGGTAAAGCAACCGGCTGCTCTAAAGGAAAAGGTGGTTCAATGCACCTTTTTGATAAAGAAAATCATTTTTATGGTGGTCATGGTATTGTTGGCGGACAAATTCCGTTGGGCGCAGGCATTGCTTTCGCCAGCAAATATAGAGGCGAAGATTTTGTAAACATGTGTTACATGGGTGATGGTGCAGTTCGTCAGGGCGCATTAAACGAAACCTTTAACATGGCTATGCTGTGGAAAATTCCGGTAATTTTTATTTGTGAGAATAATGGTTACGCCATGGGAACTTCTGTAGCACGTACTACCAACATGACTGATATTTACAAAATGGGTTTGGCTTACGATATGCCTTCTGCTCCGGTTGATGGTATGGATCCGGTTGCGGTGCACAATGCCATGGATGAAGCAATCCAGCGCGCACGCAATGGTGAAGGGCCAACTTTCCTGGAAATGCGTACTTATCGTTATAAAGGACACTCGATGTCTGATCCGCAGAAATATCGTACCAAAGATGAAGTAGAAAGCTATAAATCCAGAGATCCGATCGAAGTAGTTAAACAAGCTATTTTGAAAGAGAATTATGCTGATGAAGCCTGGATTGAAGAGATTGATGCTAAAGTAAAAGGCATTGTGGATGAAGCGGTGAAGTTTGCAGAAGAATCTCCCTATCCGGAAGCATCAGAACTTTACACGGATGTTTACGTGCAGAAGGACTACCCATACATCATGAGCTAATTTTAGCCGATAAAAGAAGCATTCAACATAAAATATTCCAATTATTATATATGGCCGAAGTAGTAAAAATGCCAAAAATGAGCGATACCATGACTGAAGGGGTATTGGCCAAATGGCATAAAAAGGTTGGTGATAAAATAAAATCCGGCGATTTGCTGGCGGAAGTGGAAACCGACAAAGCCACCATGGATCTAGAATCCTATCAGGATGGCACTATCTTGTTTATTGGTGCCGAAGAAGGCAAAGCTGTTGCCATTGATGCGGTAATTGCTGTAATCGGAAAAGAAGGCGAAGATTATAAAGCCGCTTTAGGTAATGAAGGTGCTGCTGCTCAGCCCGAAGCCAAAACAGAAGCTCCAAAAACTGAAGAAAAACCGGCTGTGGCACCTGCTGCCAAAGTTGATTTATCCAGCATTCCGGCTACCGTAATCCGGATGCCGCTGCTGAGCGATACCATGACGGAAGGAACCATCGAAAAATGGAACTTTAAAGTGGGTGATAAAGTGAAAGCCGATGATTCGCTGGCCGATGTGGCAACAGACAAGGCTACCATGGAAGTGGTTGGTTATGAAGAAGGTACACTGCTTTACATCGGTGTAAAAGAAGGTGAAGCTGCGGCTGTAAACGGTATCATCGCGATTGTTGGTAAAGAAGGAACTGATATTACGCCTTTGCTGCAGGATGGCGGAAGTGATGCACATGCTGCAGAATCCAAATCAGAAGAAACTGAAAATACACCGGTAAAAGAAGCATCAGCAGAAGCATCTGCTGATGACAGTCGTGTAAAAGCGTCTCCGTTAGCGCGTAAAATCGCTAAAGATAAAGGCATCAATTTAACAGAAGTTAAAGGAAGTGCTGAAGGTGGCCGTATCGTTAAAAAAGATATTGAAGCCTTTAAACCAGGCGCAAAACCGGCAACAGCAACACCAGAATCGGTAGAAATTCCTTCGGTGAAAGAAGCACAGGAAGCCATTGCCACCAGTGCAACTGCCAAAGAAGGTATGGCGAAAGCACAAGGAACAATTACAATTGCTCCATACATTGGCGAAGAGAAATTTACCGAGAAACCGGTTACGCAAATGCGCAAAGTAATTGCGAAACGCTTGGCCGAAAGCCTGTTTACCGCGCCGCATTTCTTCGTTACTGTTTCTATTAATATGGATGCTGCAATGGTTGCCCGTACCAAAATGAACGAAGTTTCTCCGGTTAAAATCTCCTTTAATGATTTAGTAGTTAAAGTTTGTGCATCAGCTTTAAAGCAACATCCTGCCATTAATTCATCTTGGTTGGGCGATAAAATCCGTTACAATGAACACGTAAATATTGGTATTGCGGTTGCGGTTGATGAAGGTTTGCTGGTTCCTGTGGTGCGTTTTGCAGACGGAAAATCATTAAGCCGGATTTCTGCAGAAGTGAAAGATTTTGCCAAAAAAGCAAAAGATAAAAAACTGCAACCAGCTGATTGGGAAGGTTCTACATTCACCATTTCCAACTTGGGCATGTTTGGTGTAGATGATTTTACGGCGATTATCAATCCGCCGGATTCTTGTATTCTGGCCGTGGCTGGTATCCAACAAATTCCAGTTGTTAAAAACGGCGCGGTTGTGCCGGGAAATGTAATGAAAGTTACGTTAAGTGCAGATCATCGTGTGGTGGATGGCGCAACAGCAGCAGCATTTTTAAATACTGTAAAATTACTTTTAGAAGAACCGGTTAGATTGCTGATCTGATTCTGATACTTCTTTTATCGATATAAAATCCCGTTTGTAAAGCAATCGGGATTTTTTTTATGGTTAAATTTTTATTTCTCAGCTTAAATAACAACATTTAACACATGAAAAAAGCTTTTACCTTATTTTTTGCCATTGGTTTGTTTCTGATAAGTTGTCAAAACAAAAATGTTTCTACTTCCGCAGAAAAAAACAAAGATTTAGCTGCTTTTTTGGATCAGTATTATGAAAATCGTTTAAAATTATATCCGCTGGAAGCTACTTACGCTGGCGATAACCGATATAATGATCAGCTTCCGGATGATGGTTCGCCACAATTTCTGCAAAAAACAAAAATATTTTATGCGGATAATCTGCAAAAAATAAAGCAGTTTAAGCGTGAAGATTTAAATGCGGAAGATCAGCTTTCTTATGATATTTTCACTTATGAAATGCAGATTGCGCTTGATGGGTTTAATTATCATTTTGAATATCTGCCTTTTAATCAATTTTATGCTTTACCGTTAACAATTGGTCAGTTGGGTTCTGGTGCCGGTGCGCAACCATTTAAAACAGTTCAGGATTATCAAAACTGGTTAAAACGCGTACAGGAATTTTCGGTTTGGTGTGATACAGCGATCCAGAATTTTCAAAAAGGGGTGCAGGCCGGAGTTGTTTTGCCGAAAGTTTTGGTGCTGAAAATAATTCCGCAAATGCGTGCGATGGAAGTTACTGATCCTGCAAAAAGTTTGTTTTATGGACCGATAAATAATTTCCCGAAATCATTTTCAGACACAGAAAAAAGTACGCTAAAAGAAGCATACCAAAAAGCGATTATGCAGGAAATTGTACCAACATACAAAAAGCTGGGCGATTATCTGCAAAACCAATACCTGCCGCATGCGCGCAACAGTTCAGGTTATTCGGCCATGCCGGGCGGTGCAGCGATGTACACTTATCTGGTTAAACAGCAAACCACCACCAACAAAACGCCGGAAGAAATTTACCAATTGGGTTTGAGTGAAGTAAAACGCATCCGTACCAAAATGGACAGTATTAAGCAGGCAGTTGGTTTTAAAGGCGATTTGAAAGCGTTTTTTGAATACATGAAAAACGATCCGAAGTTTATGCCTTACAAAACGCCGCAACAGGTTTTGGCTGCTTTTGATCAGATTCATAAACGCATGGAGCCAAACCTGAAAAAGATGTTTAACCATGTGCCCAAAACGCCTTTTGAAATCAGGCAGACAGAAGCTTTCCGGGCAGCTTCAGCAAGTGCAGAATATAATCAAGGTTCTGCAGACGGCAGCCGGCCAGGCATATTTTATGTTCCGATTTTGGACGCTACGAAGTTTAATACGACTTCCGGTATGGAATCTTTATTTTTGCATGAAGCAATTCCCGGTCATCATTACCAGATTTCATTGACGCAGGAAAATACTTCGCTGCCAAAATTCCGTCGTTTTGGAGGAGATAATGCTTATGTAGAAGGCTGGGCTTTATATTGCGAATCTTTAGGAAAAGAGCTGGGTTTATACACCGATCCATACCAGTATATGGGTGCTTTAGGTGATGAAATTCACCGTGCCATTCGTTTAGTGGTTGATGTAGGCATTCATACCAAAAACATGACGCGTGAACAGGCTATCAAATACATGATGGATAATGAAGCCATCAGCGAGCAAGGTGCAACCGCTGAAATTGAGCGTTACATGGCTATTCCCGGACAAGCTTTAGGGTACAAAATCGGAGCTTTAAAAATTCGGGAATTGCGTACGAAGTATGAAAAAGAGCTAGGCAGCAAATTTAATCTTGCCGAATTTCACGATCAGGTTTTAAAAGACGGCTCCATGCCACTGGCTGTTTTTGAAAAGAAAATGGATAGCTGGGCAGCCACTCAAAAATAACCCGATAAAAGAAGCATCCAGAAAACTGGATGCTTCTTTTACCAACTTAAAATAATTGAACTACTTTTTGGTTTTATCAGCATAACTAAAAACTTTTTGTAAAAGCGATGTTGTACGTGCAGAAGGTAAATTCTGGCGGATTTGCAGTTCCTGCTGTGCAATTTCTACAAATAAACCGCTGATGGCTTTCTGCGTAACATAGTTTTCAATATCCGGATCAACCTTGTTCATGGTAAACGGCACTTTATTGTAAGCTGTGGCGGCCTGACTGTAATATTGCGTAGCACCAACTTTATCCAAACTCTGATGCACAACCGGCCGGAATTTACTGGCCAAAGAATCTGTCGTGGTACGCTTGAAATATTGCGTTGCGGCATCACTCGAACCTAATAAAATATTGGTTGCATCTGTCAAACTCATTTGTTTTAAGGCAGAGATGAAGATCGGTTTAGCTTCTTTGGCAGCATCTTCGGCGGCGCGGTTTAAAGATAAAATTACGTTGTCACACAGTTTATTCAAACCTAATTTCCGCAAAGTAGCTTCGGCTTTTTGTGCCTGCGGCGGAAATAAAATCTTGACGGCGGCATTCCCAAAAAAGCCATTTACAGCCGAAAGCTGGTCGCTGCTTTTGATAACGCCTTGCTGCAATGCTTCTTTTATGCCTGAAGATATTTCCTGATCTGATGGAGTGCCGCTACTGCTTGTTGGTTTCGTAGCTTTTGATATAAGCTTATTTAAAATCTGGCTCTTTGCTTGTTGAAAATTTCCAGCTAAAAAAAGGACGGTAAAAACAGTAGTGCACAAAAACGTAATTGATTTTTTCATCTGATGATAATTTTTGAAAGATAACGCTTCTGTTGACGAACGATTGCATCCGAAGGTTTCATTATCATCAAACTAAAATAATTTATCGCGATAAAGCTGAAATTCAACCTGAATAAAATTCAGCTTAAAACAGCTTAATGATCGAAAAAACCGCCGCCGCAACCAATGCGGAAACTGGAATTGTTAACACCCAGGCCCAAATTAAATTGATTGTAACGCCCCAACGCACGGCAGAAACGCGCTTGGTCAAACCCACGCCAATGATAGAACCGGTAATTGTATGCGTGGTAGAAACCGGAATGCCAAAATGTTCGGTTACAAAAAGCGTAATGGCACCGGCCGTTTCGGCGCTAACACCTTCCAGCGGCGTTACTTTGGTAATTTTGGTGCCCATTGTTTTTACAATTTTCCATCCGCCAGACATTGTGCCGGCCGCAATAGCCGAATAACACGCAAACGGAATCCATTCTGGCATGTTGGCATCGTTGGTAATTACTTTGGAAGCTACCAGCGCAACATAAATAATGCCCATTACTTTTTGCGCGTCGTTGCCGCCATGTGCAAAACTCAATGCGCCGGAGGAAACTAGTTGCAGGCGTTTAAACCAAACTTCGGCAACGGAAGGACGGGCATTCCTGCAAATATTCATGATCAGAATATTGATTGCCATTCCGATTATCATCCCAATGATCGGTGCCAGAAAAATGAAGATTACAATTTTGATGATTGGATCGTAATTTACGGCCAAAAACGGATTTACATGCATAAAAGCAGCATTCGTCATTCCGGCTCCGGCAAAACCGCCAATTAACGTGTGCGATGAACTGGAAGGAATACCGAACCACCAAGTAATTAAATTCCAGGTGATGGCGGCTAATAATCCGGCCAAAATTACGTGCATCGTAATAAAATTCTCGAAAACTGTTTTGGCAATGGTATTGGCTACCTTATGATCTTTAATTAAAAAATAAGCAATAAAATTAAAGGAAGCAGCCCACAAAACAGCCTGAAAAGGCGTTAAAACTTTGGTGGAAACAATGGTTGCGATAGAGTTTGCCGCATCATGAAATCCGTTGATAAAATCAAAAATTAAAGCCAGAATAATAACGGCAACAAGTAAAGCTGATACCATTGCTTATGCGTTTTTTACAATGATTGATTCCATTACATTTGCGGCATCTTCGCAACGATCGGTCGCGGTTTCCAGCGCAGCTAAAATTTCTTTGTATTTGATCAGGCGAATCGGGTCTTTTTCGTACAAAAATAAATCTGCTACAGCGCGATCAAAAACGTAGTCGGCCTGATTTTCGATGCTGTTAATGCGGATGCAAGATTCGGCAATATTGCGCACGTTTTTTAAATCTTTCAGCTCGGCAACCGCTTTTTGCAGATCAATGCTGCCTTGCAAAATCAGTTCGGATAGTTTACGGATCGGCTCCGTCATTTCCGTAATCTGGTACAAACTCATGCGGTTGGCAGAACCTTGTATCAAATC
>JBPBQN010000001.1:0-47234 GCA_050954865.1 Janthinobacterium lividum | reverse complement strand
CCAGGGTTGTAACTTGAATCCGCCTTTTTGCTGGTCAATTAAAGCTTGTATATCAGCAGCTTCCTTTTTGGCACCAGCTATGGTTGGAGGCGCAACTTGGCTTAAAAAATGTTCCACTACTTCCGGCGTTTTAGCCATTTGGTTTTGCAGTTTCCAGGCAGCATAGTTGGGGAAACCCAACAAGTTAGCTTTTTGTGCCCTGATTTGTGCAATACTTACAATCGTTGCACGCGTATCATTGGCATCGCTTTTTTCGGTACGGTTTATAGAAGCTTCAAACAGTTTCTGGCGCGTTGCACGATTGGTTAATGATTGCAGTTCAGGCTGTTGCGTGGTATTTTGCAAAGAGATTAACCACTTCCCGGCCAAGCCAGCCGCTTTTGCATTTTGTGCAGCAGCAGCAATCGCGCCTTCAGATAAACCGGCCAGCTCTTCTTTGCTGGCTATCACCAGTGCGCCTGCTTTCGTTCCAGCCAGTAATTGATTACTGAATTTTGCTCTTAACGATGCTTCTTCCTGGTTCAGTTTCTTTAGCTTTTCTTTATCCGGTTCTGATAACCGCGCGCCGGCAAGCACAAAGTTTTCGTATTCAACTTCGACTAAACGTTTCGACTCGGCATCCAGCTTTAAGTCATTGCGCTTCTGGTAAATAGCTTCTACGCGTTTAAATAGTTTGGTATTCAGATAAGTCGCATCATTATTGGCAGAAAGTTTTGGCGCTTCTTCCTGCTCTACTTTTTGCAGTTCTGGATTGGTGTTCGCTCCGGTCAGCACGTTAAATACAGCATCAACCCGATTTAACAAGCGGCCACTTTTTTCCATCGCTACCAGCGTATTTTCAAAAGTAGGTGCAGCAGGATTGTCAGCAATTTTTTGTATTTCTGCCAGATGCTGCCGGATGCCTTCTTCCATGGCAAGTTTAAAATCACTGTTTTTAATTTTATCAAAAGCCGGAGCCTGAAAAGGCAACGTACTTGGTGCGAAAAATGGATTTGCAGCAGAAAAAGCAGCATCACTGTTTCCTGTTTGTCCAAAAATCTGGATCGTGGGAGCGGAAACAGTTAAAACCAAAAGCAAGGAACAATAAGTTGACCAGGGTTTTTTTAACATCAAATTATAATTTACAGGCAGAAAAAACAAGTCAGTCTGCATGAGGTAAAGGTACAATGTATAAAAGTTTCTGCAGATCTGTGCATTAAAATAGATCGAAATTTTCTTTCTGCTATACTATTCATCATCACAGAAGAATAAACTGCTCTGTGGTTTAAAAAGATTTTACTGATTGTTATAAATCTCTGCTGAAAAACCAATGCTTTTTTTATGCCGGTAAATTTTGTTTTATGCTGATGGAAACCAATTAATCAGCACAAAATTTTAGGTGATAAAAGAAGCATTGCAAATTATCTTTAAAACAGATCAGCAAGCTCAACAAAAAAACTGCTTTCTGAAATCAGGAGATTGCAAAAGTAGTTTTATAGTGATAAAAGAAGCACTGGAAAATTTATTTTTTTACTTCACCGCCCATTCATGTATTCCTGATGAATTATCAGCAGGTAATACGATTTCCAGTTTTAAGGCAGTGGTATTTACAGGTTCAAAAGTTACCGTGTTAAATTTATCTTTTACGATATCATAAGCTGAAGTGTTTTTTACAGCGATCCAATCGTTGCCTTTTTTATAATAAATTTTATAAGAAGCCGGAATGCGGCATCCACCCCAAGGGCCGTCATCAAACCAGTAAACTTTAGATTCTGAAACGGTGTGGGCCATATCAAAATTATAGGCTACAAATTCGGTGCTGTTTTTTTTAGGCCACCAGTGCAGGTAAGGGTAATTGGTATCTTTTGAATCTGCCGGTTCATACTGATCTTTAATGGAATTAAACATCCGTACGTTCTTTAAAGAGGAAGAAACGTTACTCAAACTGGCAATTGTTGGTGCAGGTTTTGGGCTTACCGCTGATGCTTCGTAAGGAATCCAAACCGTCATTTCACTTGGGCCGCGGTTTGCCCAGGCATAATAAGGAATGGCTTTAATTTGTTGATCAGTTTCGATCAAAATAGCTGAATTTAACTGGCGTTTGGCACTTTTACCTTGCGTGTTGATCACTTCTACACCATTCAATAAACTGGCCTCGTAAACCGGATTTGTAGCAGCAGATTTATCAATTAAAATGTTTTGAACCAGGCTGTCTTTGTTATCCGGTCCTTCCAGGCAATAAACAATCGGTCCGCGTTCAAATGCAAAACGGTTTACATCATCTTTTACCAACTTATTGGCCATCACTTTCTGCGTTTCCATCGGCAATAATAAAGTTACCTGATCGCCTTTTTTCCAGGTGCGCGCTACTACGGCATATCCTTTTTCGGTTTGGTAGGAAACTGCTTTGCCGTTTACAGTTAACACTACCGGCAAACTTTTTTCATTTGAAAAACTATAAAGATTACCCGGAACAGGTTTTTGCTGCGCCCAGCCCGGAATACGAATTCTTAGGGTAAAAGCAGTGTTTTTTTCAGGGTTGATGCTGAAATCTACATTTCCTTTCCAGGGATAATCCGTGTTTTGGGTGATGTTTACCTTGCCGGCACTTAACTGAATATTGCTGGAATTGCTCATGAAAAGGTTCACGTATAAATTGTCTTTATCCTGCGCGTAAACATAACCAGGAACAGAAGGCAAAAAGCGCGTCATGTTAGAAATACAGCAGGCGCAGCTGATCCAGGCGCTACGCTGATGCTGAGACATTGAAGCCAGCGGATTTGGATAAAAGAAACGATCTCCGCTTAAAGAAACGCCGGAAAGCAATCCGTTATACAAGGTTCTTTCCAACACATCGATGTATTTTGAATCGCCGTGCAATAAAAACATCCGGTTGTTCCAGTAAACGTTGCCAATTGCGGCACAGGTTTCGGCATAGGCAGACATGTTGGGCAGCTGATAATCTTCTCCAAAAGCTTCTCCATTACCTGTTGCACCGATACCTCCGGTGATGTACAGCTTTTTAGTAACCACATTATCCCATATATCATCAATAGCCGTAAGGTATTTTGTATCGCCGGTAAGCGCTGCTACATCAGCCATTCCGGTGTACATATACGCTGCTCTTACAGCATGGCCTTCTGCTTGATGTTGATCGGTTACCTTTTTATCTGCCTGATTATAAGCATCACCTTTAGGTCCGCGCACATCCAAAAAGAATTTTGCCAGATCGAGGTATTGTTTTTTTCCGGTTACGCGGTA
This sequence comes from Janthinobacterium lividum, assembly GCA_050954865.1. Classification (GTDB taxonomy): domain Bacteria; phylum Bacteroidota; class Bacteroidia; order Sphingobacteriales; family Sphingobacteriaceae; genus Mucilaginibacter_A. The sequence goes on along the minus strand of JBPBQN010000001.1, from coordinate 43,994 downwards.
AAGCTTGGTTAGTCCGGTTTCAACAATCTGATGTCCGGGATATTCTTCAACTTTGCCCGGCCCGAAATCTTTTACTAATAAATCAGCATTTTTAAGCGCGATGTTTAGCAATGTTTTTTTACCGGTAGCCTGATAATGCGCTACGGCTGCTTCATACAGATGGCCACTGTTGTATAATTCATGACTCAGTTCTTCTTCTTTTTCCCATCTTTTTGCACCGATCCAGGGATGCGGATTTTTAGCATGAACAGTACGAAAAGTGTATAGATAACCGTCCGGCTCCTGCGCTGCACCAATGATGGTAACTAAAGAATCAATATATTTATCCAATTTGGGGTTTTTATGAACCTGCATCGCGTAAGACGCTCCTTCAATCACTTTATAAATATCCGTATCATCAAAAGGAAATTCGCTCATTTTATCGCCACTTTCCAGCTTAGCAGCGCGTAAAAAATTATCTACCCGTCCGTTGGCTTTACACTGTTCCAGCACATAAGGAATCGTTACGTTGGCATTTACTTCCATTTTAGGTTCCCAAAAATGATCGTTCACATGAACCGAGGTAAATGGAACCGGCTGGATAGGATAGTCTTTTTGCTGCGAGAAAACATTGCCCGTTAAACTCATACCTATCATGGTTAGGATGCAACCTATCTGTTTAAAATTTATGTTCAATTGCATTTATTTAAAAGCCAGATTAAATTTTATTGAAGATTATTTCTATGCTTCTTTTATTACCTGAAATTTGATGTGCTTTTGTAAATTTTTTTATCAGCCTCAATCATAAAAACAAAATTTACTGGCATAAAAGAAGTACACAACTTTTGCTGACAGAAATTAACTCATGGACAAGGCAGCGTTAAAAGCATTAAGTATAAAGTTATTAAACAATAAGTAATTTTTCTTATTGATTATTGTCTGTTTCTGCCCGGATTTTAACGAATTAAGGAATCAAAACTTCTAAAAGCCTATTTAAACTTCTGTCAGCAAAAGTTATAAGCTATTTTATACCTTTAAATCCTTTGTTTTTATAATTGAGGCTGATGGAAAACTGGCAGAAAATCACCAAAATTTAGCTGATAAAAGAAGCATGGGAATAATCGTGAACAAAACTTAAACAGCTTTAAGTAATAATTATTGGATTGTTTTGATGGTATCACCAATCCTAATTTCGCCTCCGTTTAATATGCGCGCCGTAATACCGCCATGTCCGCGGACAGCATTATAACCGCCTGCGCCCAGCGTTTCTTCCATTCGCGAGCATGGATGGCATTCGCCGGTATATTCCAGCAAAGCTTCTCCAACCCAAAACTTTTTATCTTTTAAAGCGAGCAGGTTTATTCCTTCAACTACAATATTTCTCCGCAGCATTTCGGGTGATACTGTTTTTACCTGCATAAAAGAAGCAATGGCCAAAATATGTTCCTGCTGGATCAGCGTAACCTGGCGTTTGCTTCCTACAGAACCGGAAAAATGATCGCCCGCTAATCCTTTTTGGGTGATTGCTTTCGCGCTTTTTACTGCCTGTACCGGTTTTTTTCTTTCCGGCCTGATACCAATCCAGCAAACTTTTCCTTGCTGCGGCAATGTGTCAATCAGTTTTTGAAGCGGAGAGGTTGCGGATAATTTCATACTGTTTTTAGCGGATGTTTTTTAGCCGATTAATAAGCTGAATCAGGAAAAAATTAAAAAATGAAAATCTTAAAAATAGATGATGATAGAAAATTTTGCAATCAATATAATCGCTATCTTTAATAATCAATATTAATCAAACGAAAAGCCATGAGTAAAGACAAAGGAAGCAGCGAAAAGAAAAAAGAAAAAAGTACCGAGTCTAAAAAGGCTCCTTCGGATTATCAATCTGGTAAAAAATCAGCTTCGAGTTCTGATTCTGTACCTAAGAAAAAATAATCAAGTAGAAATCAACAAAAAACCCGCTTAAAACAATTGTTCTAAGCGGGTTTTTTGTTGATTTTATATTTTTATTGATTCACAAACTTTTTAGAATTGTTTCTACGTTCACCTTCGTTCAGATAGATTTTACGTAAACGGATGCTTTGCGGCGTAACTTCAATATATTCATCAGCCTGAATGTATTCCATAGATTCTTCTAAAGAAAACTTAATAGCTGGCGCGATACGCACGTTGGTATCACTTCCGGAAGCACGCATGTTGGTTAACTGCTTGCCTTTGGTTAAATTGATCACCAAATCGTTATCACGGATGTGCTCGCCTAAAACCTGTCCTTCATAAACTTCCACGCCCGGATCGATGTGAAAACGACCACGATCCTGCAATTTATCAATTGCAAAAGCAGTAGTTTTACCAGTATCCATCGATACCAAAACACCGTTTGCACGTCCTGGAATCGGACCTCTCCATGGTTCGTAAGCTTTAAAACGATGCGCCATAATGGCTTCACCAGCAGTTGCAGTTAAAACGTTGTTACGCAAACCGATGATGCCGCGTGAAGGAATTTCAAACTCCAAATGTTGTAAATCGCCTTTTGGTTCCATAATCAGCAAATCGCCTTTGCGCTGGGTTACCAACTCGATTACTTTACCAGAAACATCTCCGGGAACATCAACAATCAGGGTTTCAATCGGCTCGCATTTCTGTCCGTCGATTTCTTTTACAATTACTTGTGGCTGACCAACTTGTAATTCGTAACCTTCGCGGCGCATGGTTTCGATCAAAACCGATAAGTGCAAAATACCACGGCCATAAACCAGGTAAGAATCTGGAGATTCAGTTTCGATAACCTTCAAAGCCAGATTTTTTTCCATCTCTTTGTACAAACGATCACGCAAATGGCGGGAAGTTACAAACTTGCCTTCTTTGCCAAAAAACGGTGAATTGTTGATGGTAAAAAGCATGTTCATCGTTGGCTCATCAATGTGGATAACTTCCAACGCTTCCGGATTTTCGAAATCGGCAATCGTATCGCCAATATCAAATCCATCGATACCAACCACGGCGCAAATATCGCCAGAGCTTACTTCTGTTGCTTTAAGTTTACCTAAACCTTCAAAAGTATATAGTTCTTTTACACGTGATTTTTGGATAGTTCCGTCACGTTTTACCAAGGAGATTGGCTGATTTTCTTTAATCGTTCCGCGGGCAACACGCCCAATTGCGATACGACCAACGAAAGAAGAATAATCCAAAGATGTAATTTGCATTTGCAAAGTACCTTCTTCAATTGGAGCCGGCGGAATGTTTTCCAGGATACAATCCATTAACGGGAAGATATTATCGGTTGGTTGTTTCCAGTCGGTACTCATCCATCCTTGTTTGGATGAACCGTAAATAACCGGGAAATTTAATTGATCTTCCGTAGCATCTAAGTTAAAGAACAATTCGAAAATTTGCTCATAAACTTCTTCCGGACGGCAGTTTTCTTTATCAACTTTATTTACAACCACAATTGGTTTCAAACCTAAAGCCAAAGCTTTTTGCGTTACAAAACGTGTTTGCGGCATGGCACCTTCAAAAGCATCGCATAAAAGCAGTACGCCGTCGGCCATTTTCAAGACACGCTCAACCTCGCCACCAAAATCGGCGTGACCAGGTGTATCGATGATGTTGATTTTAACATCTTTATATCTAACAGAAACGTTTTTAGCAACGATGGTAATACCTCGTTCACGTTCCAGATCATTATTATCCAAAATCAGTTCGCCGGTTTCCTGGTTATCCCTGAAAACGGCACAACTGTGCAAAATTTTGTCAACCAGCGTCGTTTTGCCGTGGTCAACGTGTGCGATAATCGCAATGTTTCTAATTTTCTGCATGTAAATGCGTTCCTTAATTTTTGCGCGAAGATACGCTTAATATATTAGATTTTAAAGAGATAGCAAGGAAAGCGAATTATTTATTGAAAATTTTACTGAAGCAGATTAATTGGGTAAGCGTTAAAATATTGATCCGCAGAAATCAAAGTAAAATTTTCGGTAATTGCCTGTGCAATCAGGAGGCGATCAAAAGGATCTTTAAAACGGGCAAATGGATCTTTATGGTGAAGGGGAAGAGTTAGTAGGGTGTTGAGATGAGTAGAACTTACTTCTAAAATTTTGAAGTTATTATCAGCTAAATAGCTAAGAAAGCTTATATCAATTGATAATTTTTCTGAGGATATCTTAATGCTCATTTCCCATAAAGAAGCAATACTTACAAAACATTCATTGCTAATGTTTCCAATAACAGCTTTAATTTTTGCTGATAATCGCGGGCTATCAGATTCCACCCATAGTATAATGTGCATATCTAAAAGATATTGCATTACATATAGTCTTTCATCTCATCCAAGGGCTCATCAAAATCATCTGACATCCAGATTGATCCTTTCAATTCACCAAATCTTCGTTTAAGCTTTGGATTCTGATTTTCTATAATAGAAGCTTTTACCTCAACCAACAACAAATCAACCGTTTCTTCCACTTTAACTTTGCAATTCCGGTGATAATTTTCCGATTTTTTCTATTAATTCTGCGGTTATCATGACTTAAATTTGTACCACTAACTTACACAAATTTACTTGCAAAATGCCCAGCGCAAAAACATCGGCATGGCTTTGGCCCAGGTTTCTACATTGTGTTTTCCGTTGATAATTTCTACATAACGAATATCTGCCGGACGGGAATATCCTTTAGCTTCCAGGGTTTTAATTAAATCCACGGTATCATCCATAGAATCAATAATTTGGTTTTTGTTCCGGTCAGCAGTTTCGTCTTTGGTACCGGTTTGAAACCAAAATTTCAGTTCAGGCCGATGCTGTTTTTGCCGGATAATTTTATGCATAATCCGGTCGTTTTCATCACAATAATCTTCTCCTAAATCCTTGCTTCTCCACCAAAAAGAACCCGAAAACGCGCCAACTTTATCAAACAAATCCGGATTGTTCCAGGCAATATCCAACGCAGATAATCCGCCTAAAGAAAAACCTGCAAAAGCAATCGTTCCAAATTTTTTTAAACCAATCAGTTCTTGCAATTTCAGCAGCAATTCTTGGGTGATAAAAGAAGTATAAGCCGCAGCTTTACTTCCGCGGCCTTTAAAATCTGGATTGCCAGCGGTTCCATATTCCTGTATGCGCACGTCGGCGTGTATGGCAGCTACCAAAGTTGGCGTAATTTGCTGCCTGTCATGCAAAATATTTAAAGTAGTTTTAAGCTGAAGATTTTCAATTTCCTGCCCGTCATTCAGCAAAAGCAGATTGATCTTGGCAAGGTTTTCAAACCCTTCCGGCACAATCAGCGAACAAATAACTTCACGTGCTAAGTAAACGGAGGTTAACTCTAAAATTTCTTCTGTAGTAGTCATTTCTTGTATTAATACGGCTTAATCATCCTAATAGTTAAGCCCTGCAAATATAGAATTTGCAAATTTGAGGTAACAAAAGCAGTACCAACAGCTAATTAGTTTGATTTTAATTACAAAGCAACTATATTACAAACTTTTAAAAAATAAAAATGATAGAAGAGCACCGAAAATGGTATTCGCATAATTTGGGTTTTGAGGTAGATATGCTTGTTTTTGGTGATCGCGGCCGGCCGATAATCTTGTTTCCAACATCCAACGGAAGGTATTATCAAAATAAAGATTATGGTTTGATTGAAGCCGTTTCCTGGTTTGTAAACGAAGGTTTGGTGCGGATTTATTGTCCGGATTCTTACGATTGGCTTTGCTGGTACAACAAAAGTGTGCATCCGGCAGAACGTGCGCACAACTACACTTTTTACGATAAAATGCTGCAGGAAGAATTAGTTCCCTGGGCAACTTTAGAAACTGGAAACAGCAAAGCCATTATGGCGGGTTGCAGTTTTGGCGGCTATCACGCGGCAAATTTTGCTTTTAAACATCCGGAGCAGGTAAGTCATGTTTTCCCGATGAGTGGTATTTTTGATATCCGCGGACAAACAGACGGCTTTTATAACGATGATATTTATTTTAATAATCCGGTAGATTTTTTGCCGGGAAGCAATCAGCCGGATCTTTGGCAAATGGGAATTGCTTTAGGAACGGCAGAATTTGATATTTGCCTGCAATCCAACCAGATATTATCAGGTATTTTGCGCAACAAAAGTATTAACCACTGGTTAGACGTACGCCCGAATGAAACGCACGACTGGCCAGTTTGGAAACAGCAGTTTCCGCATTATCTGTCAACAATTTAAACAAATATTTATCTGGTTTTGGTTAATGCTGATCCTGAAAAAGTATCGATAAAAACAGCATTCAATCATCACCACAAAAAAATAAAATAATGAAGAAAATAGGCATTTTATTTGGCAAGGAAAATACGTTTCCGCAAGCTTTTGTAGATCGTATCAACAGTAAAAACGAAGCAGACATTACCGCCGAATTTGTAAAAGTAGATAAGGTTTTTCAGGGTGAACCGCTGGATTACGCCGTAATTGTTGACCGGATTTCGCAGGATGTGCCGTTTTACCGTTCGATGCTGAAAAACGCAGCCATTTGCGGCACGGCAGTCATCAACAACCCGTTTTGGTGGAGCGCGGATGAGAAATTTTTTAACAACGCGCTGGCGCTAAAAATCGGTGTTCCGGTGCCAAAAACAGTTTTGCTGCCTTCCAAAGAGCATCCGGATGATACGTCGGAAGCATCTTTCCGCAATCTTTCTTATCCATTAAACTGGCCAGCCATTTTTAAATATGTTGGTTTTCCGGCGTATATGAAACCGTTTGACGGCGGCGGCTGGAAGGAAGTTTACAAAATGCACAGTTCCGAAGATTTCTTCAACAAATACAACGGCACCAAGCAATACGTAATGATGTTGCAGGAAGAAATTATTTTTACAGAATACTTCCGTTGTTATTGCATTGGCGGTAAATATGTAAAAATTATGCAGTACGAACCGCGCAACGCTTTCCACGAACGTTATGTAATTGAAGGTGCTTCTACCGATCAAAAACTGCTGGATACCATCAAAAAATACACCATTTTGCTGAACCAGTATTTGGGTTACGATTTTAATACGGTTGAGTTTGCGGTGCGCGATGGTATTCCGTACGCGATTGATTTTTGCAATCCGGCACCAGATGCGGATATCAATAGTGTTGGCGCAGAAAATTTTGAATGGGTTGTAGAAAATGCAGCCAATTATGCTATCGAACGGGCAAAAGCGCAAAAAGATGGTCAGGATAATTTAACTTGGGGCGAGTATATCAGATCTTCTTCAACAGGTTCGCCTTTGGTAAAGGCTGTGCCGGAAATCAAGGCGAAATCAGCAAAAACCAATTCCGCAGAAAAATAAAATTTGCAGAACTGGAGGCGAAAATTAGTCGATAAAAACAGCATCGGTATAAATTCCTTCCGCAGCAAACAAAATTTAGGTCGATAAAAACAGTATGGTCAATTTACTTTAAATAAAGCACAATGAACAAGTTCACTTTAGGCGTTGAAGAAGAATTTATGGTGATTGACCCGGTGAGTCGGGAATTGATTTCGCACGATCAGAAAATTGTAGAAGGCGCGCAAAAAATCCACGAAGATCAGGTAAAAGCAGAAATGCACCAGGCCGTGGTAGAAGTGGGCACGCACATTTGCAACAACACCGACGAAGCGCGCAAAGAAGTAACCAAACTTCGCCTCACCGTTGCGCAATTAGCCGGCGATTTAGGCATGCGCATTGGTGCGGCCGGCACGCATCCGTTTTCGCATTGGCAAAACCAGCTGATTACGGAGCATCCGCGCTACAACGAAATTGTAAACGAATTGCAGCAGGCCGCGCGTTCTAACCTGATTTTTGGTTTGCATGTGCATGTTGGCATTCAATCGCGTGAGTTGGCGATTCATATTGCTAATCAAGTGCGTTATTTTTTGCCCCATGTTTACGCACTTTCTACCAATTCGCCGTTTTGGGTTGGAAGGAATACGGGATATAAATCTTATCGCACCAAAGTTTTTGATAAGTTTCCGCGAACCGGCATTCCGGATTATTTTAACAGCATTGAAGAGTATGATAACTACATCAAAATGCTGGTAAAAACCAATTGCATTGATAACGCCAAAAAGATTTGGTGGGATATTCGTGTACATCCTTTCTTTGAAACGATAGAATTCCGGATTTGCGATTGCCCGATGCTGGTTGATGAAACGATGGCTTTTACAGCACTTTTCCAGGCTTTGTGCGCCAAGTTGTACAAACTTCGGCAGCAAAATATGAAGTTTATCACTTACACACGTGCTTTAATCAACGAAAATAAATGGCGTGCGGCTCGTTATGGCATTGATGGCAAGATGATTGATTTTGGTAAAGAAATAGAAGTTAATACCCGCTCGTTAATTTTAGAACTGCTGGATTTTGTAGATGATGTGGTGGACGAATTAGGCTGCCGCCAGGATTTGCAATATATCCACAAAATTCTGGAAAACGGTACAGGTGCAGATCGCCAGCTGGCTGTGTATGAGCAAAGAAACAGTTTTGAAGATGTAGTAGATTACATTACCACGCAAACTTTAGTGGGAATTTAAAGGTATAAAAACAGCATGACAAGTACAGAAAAAACACCTATAAAAGTAGCAATCATTGATTTATATAATGGACATCCAAATCAGGGAATGCGCTGTTTTCAGGATATTCTGGATCGGTATCGGGCACAAAATCAGTTGGATTTAAGTTATCAGGTTTTTAATTTACGCGGAAATGATGAAATCCCAAGTTTGGATTTTGACATTTATATTTCCAGCGGCGGCCCGGGAAGTCCGCTGGAGAGTGAAGGTTCGGTTTGGGAAAATTTATATTTTGAACTGATCCAAAACATTCATCAACACAACAATTCTGATCATCTGCAGAAAAAACATGTGCTTTTTGTTTGCCATTCTTTCCAGCTAATGTGCAGACATTACGGCTTGGGTACGGTGAGCCAGCGGCATTCTCCTTCGTTTGGTATTCTGCCCGTTCATCAAACTGCTGCTGCTCAGCTAGATCCTGTTTTTATGAATCTGCCAGAACCTTTTTACGCAGTAGATTCACGTTCATGGCAGGTTATCCAACCAAATGCTGATCGTTTTGCAGCAATAGGCGCAACGATTTTAGCGATCGAAAAAGAACGGCCGCTGTTGGAATGGGAGCGATGCATTATGTCTGTCCGTTTTAGCGAATATTTTATCGGTACACAGTTTCATCCCGAAGCTGACCCGGAAGGCATGCGTTTGCGTTTGCTGGAACCAGAACGGAAAAAGGAAGTTATTGAAGAGCATGGTGAGCGGAAATATGACGAAATGCTGGAAAGACTGAACGATCCGGATAAATTGTTGCTTACGCAAAATACCATGATTCCTAATTTTTTAGATCAGGCACTTTTAACTTTTCAGGAAGCATAAATTTAATTTATTATGATTTCTTCGGAACGAAAAGCGTTTAATGAACAGTTTTCAGCTGAAAAATACCAGCATTTTTTAAAAAACCTACAGCAAGCTTCACCGGAAAACATCGGATTTCGTGTTGCCGAAACGCCGGTTTTTATCAGCAAAGAACTGAAAGAAAAATTGGTTCTGGCTGGAGATGAGATCCTGAAAACGCTTCTGGATCCAGATTTTAAAGAACTGACAAAACGCGCCATCCCTGAAAAATGGAAAGTTGCCAACGAAACCGATCATCCGCATTTTATTGCTTTGGATTTTGCCATCTGCAAAGATGAAAATGGAGAAATCACGCCGAAACTAATTGAATTACAAGGGTTTCCATCTTTATATGGATTTCAGTCTTTTTTAGGAGATAGATATCGTGAAGCCTATGATTTTCCGGTTGATCAGGATATTTACTTTTCAAATCTTAACAGAGAAAGTTATTTGCAGCTTTTGCGAAAAACCATTATCGGCCCGTATCAACCCGAAGAAGTAGTTTTGATGGATGTAGATGCGCTTCATCAAAAAACGGCTGTTGATTTTTTTATCACCCAAAAACAGTTAGGTATTCCGATTATTCCGCTGGAGAATTTGAAGCAGGAAGGCAAAAAGTTGTATTATATTTCTGGTGATCAAAAAATCTTTATCAAACGCATTTATAACCGTTTAATTTTTGATGAGATTGACAATAATCCTGACATTTTTGATCAGGTAGTGGATATTCGTCAGGATTTGGATGTGGAATGGATTACGCATCCAAACTGGTTTTACCGCATCAGTAAATTTACAATGCCTTTTTTACACAGTAAATTTGTGCCGCAAACCTGGTTTTTGAATGAGTTGCCTTCAATTCCGCAAAACCTTGAAAATTTTGTGTTGAAGCCACTTTTTTCTTTTGCCGGACAAGGTGTTATTATCGACGTAAAAAAAGCTGATATTGAAGCAGTTACCGATCCGGAAAACTGGATTCTTCAGGAGAAAGTAAATTATGAGCCAATTGTGCAGGCACCAGACGGCGGCGTAAAATGTGAAATCAGGATTTTGTACCTTTGGCCAGAAGAAGATCAGCAACCAACTTTAGCCATTAATTTAGCGCGATTAAGTCGCGGAAAAATGATTGGCGTGCGTTATAATAAAGATTTTGACTGGGTTGGCGGCACGGTTGCTTTCTTCTCGAAAGATTAAAATGTACACTGATTTTTAGTCGATAAAAGAAGCATTAACTTTTATAAAAACATGAACATTCAAATTGTTATCGTTGTCATACTGTTTTTAGCAGCTCTTTTTTATGTTGGCCAAATGATTTATAAAAGCGTTACGGCTAAAAAAAGTTGCGGAAGTAATTGTAAATGTAGTGTTGATTTTTCTCAAATTGAAGTGAGCAAACCTTCAAAGTAAAACTCATCAAATACAATAGTTTATTTGAGTAATAATCAGATTCAAATTCAGTAAATCTGATTATTACTCAACACCTTATACTATTTTTACCACCTCTTTTTTCTTCCGCACTTCTACAAAAATGTAAGCTAAAATAGCAAGCACCAGCAGGATAGAACCGATCAGCGAAATCGCCTCGCCGGTATAATAAGAATTTGGATGGAAGATGAACTCAATTTTGTGATTTCCAACCGGAATCTGAGCCGCACGCAGCAAATAATCAGCCCGGAAATATGGCTTTTCTACGCCGTCAATCTGCATTTTCCAGCCTTCATTATAATAAATTTCAGAAAAAACAGCAACCTGATTAGTTGTAGAACCAGTTTGATAAACCAGATGTTCCGGTTCGTAACTGGTTAACGTAATAGTTGCTTTTTGATCAATTGCATTTTGCTTGGTATCAATTGCGGATTGAAACTTTTTATCTACAATCGCTTCATTTTTCGGGTCGAAACTGCTGATGGCCTGCATTTCCTGATCAGCATTATCTGCAAAACGAACCTGCTGCACAAACCAGGCGTGGCCGCAAGCTGTCGCATTAGCTTTCATGCCAACCGCTTGTGTTTTTGGATCAGCCGTGATCACGTATTTAGTGTTCAGCATATCCAACGCATCCTGATTCAAACTTTTAGTAAATTGATTTTCAATGAGTTCCTGGAAGCGTTTCAATTTTGCCGCATGATATCCGCCTAAAGTTTTGTGAAAATAAGAAGTAGTAGCGTTTGCAAAAGGATCTGATAATGTCAAATCCAGCACCCGAAAATCCGGATCAGGATCGCGCAAAATAAACTGATCAACTTCGCGCGGCGTGCGTACCTGCATCGCATCTTCTTTTGGCTGGAAGCTGTCGTCTTTTAAATAACGTTTATCTACCTGCCATAAGTCAATCAGCGTAACTGCTAAAATTAAAATAGAAACGATTTGCAGATTGATTTTTTGCTTGACGAAAGCCCACAAAATGCCAAAAGTAATCAGCACAAAAATCAGCGAACGAATAGCATCTGCTTGCGCCAGTGAAGCCCGATCCTGCACCAAAGAAGTATTAACAATGGAAGTTGCAAATGCACTATCGCCCTGAAAAGCCTGCGTTAATTGTGCAATTAAATTTTCGTCACTGATGCTGTTTTTAAAGCTGAAAAACAGCGTTGGCAAAACAGCAACCAGCAGTGCCAAGCCGCCGGTGATATACAAAGCCAAGAAAAGTTTTTTCTGGATAAACGCTTTGTCTTTCGCAAGCAATGCTTCTTTTATCGCTAAAAAAGCGAGAATCGGAACTGCAAATTCGGCTAAAACCAATATAGATTCTACTGCGCGAAATTTGTTGTAAAGCGGAAAATAGTTGAAAAACAAGTCGGAAACCAACGTAAAGTTTTTCCCAAAGGAAAGCAGCATACTTAAAACAACTGTTGCCAGCAACCACCATTTCACGCGGTTTTTAATCGCCATCAACCCAAAAACAAACAGAAAGCAAATGCCTGCACCAAAATACCACGGACCTTCGGTTCCTGGCTTTATTCCCCAGTAAGTTGGTAACTGGGCAGCCAAACTGTTCGCTTGTTCTTCTGGAACGCCCTTGCTGATTAAGGCTTGGGCAACTTTAGAATCTGCTTTTAAACCACCGTAAGAACTTCCTCCATAAGCATTAGGAACTAAAAATGTGATACACTCACCAACACCTTGGCTCCATGCATAGGCATATTCTTTATCTAAACCTGTACCGGCACTTCCCGTGTTTTTTTGAGCAAGATTTGATTTTCCGCGGATGGATTCCTGGCCATATTCATAAGTTGTCCACAAAATGGAAGCGTTGATCATCAGAGCAACCAAAGTAGCACCGGCGAGATAAGCAATCGACTTGAAAAACGGAATGGTAGTTTTGTTTTTGATGGCATGATACAATTCAATTCCAACCAAAATCAACACCGAAAACATTAAATAATACGCCATTTGAATATGGTTGGAACGAATTTCCATAGCCAAAAAAAAGGCGGTTAAAACAGTACCGAGCCAATATCGACCGCGTAAAGTGAGGATGATTCCGGCCAGAATCGGTGCAAAAAACGTAATAGCATAAGCCTGATTGGAATGCCCGGCGTGCAGCAAAATAAAGTTGTAGGATGAAAATGTAAAGGCAATTGCTCCGGCTGCGGCTAGCCAGGGATTTATTCGCAAAACGCAAAACAGCAAATAAGCACCAAAAAGCGACAATAAAACGGTATCAATCGGGTTTGGAAATATTGTTTTTAGGGCAGAGATTACATAAGTGGTAACATTATCCGGATAAAAAGCCCATATCTGGTAAGCGGGCATTCCACCAAAAACCTGGTTCGTCCACAATGGAGCTTTGCCGGTTTTGGCGCGCACTTCCATTATTTCTTTTTGCATTCCCTGCGCCTGTGTAACATCGCTTTGAACCAAGACTTTACCTTGAAATGCAGGCGTAAAATACAAAAAACAGATCACAAAAAATAAACCTGCAACGGCAAAATGAACGCCGTTTTGCTTGAACCAGTTATTCATTAAAATAAAATTATATCAGTTCCAAACCTAATTAAATTTTATAAAATTTAAGTATAAATTTGTTAGGCAGCTATCCATTTAAACCAATTTGGTATTCAGGTTGATTAAATAAAAAGCAGAGAAATGTTCGGGGAAATTTTATTAATGGGTTGCTTTCAGGCGAAGCAGAAAAAACACCACTAAAAGAAGCACAACACTTACAGCATAAACAATCAGGTTTTTACGGTCGAAATCTTCCCGGTTTTTGCGGATCTGAAAAAAATTGTAAGCAGCCAACAAGCCGATTACTAACCAAAAAATCCAGTTTATTGGGTTAGCCATGGCAAAAATTTGCACAGCAATTATTACAACAATATAATTGGTTACAATCAGCGAAACAGATTGCGGCGTACCAAAATGGCGACGTTTGTAAATATCTTCCGGAATGATTGACATTATTTTACTTCTTCATATTTTACAAATTCACCTTCTGTTGGCGGCACAGCACTTTTATATACGTTTGGCGGAATGTAATCAACCTTAACCGTTCCTTCTTTTGGTCGGCGCTGCGAAGCTTGATTTTGTGTAGAACTGCTCTGCGCCTTATTTATCGCCCCGCGAAATAAAGCTGGCAGCAATAAACGGCCCAACATGCGCAGCATGTAAACAATAGAAAGAAATATAATGAGAAAGCGGACTAACAACATGGTTTTAAAAAATGTGGTTGCACAAATATAAAGTTTTAACGGAAAAAAGGTTTGAATATGTTTTACTTCGATAGTGGTAAAAGAAGTATGATACTTCTTTTACCACCTAAAATTTCTCCGACATCATTTTTTCTAAAGCAAACATTTCATCACGCAATTTTGCTGCACCTAAAAAGTCCATGTCTTTTGCTGCTTTTAGCATCTCTTTTTTAGTATTGTCGATGGATTTTTTCAGTTCGGCTTTGCTCATGTATTGCACAATCGGATCGGCTGCAATGTTGTCTGCAACATCCTGCTCTACATAAGCTTGCTGCACGCCACCTTTAAAATCCATTACCGAAGTTTGCTCGATAATCGCCTCGCGGGATTTACCAACCGTTTTTGGTACAATGCCGTGTTCCAGGTTATATTGAATTTGCTTGTCGCGACGGCGGTTGGTTTCGTCCATTGTAACTTGCATCGAATCCGTAATTTTATCCGCATACATAATCACGCGGCCACGGTCATTTCGCGCCGCGCGACCAATGGTTTGAATTAAAGAACGTTCTGAACGTAAAAAACCTTCTTTATCCGCATCTAAAATCGCAACCAATGAAACTTCCGGCAAATCCAAACCTTCCCGCAACAAATTAATGCCGATTAACACATCAAATTCGCCCAAACGCAAACCGCGCAAAATTTCTACACGTTCTAAAGTTTTTACTTCGGAATGAATGTAACGGCATTTTATGTTGAGGCGATCCATGTATTTGGCCAGTTCTTCAGCCATGCGTTTGGTTAACGTGGTTACCAAAATGCGGTCGCCCAGTTTAATGGTTTGGTCAACTTGTTCCAGCAAATCATCAACCTGGTTAATTACTGGACGGATTTCTATTACCGGATCCAATAAACCAGTTGGCCGGATCACCTGTTCCACCACCACGCCTTCAGATTTTTCCAGTTCAAAATCGCCCGGCGTGGCACTTACATAAATGGTTTGCGGTGCCAAACGTTCAAATTCCTGAAAATTTAATGGGCGATTATCCATCGCCGCAGGCAAACGGAAACCATATTCTACCAATGATATTTTACGGGAACGATCGCCTCCATACATTGCCCGGATTTGCGGAACAGTTACATGGCTTTCATCAATTACCATTAAATAATCTTTCGGGAAATAATCCAGCAAGCAAAACGGGCGCATTCCGGGTTGCCTGCCGTCAAAAAAGCGTGAATAATTTTCAATTCCGGAACAATAGCCTAATTCGCGGATCATTTCCAAATCGTAATTAACCCGTTCTTCCAAACGTTTGGCTTCTAAAAAACGGCCTTCGCCAATAAACTGCTTTTTGCGCGTTTCCAGTTCTTCCTGAATTGCCCAAACCGATTGCTGGAAACGTTCGCGCGGCGCAACATATAAATTGGCCGGAAAAACAACCATGTTTTCCATTTTCTCCAAGGTTTTTCCGTTGGAAACATCAAACGTGCTCAGCTCTTCAATGTCATCGCCATAAAAATTGATGCGGTAAGCATAATCCAGATAAGCCGGATAAATTTCGACCACATCACCTTTTACACGGAAAGTTCCGCGTTTAAAATCGGCTGTGGTTCGGGCATATAAAATCTCTACCAAACGATGAAGAAAAGCATTTCTGGCGATGCGCGTTCCAACGGCAAACCGGAAAACCGAATTTGAAAAATCTTCCGGATTTCCCATACCGTAAATGCAGGAAATAGACGAAACCACGATGATATCGCGGCGGCCAGACATGAGCGCAGACGTAGTGCGCAAACGCAATTTTTCAATTTCTTCGTTAATCTGCAAATCCTTTTCGATGTAGGTATTGGACGAAGGAATGAACGCTTCCGGCTGATAATAATCGTAATAAGACACAAAATAATTGACCGCATTTTCCGGAAAAAACTGCTTGAATTCGCCGTAAAGCTGCGCAGCCAAGGTTTTATTGTGACTTAAAACCAGCGTTGGTTTCTGCGTTTCCTGAATCACGTTGGCAATGCTGAACGTTTTGCCGGAACCGGTAACGCCGAGCAAAGTCTGATAATTATCACCATTATTTACGCCGTCTACCATCTGGCGGATCGCTTCCGGCTGATCGCCGGAAGGTTTATATTGAGAGGTTAATTTAAAATCCATTGGAAAGATAAAAGTACGGAAATTGTGTTTGAAATGCTAAGGAATGTAGCTTTTGGTGTTTGTTTTTTGTCAGGATTTTGTTGTGCTGTTATCTCGATGATAAGAGAGATCCTGATCAAATAGTATAGGTTTGTATTTCGCTTCGACGAAGATTTCTCCCTGCGGTCGAGATGACAAAACACAATAAACGACATACTTCTTTTATCACCCTAAATTTTATCCCGTAAAAAAAGCATTATTTTGGCTGCATGATTTTCCAGCTTGATCAAACCAACTCCGTAGCCAACCGATTTATTGCCGAAATGCGCAACGTACACACGCAGCAAAATCCGCAACGTTTCAGAAATAATCAAGTTCGTTTGGGTGAGATTCTGGCTTACGAAATCAGCAAAAAACTGGATTATCAGGAAACAGAAGTGAAAACGCCGCTCGGCACAGCCAAAATGAATCTGGCAAAAGATCAGCCGGTTTTGGCGACTATTTTGCGCGCCGGATTGCCTTTTCACCAGGGGTTTTTGAACTTTTTTGACCGTTCGGCTTCGGCTTTTGTTACGGCTTATCGAAAAACGGATGAAAACCATGATTTTACCATTCAGCTGGAACATATTTCAAGTCCGAATTTAGATGGCCAAACGGTGATTATGTGCGATACGATGCTGGCCAGCGGACAAAGTATTGTGCAGGTTTGCAAGCGTTTACAGGAAAAATATCAGTTGAAAGAACTGCATATTGCCGCCGTAATTGCCAGTGTTGGTGGTTTAAAATATGTACAGGAAAATTTACCGGAAGCGCATATCTGGGTTTGTTCGATAGATCAGGAAATGAACAGTTATTCGTATATTATTCCAGGTTTGGGCGATGCCGGAGATTTAAGTTTTGGCGAGAAAGTTTGACAAATTTTACCCGATAAAAGAAGTATGCGCCATGTTTTGTCATCTCGATCCGCTTTGTCATCCCGACCGCAGGGAGAGATCTATTCAAACAACAAAGATTTTTCGCTTCAAACAAAATTTCTCCCTGCGGATCGAACTGACAGAGACTGACAACCGAAAACACGAAACTCACAACTGATTATGCCTTACCAACACATCTTTTTTGATCTCGATCATACCATCTGGGATTTTGATAAAAACGCCGAAGAAACGTTACACGAGCTGTTTCTACAGCATAAATTACAAGATTTAGGTTTGGCTGCGCCAAATGTTTTCATCGAAACTTATACCAGAAACAATCACCGGCTTTGGGCAGAATATCATGTGGGAAAAATCAGCAAAGAAACCTTGCGCGAAGCTCGTTTTAGGCATACTTTTTTAGAATTAGGTTTGGATGAAGCCGTAATTCCAATCGGTTTTGAAGAAGATTATGTACAGTTATCGCCCCAAAAGCTCAACCTTTTCCCAGAAGCGCACCAGGTTTTAAAATATTTGAGCGAGAAATATTCATTGTACGTAATTTCTAATGGTTTCAAAGAATCTACAGAAATGAAAATCGAGCGTTGTGATCTCCAAAAATATTTTAAACACGTTTTTATTTCGGAAGTAATCGGCATCAACAAACCTGATCCAAGAATTTATGAACATGCTTTAACATTGGCAGGCGCGCAAAAGAACGAAAGTTTGATGATTGGCGACAGTTTGGAAGCCGATGTTTACGGCGCATTAAATTTTGGTATCGATGCAATTTACTTCAACCCAAATCGCAATGAAAAACCGGAAAATGTGCCAAAGCAAATCCATCATTTAAATGAGCTGATGCTGTTTTTATAAGGTAAAAATTGGTGAAAAACAGTTCATCTTTAATTACTCAAAACGTCATTTTTCGCGCACAAATAAAATCTTAACATTTATGTAACTTTTAGTTTAAATGATAGTCAGACATTGACCGTAATTTAGATAATATGGATTTTGAAAACTTGCATCTGATCGTTTGGGCAGCTTTATTTTTATTGCTGATTGCGTTTTACATCAGTCCGTTTGAGCTAAGCGTAAACGAAGATGACGACGACGAATAAGCTGTTTTTAGCAACAGTTATTTGTAAAATCTCCGCAGAAACCTGTCTATAAAGACAGTTGCAAACACGGTTAGCAGCCATCTTCAAATCTCTTTTCCTTAATTTGCGCGCTGTTTACAACGCATGAAAATTTTGTACGCCATCCAGGGAACCGGCAACGGCCACGTAAGTCGCGCCCGTGAAATTGTGCCTTTGCTGCAGCAATATGGTCAGCTGGATTTGTTGATCAGCGGCACGCAGGCAGATGTTACCCTTTCGCAACCACTTAAATATCAGCTACATGGCTTTAGTTTTATTTTTGGAAAAAAGGGCGGCGTAGATTACTGGAAAACGTACAAAACCATGAATTTGCGACAATTGCTGCGCGATGTTAAAACTTTGCCATTAAAACAGTACGATCTGATTATCAATGATTTTGAACCAATTTCTGCCTGGGCTTGCAAGCTGCAAAAGCTGGAATCGGTTTCGTTAAGTCATCAATGTTCGTTCATTTCCCCCAAAACACCTCGCTCCAAAAACTGGAATTATGCCGAGTGGCTGTTTAAATATTATGCGCCGGCAACGCACCATGTGGGTTTTCATTTTGAACGTTATGACGATTTTATTCATACGCCGGTTATCCGCAGTGAAATTCGCAACCTGAAAACCCAAAATTTAGGACATTACACGGTTTATTTGCCGGCTTATGCAGATGAATTTTTGCTGAAATATTTAAGTTTGGTAAAAGAAGTATCGTGGCAAGTGTTTTCAAAACACACCAAAACCGAATACCGGCAAGGAAATATTTTAGTACAACTTATTCAAAACGAAGCATTTAACAAAAGTTTAGCTGCTGCGGAAGGTTTGCTAACCGGTGGCGGTTTTGAAGGTCCGGCCGAAGCGCTGTTTCTGCAAAAAAAAGTGATGATGATCCCAATGAAAGGCCAGTACGAGCAGCAATGTAATGCTTTGGCGGCTGACAAATTAGGCGTTTCCGTTCAGCAAAAAATTGATGAAAACTTTGTTCCGGCTTTGAAAAAATGGATTGCTTCCGAAGAAAAAATCAAAGTAAATTTTCCGGATGAAACCGCGCAAATTGTAGCCAGTATCGTTTCCAAATACGGCAAACAACGTTAATTTTCGGCTTGTTCTGTTTTTCTGTTAATATTGTAGCAAACACCGTTACATGATCCAGGTTTTCCGATCTCCAAATCCTCTAAATATTTTGTGGCTGGCGGTGCTGCTTTTTCTCACGCGTTTTGGTGGATTGGTTCATTTTCCGGCTCATCCCGATACTTCTTTTACCGGTCTTTTTTCACGCTTGCTGATTGCTGCGCCAACCGCAGATTTTACTGCTTCGGGCAATCTTTTTTGGTCGGCAATTTTAATCATATTGCAGGCGGTATGGTTCAATTACATCATCAACGAAAACAACCTGCTGGGCAAACCATCGTTTTTGCCGGCCTTGCTTTATGTTACGGTTACCGCTTTGTTTACTTCGTTTTTGATGCTGAGTGCGCCGCTAATCTGTAATTTCCTGCTCATTTGGCTGCTGCAAAAAATCCTGGATCTGTATAAAACTGAAGAAGCAACCGCCACCGCTTATGATTTGGGTTTGCTGGTTGGCCTCGGCACGTTAATTTATTTCCCGTTTATTGCTTTGTTTATGGTGATTTGGATTGCGCTGCTCATCTTTCGTCCGTTCAACTGGCACGAGTGGATTTCGGCCGTAATGGGCGTTTTAACCATCCTTTTCTTTCTGTCGGTTTATTATTATTGCACCGATCATACAGCCGCTTTTCACACGTTATGGCTTTCTTTCGATGCCAATTTTCCGGTGATAAAAACAGCATTGCCTTATCGTTTTTTAGTGCTGCTTCCGTTAATTCTGATTTTTATACTGGCGCTGTTCCGGCTGCAAAACAACTTCCTCAAAAGCATGGTTGTGGTGCGCAAAACTTTCCAAACGCTGCTTTTTATTTTGCTGATTATTGCCGTTGCCAGCTGCATCAAAACCGATTTTAGCTTCAATCATTTCCTGCTTTTAGCCATGCCGGTTGCTGTTTTTACTGCCTATTATTTTTTGTACGCCAGCAAAAAATGGGTTTACGAAACCTTGTATCTGCTGTTACTTATTGGTGTGCTGTACTTTCAGTTTAACAATTTTTAACTTTTTTATAGGTTGATTTTTAAAGTGTTCTGTTAGTTTTGTAGGATGAAATTCGGAGTGGTTATTTTCCCTGGTTCCAATTGTGATGAAGATATCATCTATGTGCTGGAAAAAATTATGGGGCAGCAGGTGGTTCGTTTATGGCATAAAAACCATGATTTGGAAGGCGCAGATTTTATCGTTTTGCCCGGCGGTTTTTCCTTCGGAGATTATTTGCGCTCTGGTGCGATTGCCCGTTTTTCGCCCATTATGCAGGAAGTGATCCGGTTTGCAGGCAACGGCGGAAACGTTTTGGGTATTTGCAACGGCTTCCAGATTTTAACCGAAGCTGGCCTCGTTCCCGGAGCTTTGTTGCACAACAAAAATCGTAAGTTTATCTGCCATAATACTTATCTTAAGGCGCAGACTAACAACTCATTAATCACTTCTCAAATCGACTTGAACCGCGCTTTAAAAATTCCGGTAGCACATGGTGAAGGTAATTTTTATGCCGATAAAAACAGCATCGAGGAATTGAAGCAGAACGATCAGATTCTGTTTCGTTATTGTGATGCGGCCGGAAATTATTCTGACGAAGCCAATTACAACGGTTCGATGGAAAACATTGCCGGTGTTTGCAACAAAAACCGCAATGTTTTTGGTTTGATGCCGCATCCGGAACGTGCCGCCGATAGTTTGCTGGCGAATGAGGACGGATTGGCCATTTTTGAATCGATTTTATCGATTGCCAACGCTTAAAATGACCAATCTGGTGTTTGATATTGGCAACAGTTATATAAAAGTTGCCGTTTTTGAGGCGGAAAATGTATTGTGGACGCAACGTTTCCGGCAAATATCCGAAATGTTGTTAAACCGGATTTTAAAAAAATTTAATCCGGGAATGGCCATCATTTCTTCCGTGCAAAACAAAATATTTTTGTGGGAAACGATATTGGACAAGCAGCTTAAAACCTTTCGGTTTCATCATCAAATGGCAAAATCGATCAAAAACCATTATCAGCATCCGGAAAAATTAGGTTTGGATAGATTGGCAGCCGTGGTTGGAGCACATTTTTTATACCCTAAAAACAGCAATATGGTTATAGATGCCGGCACTTGCGTAACCTATGATTTGGTAGATGCAGCAGGAAATTATTATGGCGGCAGCATATCAACCGGCTTAAAAATGCGTTTTAAAGCCTTAAAATTTTATACCAAAAAGTTGCCTTTAATCGAAGCAGAACCAGATTTTGAACAAAGTTTTGGTAAAAATACACAGGAAGCTATTTTATCAGGCGTGCAAAACGGTTTGCGTTTTGAAGCAGAAGGTTTTGTGCGGAAGCAAATGGAAAGTTCACCTCAAACCAATATTTTGCTTACCGGCGGCGACCTTAATTTTTTTGATACTCACTTAAAAAGCAGCATCTTTGCCGCTTACGTAAAACCCGAACCACACTTAGTTTTAAAGGGATTAAACGCAGTTATACATCAGCAAGAATGATCAATCGTACAAAAAGCTTATTGTTACTTTTATTTATATTTTCGGCGTTCAAAGCTTCCGCGCAATCTACCACCAGTTCGCCTTATTCCAGATTTGGTTTGGGCCTTTTGCAGGAGCAAAGTTTGCCGCAAAATATGGGTATGGGCGGCATTGCTGCGGGCGTACGCACTATTGGCGGCTACAGTAACATCAATATGCTTAATCCGGCATCGTATTCGGGCATTGCTTTAACCACTATTGATGTTGGTGTTTACGCAACTGTTAACACTTTACAAAACAGTTCTACCACGCAAACCGGTGCAGATTTCAGGTTAAATCACCTTGCTTTTGCCATTCCGGTTACGCGCGGAACTTCTGCTTTAAGCTTTGGATTACTGCCTTACAGTGATTTGGGCTATAACTATAAACAAGTTACCAAAATTGATACCAATGCTGTTAACAGCGTTTATGGCGGAGAAGGTGGCTTGTCAAAAGCATATATTGGATATGGTTTCAACCTGTTTAAGCATTTAAATTTAGGTTTTAATGTGAGTTATATTTTTGGAGATCTGCGCCAAACCCGATCTGTAAAAATTCCAAACTATTATGCTAGTTCTTTTAACACCCGGATTGAACAAAGCCAAAGTGTAAAAGGCCTGAGTTATGATTACGGTGTACAATATCAGTTTGATTTATCTACCACTTCCAAGCTTGTTTTGGGTTATTCCGGAACGTTAAAATCAACCATTACGTCATCAAACAAATATGTTTCTACACAATATATAGCTGATGCAAATACTGGCGCAGAATCTACCGCTTCGGATACTACCTATATTCGTCAGGGCACTAACAGTAAAATAGCTTTGCCACTGATTCAAAATTTTGGTATTTCTTATCAAAAAGAAGGTCATTATTTAGTTGGAGCTGATTACAGCCGCGGAAACTGGTCGCAAATGACGATTGACGGCGTTAATCAAGGCTTAAACAATACGGCATCTTACCGAATTGGCGGACAAATCACTCCAAATATCAACGCTTTAAGCAGTTATTTTGCGGTGATGGATTATCGTGTGGGCTATCAGTACAATCAAACTTACGTGCGCACTTCGGCAACGGATATTAATGAAAACGTATTTACGCTGGGTATAGGTTTACCAATCCGCTCACAAAGCCGTACTGCTTTTTATAAGGTAAACTTTACGACAGAGTTTGGACAGCGCGGTACATTGGCCAACAATCTGGTGAAAGAAAACTTTGTTAATTTCCGCTTCAGCTTTTTGTTAAACGATCGCTGGTTTAACAAGTTTAAGTTTGATTAAAAGCAGCATGCGGCAAACGGTAAATCTTGGTAGATCGTCTTTAAAATGGTTGATGCTTCTTTTACCGGTGTTTTTTTTTGCTTGCGAAAATGATCTGAAAAAAGTTCAGCAAATATCCAGCAAAGAAGTAAACAAACCAGTTGAAACTACAGTTGGGGTTGATGTGATTTACAGCGATTCGGCAAAAGTAAAAGCCCGGATGACAGCACCGATCATGCTCAATTATACCCAAACAAAAACAGTAAAGCCTTATTACGAAATGCCCAAAGGTGTGCATATTGATTTTTTTGATCTGAAGCAAAAAATTATCAGTACGGTTACTGCCGAATATGCCATCACCAAAAATCTGAATAAAGTAATCGAGCTGCATCGCAACGTTGTAGTGGTAAACGATAAAGGCGATACTTTTAAATCTGAAGAACTGATTTGGGATCAAAATGCTAAACGCTTTTATTCTAACCAGTTTTCTACCTTAACCAGAACAGACGGAAATACAATCAGTGGCAGCACTTTTCGCTGTAAAGAAGATTTAAGCAGTCCGGAATTTTTACAATCAACCGGAAATTTCAACGTAAACAAAGGCGCAACGCCGTAAGATTTTTTTAAAACAAACAGCGCAATTTCATGTATCGGTTTTTTATCAAAAGTTGTATCTTGCGCCCTCTTTTTTAAGTATTTATAGCAAAGTTTTTTATGGGTATAATGAGTTTTTTGCGAAACCGATTGGGGTTGATCATGGTGATTGTGATCGGTTTGGCACTTTTTGCATTTATTATTGGTGAAGTGGTGCATTACGGAAGTTCCTTTATGAACGGCGACCGAACCACCGTTGGCGAAGTGAACGGCGATAAAATTAATTATGAAGATTATGCTGCCAAACTGGATCAGAACATGCAAAATTTCAAGCAGCAATCCGGACAGCAAAGCATCAATCCGCAGATGGTTAATTATGTACAGCAAAGTACCTGGAACCAGCAAATCAGCCAGATTATCCTGCAAAAGCAAATCGGCAAATTGGGTTTAACTGTTGGCGATAATGAAAGTGTTTCTTTGATTCAGGGCAGCAACCCAAGTCAGCAGGTGATTCAGGCATTTACCAACCGCGAAACCGGCCAGTTTGACCGCCAGCAGTTAAATGCTTTTTTGGGAAATATAACTTCTTCCAAAGCTGATCCGGCAACGAAAGCACAATGGGCAGGTTTTGTAAACCAGATTATCGAAGGAAAAAAATCAGAAAAATATCTTTCCCTGATCAGAAACGGTTTATATGTTAACTCGCTGGAAGCTAAAGAAGACTACGAAGCGCGCAACAAAATTGCCAACTTCAATTATGTTACTTTGGATTACAGTTCTATTCCGGATAATCAGATCAAACTAACCGACGAGGATTATAACACTTATTACAACGAGCATAAAAACGAGTTCAAAAATCCGGAGGAACTGCGAAAATTAAATTACGTAGTTTTTAATGCAGCACCATCGAAAGCAGATACATCGGTTGTAAAAGAGCAGATTAACAAGTTATTAGATGGATTGAAAACCTCTAAAAACGATTCATTGTTTGTGGCGATTAACGCTGCAACACCAGCTCCATTGGTTTATCAGAAAAAAGGACAATTAGAACCGGCCTTAGATTCTGCAATGTTTAGTGCAGCACCAGGCTTCGTTTACGGTCCTTATCTATCAAACGGTGCTTATAAAATTGCTAAACTGATTAATGCTGAAGTTGGTCCGGATTCTGTAAAAGCCCGTCATATTTTAATCAATCCAACTGCTGCGGGCGGTGTGGATAAAGCTATGGCCAAAGCAGATTCTTTAAGAAAATTAATTCAGGGCGGAAAATCATTTGCTGATCTGGCTAAAACCAATTCAGTTGATGGTTCTGCAGCTAAAGGCGGCGAACTGGGAACTTTTGCCCGCGGTGCCATGGTTCCGGTTTTTGAGGATGCTGTTTTTACCGGCAAAAAAGGTGATTTAAAAATTGTAACTTCTCAATTTGGTGTGCATTTGATCGAGATTGAAGATCAAAAAGGTTCATCTAAAGTGGTAAAAGTAGCCATTGTTGATAAACCGTTAACGCCAAGCAGCAAAACACAATCTGCCGCTTATGCACAGGCACAGGCATTTTTAAGTAAAACTACTGGTGGTTCTTTTGCACAAGAAGTTAAAGCTGAAAAATTAAAGCAAATGACTGCTGATGATGTGAATGCCAATGCTTCAACTATCAATGGATTGGAAAGCGCACGTGATGTTGTTAAATGGGCTTACGGTGCAAAAACCGGCGATGTATCTAACCAGGTTTTTGAGTTGGGCACGCAGTACGTAGTTGCACAATTGGAAACCATCAAACCAAAAGGAACATTGGCTATGGATTTGGTGAAAAAACAAATTGAGCCGGCAGTTCGCAATCAGGTGAAAGCTAAAAAACTGGAAGAGAAATTTAGTGCAGTAAAAGAAGCATTAGACTTAAATAAGGTTGCGACAGCCGTTGGGGCTAAAGTTACGCCGGTGCAAAATGTGGTTTTTGCAAATCCGATTATTCCGGGCATTGATCAGGAAAATAAAGTAATTGGTTCGATCTTTGGTTCTCCGTTGCACAAAATTTCTAAACCGATTGAAGGACAAAGTGGCGTTTATGTTTACGCGGTTGACAGCTTTAACAATCCGCCGGCAATGCCTAATAGTTCAAAAGATCGTCAGCAAATTGCACAAGCTACGTTGCAGCGCGTTGATACCGATGTTTTTAATGTGTTAAAAGATAAAGCCAACGTTAAAGATTACCGGGCTAAGTTTTATTAATATGAACTTACAATAATTTTACATCCGGAAATCAGTTAAATGGCTTCCGGATTTTTTATTTTTACAAAATGGACATTCAGGAAAACATCATAAATAAAGTTGCCCAAAGTGGTTTGGTTACTTTTGATCCTGCAAGCCTTTATCCAACAGGAGAGCGTGTTTTGTATGATATAAAAGACAATCTTTTTATGGGTTTGATGCTGCGTGAAAAGGATTTCAGGGAATTTATCAAACAGCACGATTGGCAGCAGTATCAGGATAAATTTGTAGCGGTAACTTGTTCTGCAGATGCCATTGTGCCAACTTGGGCGTATATGTTGCTGGCCAATAAATTGTCTTCGATTGCTAAAAAAGTAGTTTTTGGTGATTTGAATACGTTGGAAACAGTTTTATTTGAGGAAGCAATTACTAAAATGGATCTCGAAAAATTTCGAGATCAGCGTGTGGTAATTAAAGGCTGCGGCGATATTGCCGTACCAGATTCAGCTTATGTTAGCTTAACTTTCTATTTAACATCAGTAGTAAAAAGTATTTTATACGGAGAACCTTGCTCTACCGTTCCCGTTTATAAGCGTAAAGAACTTGTTTAAAAATTAAATTTTTTCCGGCTGATAGGTTATGGTAAAAACTTTATGGATTGCTTCGTTTTTTCTGTTTACAATACACCAGTATGTATTTTCTCAAGATTTAATCCGTAAAAACACTTTAGCTTATAAAGACGGCGAACAATTAAGTTACCGCTTAAAATACGGCATTTTTACGGCTGCTGAAGCCAATTTGAAAATCGAAGAAAGTCCGGCGAAGTTTGAAGAAAAGCCCACTTACCACATTGTGATTGACGGAAAAACAGCTGGCAGTTTTGATGTTTTTTTTAAGGTAAGAAATCGTTACGAATCTTTTATAGATCGTGCCACAACGCTGCCTTATTATTACACCGAAAACCGCCGCGAAGGCAAATATCGCCGGAGTGACAAAGTGCTTTTTGATTACGAAAATAAAAAGATCACCGCCCAAACCGGAACGTTTCCGTTTAAAGGACAGGTTTTTGATTTGCCTTCTGCTTATTATTTCGCCCGTAATCTTGACCTGTCAAAAATAAAACCGGGAGACGAGTTGAAGCTGCAATACTTCTCCGAAAAAAAAATAGAAACATTGGGCATCACTTATGTTGGAAAAGAAGATGTTACCTGTGATTTGGGTACTTTTAACTGTTTGAAGTTTTGCCCCTCTATTGTTCCTGGCCGCATTTTCCGGAAAGACAGCAAACTGTATTTGTGGATTACCAATGATGGCAACCGCATACCTGTAAAAGCGCAGGTAGAACTTTTGGTGGGAACCGTTACGTTAGAAATTACCAACGCAAAAGGTTTAAAATTTCCTACCAATCAACCTCAAGAATAATGATTGAAGTAAATAATACTTTGGTGCATGAAGATGTGATCAAAGAAAATTTTGTTTGTAATTTAAACCGTTGCAAAGGTGCCTGTTGTGTAGAAGGTGATGCGGGCGCGCCGCTAAATCTGGATGAACTAAATGTTTTGGCAGAAATTTATCCGGCAGTAAAACCGTATATGACGGCCAAAGGCATTGAAACAATCGAACAGGTTGGTACTTCGGTAATTGATTTTGACGGAGATTATACTACGCCTTGTGTAGATGGAAACAAAGAGTGCGCTTACGTAACCTGGGAAAATGGCATCACAAAATGTGCCATAGAAAAAGCATATGAAGCCGGAGTTGTAGATTGGAAAAAACCGATTTCCTGCCATTTGTATCCCATCCGCGTAACTAAATACCCAGAATTTGAAGTGCTGTTTTATGATCGCTGGAGCATTTGCAGCCCTGCTTGTAGTTTTGGCGATGAACTGAAAGTAAGTGTGTATCAGTTTTTAAAAGATCCGCTGATTCGGAAATATGGTGCAGATTGGTATCAGGAACTGGAAGAACAAGTGGCTGCACTTAATCAATCCGAAAAATAATTTTCTTTCCTGTTATTATTTTAATATTTGCGCCGTATAAATGCTGATGCTGTTTTTATTGTGCAAAAATTCAACTCAGCATAAAACTGTTTAAAATAATATCAAAGCCAATCGGCATGAACAAAAAACTACTACTTCTTTTACTGACTATATTTTGGATAAGATCATCGACGCAGGCGCAATCTGTTTATTTGCCATATGCTTATCAGTTTTACCAAAAGATGGATTCGAGCGTATATTCCAACCAATCCCGTTTCCACAGTTCTATGAAACCGTTTTTGGTGGATGATCCGCTTATCAGTCAGCAATATCAGTCTTTAATGAATGCTGGCGTAGATTCTATCGGTAAAAGAAGCTGGGTGCACCGCAAATTATTTCAGGAGCATTTGGTAGATATCAAGGAAAAAGGCTTTACGGCCTTTATCGATTTTTTGCCTGATTTAACAGCGGGCCGTGATTTTAGCAACAACAAAACAACTTGGCTAAATACGCGCGGTTACCAGGTAGGCGGCACTATTGGCAGCAAATTTTATTTTTACACCAGCGGTTACGAAAACCAGGCCGTGTTTGCTGATTATATAAACCGTTACATCGATAAAAACGCAACTAGCCAGATTTTTTTTGTACCCGGACAGGCATACGATAGAAGTTATGGCAAAGCAACCAGCGACTATTCCTATTCCACAGCTTTGCTTTCTTACACGCCTAGCAAATATCTTAACATTGCTTTAGGCCAGGACAAAACTTTTATTGGTGATGGTTACCGCTCTGTACTGCTTTCCGATTTTGCATCCAACTATCCTTTCCTAAAACTAACGGCTACTTTGGGCAACGTACGATACATGGCCATGTGGGCTTACATGCAGGATCCGCTGGCAACAAAGTTTTCTTATCAGGATGATTACCGCCGCAAATGGGCCGTTTTTCATTACCTGGATTGGAACGTAAGCAACAAAGTTTCGCTCGGTTTTTTTGATTCTGTAATTTGGGGTGATAAAGACGATTTAGGAAACAAACGCGGCTTTGATTATAATTACGTCAATCCATTTGTTTTCCTGCGCCCGCTGGAAGCTAATAATGGTTCTGGTGATAACGCGCTGATCGGCTTTACCGGAAAATATAAGTTTGTTGATAAAGCTGCTGTTTACGGACAGTTTGCTTTGGATGAATTTCAGTCAAAAGATTTTTTCTCGAGTGATGGCAGTTATCGCAACAAATATGCCTGGCAGTTAGGTGTTCGCGGCGCAGATATACTCGGTATAAAAAACCTTAATTATTTGCTGGAAATTAACAATGCCAAGCCATATACTTACACAGAAGTTAATGCATTGATTAATTACGCGCATAATACAGAGCCGCTTGCTGATCCTTTAGGTGCAAATTTTAGGGAAGTAGTTGGAATTTTAAACTACGCAATCGGCCGTTTTAATTTTTATGGTCAGGCTGATTTCGGGCATTACGGTTTAGATCCAACTTTGACTAGCAACTACGGAAAAGATATTTTCAAGCTTTATCCCGATGCCTCCAGAACTGTAGGCACTTTTACCGGACAAGGTTTAACCACCAACTTGTATTATGGAGAAGGAAGAGTTTCCTACATGCTCAACCCAAAATATAATTTACGGATTGAAGCAGGAGCAATCTTCCGCAAAGAAACGAACGATTTATCTACCAACAACACTGCTATTTTAACGATTGGCCTGCGCAGCAGTTTCCGCAATTTGTATTACGATTTTTAAGGTTGAAGGAATAACTTAAACGGTGAGGCCGAAATGATCATCATTTCGGCCTCACCGTTTTTATACCGATAAAAGAAGCATTAGGAAGCAATCGTTTGGGTTGCTCTTTTTATCGCTAATTTTTTTACTTGGATGGAAATGGATGCTGCATCATAACCACATTCTGCCCATAATTCCGGCTGCTCTCCGTGCTCAATAAAACGATCAGGAATGCCTAAACGAATCACTTTTGCAGCATAACCATGGTCAGCCATAAATTCAATTACGGCACTACCCATTCCGCCTTGCAAACAACCGTCTTCTACAGTAATAATACGGTTAAATTTTTTAAAAACCTGATGCAGCAGATCAGCATCCAAAGGTTTTACAAAACGTAAATCGTAATGCGCCGGGTAAATCCCTTCCTGATTTAAACTTTCTACTGTTTTTATGGCCTCATTTCCAATGGTGCCGATGGTTAATAAAGCAACTTCTTCGCCATCACAAATCATCCGGCCTTTACCAACTGGCAATGCTTTCATCGGTTTTTGCCAGTTCACCATTTCGCCGTTACCACGCGGATAACGAATGGAAAACGGACCCATATTATCCTGCTGCGCAGTAAACATCAGGTTGCGCAGTTCTTCTTCATTCATCGGTGCAGAAACCACCATGTTTGGAATGCAGCGCATATAAGCCAAATCATAAGCACCATGATGCGTTGGACCATCGGCTCCAGCTAATCCGGCCCGATCTAAGCAAAATACAACGTTCAGTTTTTGTATTGCCACATCATGAATTACCTGATCATAAGCGCGTTGCATAAAGCTGGAATAAATGTTGCAAAACGGAATCATGCCTTGCGTAGCCAATCCAGCCGAAAACGTTACTGCATGTTGCTCGGCAATGCCTACATCAAAAGCACGCTCCGGCATGGCTTTCATCATCAGATTTAAAGAAGAACCGGAAGGCATAGCTGGCGTGATGCCCATTATTTTAGGATTATTTTCTGCCAGTTCTATGATCGTATGGCCAAAAACATCTTGATATTTTGGTGGTTTTGGTTTATCGTAAACCGGTTTTTTAATTTCTCCGGTAATCTTATCAAACAAACCCGGCGCGTGCCAAACCGTTTGGTCTTTCTCCGCCAAAGCATAACCTTTACCTTTTACGGTGATGCAATGCAGCAATTTAGGGCCGGGAATATCACGCAACTGCTTCAAAACCTTAACCAGCTGCTTAACATTGTGGCCATCAACCGGACCAAAATACCGAAATTGCAGCGACTCAAATAAATTGCTATTTTTAAGGATGGTTCCTTTGATGCTTTTCTCCAGTTTTTTAACAATCTGAAAAGCATCCGGACCTAAAGCAGAAATTTTGGCTAAAACCTGGGCAGCTTCATCCCGAAAACGATTATATGATTTAGAGGTAGAAATGCCTGTTAAATATTCTTTCAGCGCGCCAACATTTGGATCGATCGCCATGCAGTTATCATTCAGAATAACCAGCAAATTGGAGTTTTCAATTCCGGCATGATTTAACGCTTCAAAAGCCATTCCTCCCGTTAAAGCACCATCGCCAATTACGGCCACATGTTGGCGGTCGTGCTCGCCTTTTCGGTGCGAAGCCACAGCCATGCCTAACGCCGCGGAAATAGAAGTGGAGGAGTGGCCAACGCCAAACGTATCATAAGCACTTTCTGCCCGTTTTGGGAAACCGCTGATGCCTTTGTACAATCGGTTGGTGTGAAAAACACCTCGGCGGCCAGTCAAAATTTTATGTCCGTAAGCCTGATGGCCAACATCCCAAACCAGCTGATCGTAAGGCGTGTTCAGCACATAATGCAACGCAACCGTTAGCTCAACCACGCCCAAACTCGCCCCAAAATGGCCACCGTTTACCGAAACAATATCAATAATATATTGCCTCAATTCCTGGGAGATCTCCGGGAGATTATCTTCATTAAATTTCTTTAAATCAGATGGGGAATGAATTTGCTGTAAAAGGTTGCCCGCCTGTACTTCCATGTAGCCGCTATACTGTTTTTATCTATACAAAATTAGATTATTTGCTTAAATAATCGGTACCGAATTCTACGCGCAAGCGTGCTTTATGTTTTGCGCTGATTCAGATTTTTCTCCGGAAGATAAAGAATATAAATTATACCGTTTTGGTTTTACCAATTTTAGGTTGATAAAAGAAGCATCGGCCGCAACGTACTTCTTGCAAAAAAATCAGGCATCGGATAAAAATATGGCTAAATTTGGCCGTCCATAAAACAGATCATGAAAAGAGATAAATTAATATTTACATTATTAGACGAAGAGCAGGAAAGACAGGAAAAAGGCATCGAACTCATTGCTTCCGAAAACTTTGTGAGTAAGCAAGTGATGGAAGCAGCCGGCTCCGCAGCAACAAACAAATACGCAGAAGGCTTGCCCGGAAAACGTTATTATGGTGGCTGTGAAGTAGTTGACGAAATTGAAACTATCGCTATCGAGCGCGCCAAACAACTTTTTAACGCCGAATGGGCCAATGTGCAGCCGCATTCTGGCGCGCAGGCCAACGCCGCCGTTTTGTTGGCTTGTTTGCAGGCGGGTGATAAAATTTTAGGTTTTGATCTTTCTCATGGCGGACATTTAACGCATGGTTCGCCAGTAAATTTTTCGGGCAAATTATACAAACCATTTTTTTATGGGGTGAAAAAAGAAACCGGTTTAATTGATTATGAACTGCTGAAAGAAGTTGCCCTCCGCGAAAAACCAAAATTGATTATTTGCGGCGCTTCGGCTTATTCGCGCGATTGGGATTACGCTTTTATCCGTAGCGTAGCTGATGAAATCGGTGCTTTGGTGCTGGCTGATATTTCGCATCCATCCGGTTTAATTGCCCGAGGTTTGCTAACGGACCCGCTTCCGCATTGCCACATCGTAACCACAACTACGCATAAAACGTTACGTGGTCCGCGTGGTGGCTTGATTTTGCTGGGAAAAGATTTTGAAAATCCTTTCGGCCTAAAAACACCAAAAGGCGAAACACGAATGATGTCATCTGTGCTGGATATGGCTGTTTTTCCGGGAACACAAGGTGGTCCGTTAGAACATATTATCGCAGCAAAAGCCATCGCTTTTGGCGAAGCTTTGAGCGATAAATACATGAAATACATCGTTCAGGTAAAGCAAAATGCCGCAGCCATGGCCGAAGCTTTGATGGATTTGGATTACAATATCATTTCCGGCGGAACCGATAACCACATGATGCTGATTGATTTACGTAACAAAAACGTAACCGGTAAAGCTGCGGAAAACGCTTTGGATCGCGCCGGAATCACTGCCAATAAAAATATGGTTCCTTTTGATGATAAATCGCCGTTTGTAACTTCCGGAATCCGTGTTGGAACGGCCGCTGTAACTACCCGCGGCATGAAAGAAAAGCAGATGAAAAAAATTGTAGAACTGATTGATTCTGTGCTAACCAACATCGATGGTGAAGCACATATTGAAAAAGTGCGCGATCAAGTGCATCAGCTGACGAAGAAATTTCCTTTGTACAAATAAAATTTCAAATAGCAGTAATCAAATCGGTTACTGCTGTTTTTATCAACCCAAATTTAGGTCGATAAAAACAGCATCAGGAGGTATAAGCAATCGCCGCAATGCTGATTTTTACGTTCGGAATTTGCTGCAAAACATTACAACAAGCTTCCAAAGTTGCGCCGGTAGTCAGGATGTCATCCACCAATAAAATATGTTTTCCGGCGAGATTTTCCGGATTATTCAGCCAGAAAACTTCTTTCATATTTTCATAACGGGAAATTCTCGACTTTTTCGTCTGACTTTCGGTGCTGGTTATTTTAAGCAGATTTTTATCTTCAATCGGAACCAGCATTTTTTGCGAGAGTCCTTCAGCAAAACACAAACTCTGATTATAACCGCGTTTTAATTGTTTCTGCTGATGTAATGGAACCGGAATAATCACTTCTGCAGCAGCAAAAACCGGATTTTCAAGCAACCTTTTTGCAGCCAGTTTGCCTAAATAAACACCAACTTCCGGCCGGTTTTTGTATTTAAGCTGATGCAGTAAATTTTGCACGCGGCTGCCTTTGCTGAAATACAACATGGCTGAAGCGGCTTCCAGCGGAACTCTTCCCCAAAAACTTTGTGCTACGGCATTATCAGCATATAAATGAAAATTGGTAAAAGGCAGATTATACAGGCAATCGGCACAAATAACTTCCTCGTTGCGGTACAAACTTTTGGTGCAGGCCTGACACAGTTCCGGGAAAATCAACGAAACAAAATCAGCAAAATAAGTGTGGCGTAAATTCATGCTGATGCTGTTTTTATCGCCCTAAAATAGGAAATTTTATTGCTGTTTTACAGCCAGTTGCCCGCAAGCTGCATCAATATCTTTTCCGCGGCTGCGGCGAATGTTTACGTTGATACCTTGTCGTTTTAAATAAGTTGCAAAAGCATCGGTTTTGGCTTCTTTGGTGTTAACGAAATCCGCAAAAGAAATCGGGTTATATTCAATGATATTTACTTTGCAGGGCAAATGTTTGCAAAACGCAGCCAGTTCGGCGGCATCTTCCAGTTCATCATTAAAATTATCAAACAAAATATATTCGTACGTAACCGGATTTTTGGTTTTGGCGAAATAATATTTCAGTGCATCAGCCAAAGCTTTTAACGAATTTTGCTCGTTAATCGGCATAATTTCGTTCCGCTTGGCATCATTTGCGGCGTGCAGCGAAAGTGCCAGGTTGAATTTTACCTGGTCATCGCCCAGTTTTTTAATCATTTTGGCAATGCCGGCGGTAGAAACGGTAATGCGTTTAGCCGCCATATTTAAACCGTCTTCGGCCGTAATCCGCTCAATAGATTTCATCACGTTGGCATAATTCAGCAGCGGTTCGCCCATGCCCATATACACAATGTTGGTGAGCGGATGGTTGTAATTAAGCTTGGATTGCTGATCCAAAAGCACCACCTGATCATAAATTTCGTCAGGATTGAGGTTTCTTTTGCGCTCCATATATCCTGTAGCACAAAATTTACACGTTAAACTACAACCTACTTGAGACGAAACACAAGCCGTCATACGTTCAGGAGCAGGGATCAAAACACCTTCAATTAAGTTATTGTCGTACAGCTTAAAAGAATTTTTTATCGTTCTGTCGTTACTAAACTGCGAAGTATGTACTTTTACTGCATTTATAGAGAAAAGCCCGGTTAATTTGGTGCGAAGATCTTTGGAAAGATTACTCATTTGGGAGAAATCGGTAACCGATTTCTCCCATAACCAGGAATAAACTTGTTTGGCTCGAAAACTTTTTTCGCCTATTTCCGAAAAATATTTTTCAATCCCGGCAAGCGTTAAACTTCGAATATCGATTTTTTCCTCTGTAATTATCACCTTGCAAAAATACGACTATAAAAGAAGTACTGTTTATTTTTTGGTTTTTTTACACAAAAACAAGAACCAAAGCAACAGTGATTCAATTGATTACCATGCCGAAAATTGTTAAATGAAAAAATATACAGCCGATTACATTTTAACTTCCCAAACTGAACCGATTAAAAACGGAAGTATTGTTGTTGATGACAAGGGAAAAATCATCAAAATTATAGATCCTCAAAATAATTCATCCAAAGATGATGATTTTGCAGATTTAAGTTCTGAAAAACTGAGCGGCATCATTTGTCCCGGTTTCATCAATACGCATTGTCATCTGGAACTTTCTCATCTAAAAGGAAAAATTCCGGCGGGCGAAGGTTTGATTGCTTTCATCAAAAACGTACAGCAACACCGGAAAGTGGATGAAAGTGAAGTTTTAGAAGCTGCTGCAAAAGCCGATGAAGAAATGTTTCAGAACGGAATTGTGGCCGTTGGCGATATTTCCAACAGTGCGATTACGGCTTCCATTAAAACCAAAA
The DNA here is from genome assembly GCA_050954865.1 of Janthinobacterium lividum. Taxonomy (GTDB): domain Bacteria; phylum Bacteroidota; class Bacteroidia; order Sphingobacteriales; family Sphingobacteriaceae; genus Mucilaginibacter_A. Next base: position 8,472 of record JBPBQN010000001.1, on the reverse strand, counting down.
GCAAGTTGTATTACCACAATTTTGTAGAGGTTTTTGGCTTTGATCCGAAAAATGCCGATGCTATTTTTAACCAAGCAATTTCAGTGCGCGATCAGTTTAAACCGATGGCTGCCACCATTACGCCGCACGCGCCATATTCGGTTTCCAAAGAATTATTTAAGCTGATTAAAAAAGAAGCGGAGGAAAATGATTCGATTTTAACCATCCACAATCAGGAATCCGACGAAGAAAATAAATTGTACCGCTACAAGCAAGGCAGTTTTTTGGAGTTTTACAATGGTTTAGGTTTGGATATCGAGTTTTTTAAACCGCAGGCACGTAATTCGTTGCAATCCATCGTTCCGCTTTTAAGCAACCGCCAAAGCGTGCTGATGGTGCACAACACGTTTACAAGCATGAAAGATGTGTATTTTACGCGTCGTTTTGATAAAAAAATTAATTGGTGTTTTTGTCCGGAAGCCAATTTATACATCGAAAATTCTTTGCCGAAAGTGAATATTTTTACGCATCACGGTTTTAATATTACGTTAGGAACGGATAGTTTGGCTTCTAATTCCGGACTTTGTATTTTAAAAGAAATGCGGGTTTTGCAGCAACATTTTCCAGAGCTTTCGTTAGAATGTCTGGTAGAATGGGCAACGCTTAACGGAGCCAGATTTTTGGGTATTGAAGATGAAAAAGGAACGATTGAAGTTGGCAAAACGCCCGGCCTGAATTTGCTGACTGGTTTAAACAAGCTGAAAATCACGCCGGAAACAAAAGTCCGCAGGCTCATCTAAACAAAAAATATTTTTATTTGAGACTGATTTTTAGTCGATAAAAGAAGCATGGTTAAAAAACATTTCAACATCAAAGTTACGGGTAAAGTGCAGGGCGTTTTTTATCGCGACAGCACCAAAGCCGTAGCTGATCAGCTGGGAATCAAAGGTTTCATCCGCAACGAAAGCAACGGTTCTGTTTATTTAGAAGCAGAAGGAGATGATTTTGCCATGAAAGAATTTTTGGATTGGTGCCACGAAGGCCCGGACCGCGCCCGTATAGAACAGGTTGAAAGCAGCGAAGGCGAAATGAAAAACTATCGTAATTTTGAAGCCGTAAAAAAGAATTTGCTATGATGAATTTGTAAAAGTTCATCCCGGCTTTAACCAACCTTCAAAACTTGTCGACGATAAAAAAATTTGCTGGCCAAACAGCTATTTATGGGTTAAGTACCATCTTTTCGCGGTTACTTAACTTTATCCTCACGCCTTTATTCGTTTACGTTTATCCGGCCAAACAGTACAGCATTTTTATTTACATGTACAGTTTGGCTTCGCTGATCAATCCGGTGCTGGCTTTCGGCATGGAAACCACTTTTTTCCGTTACCTCAACAAAACCGACGCTGATAAAGAAAAAGTGTACAGCAATACTTTTTTAACCATTGTTTTTATAGCTGCTTTATTTTTGCTGATCAGTTTGCCGCTGAGCAACATTATTGCTGGCTGGATTGGCGGAAAAGAAACGAACCTGGCAGATCAGGCGCTGTTTATCCGTTATTTTATTTACATCATTGTAGTTGATGCTTTGGCCGTAATTCCGTTTGCCAAAGTTCGGGCTGATGGCCGGCCGGCACGTTTTGGGTTGATCAAACTCATCAACATTTTTATTTATGTTGGGGCGAATTTGTTTTTCCTGTTCATTATCCCAATGATCATCAAAGCAAATGGTGTGGGTGCAAATTCCCTTTCGCATTGGTATCGCCCGGCTTGGGTAGGTTATGTTTTTATTTCTAATTTGATTGCCAGCATCATCACCTTGCTGTTTTTACTACCCGAATTATTGCAGCTCAAATTTCGTTATGATGGTGCGCTGATTAAAAACATGCTGTTATACAGCTTTCCGGTTTTGGTGGCTAATATTTCATTTATCATCAATGAAAATATTGATAAAATTTTCCTGCAGAACCTGTTACCAATTAATCGACAGCAAGATGTTGGCATTTACGGTGCCTGCTGCAAATTGGCCATTTTTTTAAGTATTGCCGTTTCGGCTTTCCGGTTGGGTGCCGAGCCTTTCTTTTTCAGTCATGCCAAAAACAAAAATTCCGGCGAAACTTATGCCCGGATCATGACTTATTTTATCATTGCCGTTTGCCTGATGTGCATCGCTTTATCAGCCAATATTGAAATTTTGAAAGGTTTTATCAAAGGAAGAGATGCGGTGCAAAGATCGCTTTACTGGTCTGGTTTACAGGTTGTTCCAATTTTATTGTTTGGTTATGTCAGCTTAGGCATCTACATGAACCTTTCCATCTGGTACAAACTATCCGATCAGACACGTTTTGGTTTGTACATTTCTGGTGTCGGTGCGATTTTAACCATCATTTTGAACCTGATTTTTATACCAAAATACAGTTACATCGCTTCTGCCTGGATTTCGCTGATGGCTTATGCCACGATGATGGTTTTATCATATATTTTAGGACAAAAACATTACCCAATTCCGTATCAGCTTAAAAAAAATGTAGCTTATTTGGCTGCGGCTGCGGTAATTGTATATTTATCGTTCACGGTTTTTCACCGGAGCTTAATAATCGGTAACTTGTTCTTAGTTTTATTTACGGCCGCGGCTTTATACAGCGAACGCAAAGAGCTTCGTTTATTACTCAAAAAATGACCATCCAAATCATCAACAACTCAAAAAATAGTTTGCCTGCGTACGAAACGGCGCACGCGGCTGGTATGGATTTGAAGGCTAATTTAGAGGAAGCTTTGGTGCTGAAACCGATGCAGCGTTTGCTGATCCCGACAGGAATTCATATTGAGTTGCCCATTGGTTTTGAAGCCCAGATCAGGCCGAGAAGCGGTTTGGCTTTTAAGTATGGCATCGGTATCGTTAATTCGCCGGGAACGGTGGATGCGGATTATCGCGGAGAAATTAAAGTGTTGCTGATTAATTTTTCGGATGTTGATTTCAACATTAATCATGGCGATCGGATTGCGCAGATGGTGATCGCCAAACATGAAAAAATTGACTGGGAACAGGTACAGGTTTTGGGTGAAACTTTACGCGGCACCGGTGGTTATGGCCACACCGGCGTACAATAAATCAGCATGAAAAAAAGCTATTTCGTTTTTGGGTTGATTGTTTTGCTGCCGATTATTTCTTCGGCACAAGGCAAAAAAAACACCGATAAAAACAGCATCGTAATGGTGGTTGGCAAACCGCTTTTACGGCGGGACAGTGTGGTGATGAACGAGCTTTTTTATCAGGCTTTGCACGAAAAAACGATGGAAAACGCATCTGCTGCGGCTACGCTTTTTTCGCAGGTTTTGGAGATTGATCCGGCAAATGACGCCGGAATGTATGAGTTGGCCAGAATCCGCACCAGCGAAAAAAAGGATGCTGATGCGCGTATTTTGCTGGAAAAAGCAGTAACCGTAAATCCGGATAACGAATGGTACTGGAGTGCGCTGGCCGCAAATTATGAGAAGATCAACGATATTCCGAAGCTGGAAAATGTGTTTAAAGAACTGATCCGCATCAACCCAGAAAAACCGGATTATTACACCGATCAGGCGCGTGCTTTGGTGCTCGAAAAAAAATATGATGAGGCGTTGGCCGTTTATAATCAGCTGGAAGACAAAGTTGGTAAAAATGAAGAACTGATTTTCGACCGACAAAAAATCTACCTGAAACAAGGCAAATTAGATTTGGCGGTGAAAGATTTGCAGGCTTTAATTCAGGAAAATCCGCAGGAAATCCGTTCGTATCTGCAATTGAGCGAGTTGTATAATTCTAATAATCAAAACGATAAAGCTTTAAAAATTTTAGAATCGGCACAAAAAAATGTTCCGGATAATGCGTTGATCCATTTGGCTTTGGCGGATATTTACCGCGACCAGAAAAATTACGCCGCCTGTTTTAACCAGCTAAAAACAGCATTTGCTTATCCATCGCTCAAAATTGATGAAAAGCTGCGGATCGTTACCGGTTATTTCCCCAAGTTTCCGGATCCGGAAGCCAAAGCCAGCGCGCTGGAATTGAGTAAAATTATTGCTGAAACGCATACTGATGATGCGCGCGCTTTTAATCTTTATGGCGATATGCTGGTGCAAAACGCTTCTTACTTGCAGGCTATTCCGGTTTACCGAAAATCTTTGGCTATAAATGACCAGACTTATGCCGTTTGGGAGCAAATTATCCGGTTGGAAATGGGCCAGAACCAGTTTGATCAGGCCATAAAAGACGGACAGGAAGCTTTATCACTTTTTCCAAATCAGGCGATGGCTAATTACCTGGTTGGCGTGGCGTATTCTCAAAAAAGTATGGTAAAAGAAGCATTGCCTTATTTAAAAAATGCGGCATCTTTAGGCTCAACGGATAAGGATATGCTAAGTCAGGTTTATGCTTCGCTGGGTGATAATTATCATCAGCAGAAAGACAATGCGCAATCGGATGCAGCTTATGATCAATCACTTACCAATAATCCGGATAATGCTTACACGTTGAATAATTATGCTTATTATTTATCGTTAAGAGCAGAAAAATTGGATAAAGCCGCTCAAATGTCGCGCCACAGCAACGAGTTGCAGCTGGATAATGCTTCTTTTGAAGATACTTTTGCCTGGGTTTTATTCAAACAAAAAAAATACGCCGAAGCCAAAACCTGGATGGAAAAAGCCATCAAACACAATGCAAAAAGTGCCGGTTTAAATGAGCATTACGGTGATGTGCTGTATTTTTTAAATGATACAGATACTGCCGTAAAATATTGGAAAACTGCCAAGCAGTTAGGTAGCAATTCGGCTGTTTTAGATAAAAAGATTAATGAAAAAAAGTATTCAGAATAAATTATTAATAGTTGCGGTTTTGCTGCTGGTGTTTGGCTGCAAAGCAAAAAAGCAGCTGGTTTCGGTAAATAACCCGGTTGCAATTCCTGTTGTGGCTGATTCTGCTGCGATAAAAACGGATAACGGTAAATCAGCAAAAATTAAATCGATCCAAAACCAGCAAATTAACTTCAATACTTTTTCCGGCAAAGCGCGTACACATCTGGAAATTGATGGCAAAGGTTACGATGTAACGCTGAACATCCGCATCCAAAAAAATAAACAGATTTGGGTTTCGATTACCGCAATTGCCGGAATTGAAGTGGCGCGTGCCGTGATCACGCCCGACAGCATCAAAATTATCAACAAACTTCAAAGTGTTTATCTGAAAAAACCGTTCAGCTACGTTTATCAATACACTGGTCGGCAGGTAAATTACAAAACGGTAGAATCTATTTTGGTTGGAAACGCGGTGCCGGAGTTTATTTCTTCGGAAGCTAATCTGACTTCCAACGGAACGAATACAGTTTTATCAGGTGTTTTAAATGAGTTGAATTATCAAACCACATTTAGTCCGGCTTTAAAAGTAATCACCCTGAAATTATCCAACCCAAAAGCAGCGCAAAAACTGGATGTAAATAACAGTAGTTTTATTCAGGCTGATGCACGTATTTTGCCATCCGTAATCGGTATCAATTCGGTTTCTGGCCAAAACAGTATTAAAGCGGATTTGCATTTTATTAAAACTGAGTTTGATCAGCAATTGGATACGCCGTTTAACGAACCAAAAGGTTATACACTGATTAATTAAAATCAGCCTGAAAAAATGATGGTAAAAAAAGCTTTTCTGTTTTTGTTGTTTGTAGGATTTGCGATGCATTCGTTTGCACAAAGCAGTGCCGAACTGAAGCGTAAACGCGATAAAATTACCGAAGAACTGGACAAGCTGAATGATGAATATTCTAAAATTTCCCGTGATAAAAGAACTTCTTTAAAGCAACTGAGTTTGCTGAAAGCGCAGATTGATTTGCGGGAAGAGAAAATTACAACGGCTAATTCGGAGATTAGATTGCTGGATCATCAAATCTCGGATAACAGCAATAACGTACGTAGTTTACAATCGCAGTTAAATCAGCTTAAAAAAGAATATGCGGCGATGGTGCTTTTTGCTTTCCGCAACCAGAGTGCTTATAATAAACTGATGTTCATTTTTGCGGCCAATGATTTTAACCAGGCGTATAAAAGGCTAAAATACATGCAGCAATTTGGAGACTACCGGCAGCGACAGGCAGGTTATATTGAAGGCACACAGAAAGATTTGCACATTAAAATTGTGGCTTTAGACCATGATAAAAAAGAAAAAAACAATGTGCTGCTTGATCAGGAAAAAGAAAAAGAAAAATTAGGCAAAGAAAAAGATAACCAGGCACAGGTTGTAACCAATTTAAGTAAAGATGAAAAGCGCACCAAACAAGCCATGGTGCAGCAAAACAGATTGCTTAGTCAGATTAAAAAATCAATCAGTTCAGCAATCCGGAGGGAAATTGAAGAAGCCAGACGGAAAGAAGAAGCAGCAGCGCGGATAGCCGCTGCAAATGCAGCAGCCAAAGCAAGGGCTGAAAACAAGCCGGTAGCAGCTGCAACGGTAAAGGCTCCTTCGAAAGGTACAGAAGTATTAACAGCTACGCCTGAATCTGCTAAATTGTCTAACGATTTTTTGGGAAACCGCGGAAGATTGCCCTGGCCGGTTGCAAATGGTGCAATTATTGGCAAGTTTGGGATTAATTATACACAAGGAATTAAAAGTGAGAGTTCTGGCATTGATATAAAAACCAGTCAGGGAGCTGCTGTTAGAGCAGTCTTTTCGGGCGAGGTAAGTTCTGTGGAAAATGTGGAAGGTTCTTATTTGGTTGTGGTGAAACATGGTGAATATTTTACAGCGTATATGAATTTACGTTCAGTAAGCGTATCGAAAGGGCAGAAAGTGGGTTTAAAGCAAACAATCGGCTCCGCTGGTGTTGATCCTGAAAGCGGTGATTCGCAGGTGCATTTTGAATTATGGAAAGGCTTTACGCCGCAGAACCCGCAGGGATGGATTGCTGATAATTGAGTTTGAATTTGTTATATTAATTATTGTTTATATTTGTTCATTAAAACTAAAAATTATGTTACATCCAGTTTATTTGTTTTTAAATATTGGCACACCAGAATTAATTTTAATTTTAGGTGTTGCATTATTGCTGTTTGGCGGTAATAAATTGCCCGAACTGGCACGTGGATTAGGAAAAGGTATTCGTGAGTTTAAAGATGCTTCAGAAGGTGTAAAGCGCGAAATTCACAATCAGATCAACAGTTTTGATGAAGTGAAAATCAACCACGATCAACCGGCTTCAACTACAACTTCTGCTGCTGTTCCTGATGTTAGCCCGCTGGATCAACCCGAAATTACACCGGTACAACACACTACTTATACCATCGACACAGAGAAACATCCGCACGAAACGGAAATTAAATAATCAAATTTTAAACACTAAATTATACATATCATGGGCGGATTAGGTGCACCAGAAATCATTTTAATACTTGCAGTAGTTTTACTGTTGTTCGGCGGAAAAAAAATCCCTGAACTAATGAAAGGTTTAGGCAAAGGCGTAAAAGAATTTAAAGATGCGTCTAACGAGCCTGATCCAACAACTTCAAGTCGTACCACTACAACCGGTACGCCAACCCACACAACAGTTGTTGATCATCGTGACGATAAAAGCGCTTTGTAAGCCACAAAATAAAAGTTATTGCTAAGCAAAGCGATAGATGTAAATTAACTTACTGTTAAGATGTTCTGATCTTATTACAGTAAGTTTTTTTTATATTGGCTGCCTTATGAAATTTTATTCTTCTTTAAAAGAAGTTCAGCAAGATTTAAAGAACCATACAGTTACGGTTGTTTCTTTGGTTCAATACTATCTGGACAGAATAAATCAGCACCAAAATCTCAATGCTTTTAATGAGGTTTTTGGCGAAGAAGCTTTAGCAAATGCTTCTTTTATCGACCAAAAATTAGGATTAGGAAATGCCGGCCGCCTGGCTGGTATGGTTATCGCTATCAAAGATAATATTTGTTATAAAGATCATCAGGTTACAGCATCTTCCAAAATATTGGATGGTTTTGTATCTGTTTTCTCAGCAACCGTAATCGAGCGTTTACTTGCAGAAGATGTGATTATCATCGGCCGTTGCAATTGCGATGAGTTTGCGATGGGCGGCTCGAACGAAACTTCTTATTTCGGTCCGGTCAAAAATTTTCAGGACGTAGACAGAGTGCCGGGCGGTTCTTCCGGCGGTTCGGCGGTTGCAGTTCAGGCAGATATGTGTCTGGCTGCTTTGGGTACAGATACGGGTGGTTCCGTTCGGCAACCTGCTTCATTTTGCGGCGTGATCGGTTTGAAACCAACTTATGGACGGGTTTCGCGGCACGGCATTATTGCTTATGCTTCTTCTTTTGATCAGGTTGGGCCAATTACACGTTCGGTAGAAGATGCGGCTTTGCTGATGGAAATTATGGCTGGCAGTGATGATTATGACAGCACTTCGGCACAAAATCCTGTTCCGCAATACACTTCAACCCAAAAAAACACTGGTAAAAGAAGCATTGCTTATATT